>JACQGO010000169.1 GCA_016199485.1 Betaproteobacteria bacterium
CGAGAACATGGTTCGCACACTTGACGTCGGCCGGCTAATGGGTGTGTTTATCTGCGTATATCTGCGGTTTCAAACGGGTTTTTGAGACCAAGCCGCTTCTAGCGGAGGAGCCATGACCATCATCACGCCGCTGTATCGCATCGCAGCTTGCGCGCTTGTCGTCCTGCCCGCGGTTTCATTCCACGCAGCCGCGCAGACCGCTGCGACCGGCCCGGCGCAGGCTTACCCCGCGAAGCCGGTGCGGGTGATCGTGCCGTTCGCACCCGGCGGCGGCAGCGACATCACCGCGCGCCGCATGTCGCACAAGCTTGCCGGGCAGTTCGGCCAGCAGTTCATCGTAGACAACCGCCCCGGCGCCGGAGGACTGGTCGGCACCAGGCTGGTCGTCGAGTCCGCGCCCGACGGCTACACCATCATGATCTCGACGGGGAGCTGGACGACCTCCGCCGCCACATACAAGCCGGCGTGGGATCCGATCAACAACATCGCCCCGATCGCCGAAATCGGTTACAACCCGCTGGTGCTGTCGGTGCATCCGTCGCTGCCGTCGCGGACCACCAGGGAGTTCTTCGCGCTCGCCCGCTCGAAGCCCGGGGAGCTTGCTTACGCCACCCCCGGCGTGGGCAGCATCACCCACCTCGCGATGGAACTCATGGTGCACATGGCGAAAATCAGGATGCTCGCCGTGCCGTACAGGAGCACCGGCGCGACGATGACCGACCTGCTGGAGGGGCGGACCCAGTTGATTCTCGGCGGCCTGGTGCCGCTCCAGCCGCACTTGCAATCCGGCAAGCTGCGCCCGCTCGCCGTGACCACCGCCAGGCGCTGGAAGACGCTGCCCGATGTGCCGGCGATGGCTGAGACGCTGCCCGGCTACCAGGTCGAATCGTGGTTCGGCGTGGTGGCGCCCAATAACACGCCGCCTGCCGTAATCGGGCGCCTGAATGCGGCGGTGAACAGGATCCTGCGCGAACCGGAAATGAAGAAAAACCTCGAGTCGGAGGGCATGGCGCCCTCGGGCGGCACGCCGGAGGAATTCAACAAGCGCATCCGCACCGACTACGAGCGCTGGGTCAGGGTCGTCAAGGACGCCGACATCCAGGCCCGGTAATCACAACGGGTCAACGTATCATCGTCTCCACCAGCGCCAGGTTGGAGCGATCCGGCTTCAGCGCTCCGAGCTGGATCTGCCTGTCGATCTGGACGATCGCCTCGTTCGCGGGCGTAGGCACATGGGCCTGCCTGCCTTTTTTCACCACGAGGCCGTTCAGGTAGTCCACCTCGCTGCATCGCCCCTTGAGGTAGTCCTGGATCACGACACCGCGGCCGTGCTTTCCGACGACGCCAGCGATGGTTCTGAGGTTCTTCTCCAGGACCTCCTCGGTCGATCCGGTGAACTCCTCGGCACCGAGCCCGAAAATCGCCTCGATGGTATAGCCGAGCGCGGTCCCGACCGCCGTGGTTTCCCTGCCGAGCCTGATGCACAGCTCGAACACCCCGGGCTCGCCCGCCACCTCCCACGGCTTGAGGCCGAGTATGCCGAGAGGTCCCAGCACCATCGAACTGTTGATGAGCTTGGTCCACTTGGCACCCCAGATATTCGTGGTGACGGAAACCCTGCCGACGCAGCCCATCATCTTCTCGAGTTCCCGCAGTCTAGGGGTGATCCTTCCGTGCAGCTCGCCGAGCCCGAACCATGTCTTTGCGCGGGTCGTGTTGCGCTGGACCGTCCCGGGAGTGAAGATTTCCGCGGAGAGTTCGATGACGCAACCGATGTCGCGCGTGATGCCGACGATGGGCGCGATCCACTCGTCGTTCAGACTGTTCTGCACTGAAACCACCACGCCGTCCGGCTTGAGGTACGGCTTGATGAATTCGACCATCCAGCAACTGTCGTAGGACTTGGCGGCAAGAAGCACGACGTCGAACTGCGCGTTCAGGGAACACGCTTCGCACAGGTGATAGGCCCGCACCGGAGTATGCAACTCCCCATCGGGCATGACGACGCGCAGTCCGCCTGCCTTCATGGCCTCCACATGCGCAGGCCACTGGTCTATCAGAACCACGTCGTATCCCGCCCTGGCAAGGTCGGCCCCGACACTGCTCCCTATGGCGCCTGCGCCCAGAACGGCGATCTTCTTCTCCATGCTCGCTTCCCTCGACACTGGCGGGACTTCCTCAGTCAATCCGGATGTTCGCCTCGCGCACCACCGTGGTCCATTTTCTCATCTCGGCTTTGAGATAGGCGGCGAACCTCTTCTGCGTTCCGCCCAACGATTCGAACCCGGCGCCGGCAAGGCGTTCCTGCACGTCGTGCGCCGCGAGAGCGCGGTTGAATTCCTCATTGATCTTCCCGATGATCGCACCCGGCGTCCTGGCCGGCACCAACAGCCCGTACCAGGTGTCGAATTCGTATCCCGGCAGCCCGGCCTCGGCAACGGTCGGCAGCTCGGGCGCCGCCCTGGCGCGCGTCATCCCGGTCGCTGCCAGCGCCCTCAGCCTGCCCGCTCTCACGTGCGGCAGCAGCAATGCCGTGCCCGCGATCATCAGATGCGCCTCGCCGGCCATCAGACCCGTGAGGGCCGGGCCGCCGCCCTTGTACGGCACGTGAACCAGCGTGATACCGGCGGTGGCCCGGAACAGCTCCGTCGCAAGGTGGGGTGCGCTGCCGCTGCCGCCGGAGCCGTAACGGATTTCCCCCGCCCTCGATTTCGCGAGCGCGATGAGCTCGGCGACGGATTTTACGGGCAGGCTGGGGGGCACCACGAGAAGATTGGGTTGCGTGACGACCAGGGTGACCGGACCAAATTCTTTCTCGGGATCGTACGGAAGCTTCTTGTAGAGCGCGGGGGTGTAAGCGATGCTGAGGCTCGTCAGGAGCACGGTGTAACCGTCCGGCGCCGATTTTGCCGCGATGTTTGCGCCGATCGTCCCGCCGCCGCCCCCGCGGTTGTCGACAACGAGCGACTGGCCCCATGCCGCGCCGACTTTCTGGGCGAGCAGGCGCGCAATGATGTCGGTACCGCCGCCGGGCGCAAACGGCACCACGAGGCGCACCGATTTCTGCGGGTAGTCAGGCGGTGCTTCCGGCCGAGAAGTCTGCACGGACTGCGCGCCGGCAGTACCGGGCAGCACGACGAGCCAGACAACCGGAGCGCAAAGACTGAACAGCCTCGACAATGAATGAATCATGGCTTTCCTCCCTTAGAGGCTCTTAACCATTATAAGTTGACCCGCTTCGCATTGTAGCGCCCGCGGCGGATGAGCAGAGTCTCAATCATGTGATCCGGTGCCGCCGCGTGCCCTCGATGCACTCACCAGAAGCCGCTTCGCACCCGGGCTACCGTGCCGGATGCAGCCGTTCGCGGTCCTCCGCCGCCCGCGGCCGTGCGGCGTGCTTCGCGAGCAGCAGCAGGACGAAACCTGCGGCGCCGAAGACGACCAGCAGGTTGAAGGTTGCCGCGTAGCTGCCGATCACGCCGTAGGCGGCGGCGAAGACGGCGGGCCCGGTGAGCACGCCGCCGAAGATGAAGAAAGTCGACCCTCCCGCGATGGCCCCGACCATCCCCGGAGGGCTCAGGCGCGCGCACTCCGCGTGCAGCACGCCGTTCCATCCCACGGAAACCGCGCCGAACACGAGGAACAAGGCGTATACCGCGGGCTGCGGCCAGTCGGCGGTCATCAGCACGAGCAGCACGCTCGCGCTCATGGTGATCACGCAGATCACGAGCAGCACGCCCAGGCTGGAGCGCGTGCGGTCGGCAATCCAGCCCCACGCGAGCCTGCCCATCACGCCGCCCGCCTGGGTCACCGACAGCATGATCCCTGCCGCGATCAGCCCGTAACCCGCCTCGGCCACCAGGAACACCACGGTGAACGTGATCAGCGAGCGCTGGATCGCGGAAAAGAAAAAGCCGGCCAGCACGAGCCAGCGCAGCGAAGGCCGCGACCATACCAGCGCCAGTCCGCCGAAATGCCGCTGCCGCAAGCCCGCCGCCGGGTCGCGGTCCGCGTCCCACGCGCCGCGCGCCGGCTGGATGAGCGCGACGAGGAGCGCGGCCAGCGCTGCGACCATGACGAGCGCCCACTGCCATCCGATGCTCACCGCGATTGCCGGCGCCGTGAGCGCGATCGCCATGCCGCCGACCGGCACGCCGCTCTGCTTCACCGAGAAGATGAGGTTGCGGCGGTCCGCAGAGGTATAGCGCACCAGCAGGTGCGCGGCCGCGGAATTGATCAGGCCCTGCCCGAACCCCGCCACCAGCGAACCGAGCGCGATCGCGGCGATGTCGGAAACCGTCATGAACAACAGGCCTGCGCCGCACAGCCCGATGCTGATCTGGGTCGTGCGGCAGGCGCCGAAGCGCTGCACGAACGCGCCCCCGAAGAGCGTACCGATACACGCGGCGCCGAACAGCACGCTCACCTGGTAGCCGATCAACGCCGCCGACACCCCGAGCGCCTCGGCGAGCCTGGGCGCGATGACGGGCAGCGCGGCGTTGGACATCGCCCCGACCATCTGGGTGGCGGTTACGGTAACCACAACGGACAGCGCGTTGGCGCGCGCGAGAAGATTCATTGCGCGCGCTGCAGCGATGACGCGGCAACCGCAGGAAAAGCGCGTGGCGGCGCGGCCTGAAAGGTCGGCATGCCGCAATTCTAGCGCAGCGCGCCGCTGTGCCGCATTGACATGTCACAGTGTTGTTCTTAGGATGTCATAACTGCCCTCCGATGCCGTGCCCGCGATGATCACCTCCGCCCCCAACTCCCCGAAAGCGGTGGTCAAGCCGTTGCCGCTGCTCTCCGACCGCGCCTATGAGCGCATCAAGCACGACATCCTCTGCTGCGCGATCGCGCCGGGCGCCGAAATCTCCGAGACGCAGCTGTGCAGCCATTACAAGCTCGGCAAGGCGCCGGTACGCATGGCGCTTTCGCGGCTCGCGCACGACGGCCTGGTGCGCGCGATCCCGCGGCGCGGCTACATGGTGACCCCGGTCACCGTCAAGGACATCCACGACGTGTTCGAGCTGCGCCTGATGCTCGAGCCCGCGGCGGCCCGCATGGCGGCAGGCAGGATCGAGACCCGGCGGCTGAAGGCGCTCGATGAGGCGTGCCGCGCGGGCTATCAGCCGGGCGACGCGAGGAGCATGATGCGCTTTCTCGAAGCGAACCAGGCGTTTCACGTGGCGATCGCGCAGGCGACGGGCAACCCGCGGCTCGCCGCGGCGGTCGAGCAGTTGCTCGACGAGATGACGCGGCTGCTGCGCCTCGGGCTCGGGCTGCGCGACCGCTCGCAGGAGATGCAGCACGAGCACCGCGCGCTGGTAAAGGCGCTCGCGCGCGGCGACGGCGACACCGCCGAGCGCATCTCGCGCGAACAGATCGAGGCGGCGCGCAACATGGTGCTGGGCGCGATATTGACCAGCAGCCTCGTGCTCAATCTCGCGATCACCCCGGAGCCGCGCTGATGCTGCCGGCGCGACTCGAACGCCTCGTCGAGCAGATAGCGGAGCAGACATGAGAGCAGTAGTTCTCCAGCAGCACGGCGGACTCGACGAGCTGAAGTACGTTCCCGATTTCCCCGATCCCGGGGTAACCGAGGGCCACGTGGTGATCCGCGTGCGCGCCTCCTCGCTCAATTACCACGACGTGTTCACGGTGCGCGGCATGCCCGGCATCAAGGTGCCGCTTCCGGTGATCATCGGGCTCGACATGGCGGGTGAGATCCTCGAGGCCGGCCCGGGCGTCTCGCCGCAGTGGAAAGCCGGCGATCGCGTACTGGTGAATCCCTTGAACCGCTGGAAGGGGCTGATGGGCGAGATGCTGAACGGGGGACTCGCCGAGAAGTGCCTGGTGGCCGAGCACCAGTTGATCCGCATGCCCGACGGGGTCGATTTCGAGGAAGCCGCCTCGCTGCCCGTGGCGTACGGCACCGCGCATCGCATGCTGATCACTCACCAGACGGTGAAGGCAGGCGATAAGGTGCTGATCCTTGGCGCAAGCGGCGGGGTCGGTACCGGCTGCGTGATCCTCGCGAAGATGCTCGGCGCGGAGGTCATCGCGTGCGCCGGCAGCGAAAACAAGGCGCGGCGCCTCAAGGCGCTCGGCGCGGACCACGTCCTCAACTACAAGGAAGTCGATTTCTCGAAGTGGGCGATCGGGAAGTACGGCAAGCCGCAGCGGCGCTCGTATGAAGGCGGCGTCGACGTCGTGGTCAACTTCACCGGAGGCGATACCTGGCTGCCCTCGCTCAAGTGCGTCAAGCGCGGCGGCAGGATCCTCGTTTGCGGCGCGACCGGCGGCCATGACCCCAAGGAAGACCTGCGTTACATCTGGAGCTTCGAGCTGAAGATCATCGGCTCGAACAGCTTCTACGACGAGAACCTCATCGCGCTGATGGCGCTGATCCAGGAAGGGAAGATGAAGCCCGTGATCGACAAGGTGCTCCCGCTCGGTGAAGCGCGCGAAGGCCTGCGCCTCATCCAGGAGCGCGAAGTGTTCGGCAAGGTCGTGATCGCTCCATAATGCTCCTCGCCCGCCCGGAGGCCCGGGGCCATCCCGGCAACCTCGGACTGCTGTTCCGGGGGTTCGCGCACGAGACGCGGGCCGCGATCGTCGATCTCCGCGACCCCGCGCAGCCCCGCGAAGTGAGCTTCCGCGAGCTCGACGCACTCGCGAACGCGGTGGCGCGCGGGCTCGTGCGCGCCGGCCTCAAACCCGACGAGCGCATCGGCATTGCATCGTTGAACCGCGTGGAGTTCGTGGCAACCCTTCTCGGCGCGATGCGCGCGGGGGCGGTGCCGGTGCCGATCAACGCCAGGCTCACCGCAGACACGATCGCTTTCATCCTGCGCGATGCGGGCGCCAGGATCGTGTTCACCGAGCGCGCGTTGAACCCGCTCTGTCCCGAAAGCGTGCGCGTGATCGAGTACGGTGGCGGCGGCAAGAACGCGTTTGAGCGTTTCGTCGACCCGGGGCCTTTCGCCGCCTTCGAGCCGGCGCCCGATTCGGTCGCGATCCAGCCCTACACCTCCGGCTCGACCGGACGGCCGAAGGGAGTGCTGCTCACCCATTACGGGCAGAACTGGAGCCGGCTCACGCTCGCCTACTGGCGCGGCACCACGACGCGCGACGTGATCCTAGTCGCCGCGCCGCTCTATCACAAGAACGCCCTGAACGCGATCAAACAAGGGCTCACCGCCGGCGCGATGCTGCCGCTCATGCCGCAGTTCGACGCCGGGCGCTACATCGATGCCATCGGCGGCTACCGCTGCACCGTCATCTCCGGCGTGCCGACCATGCTCGCGATGGTGCTCGTGGAAAAGGAGCGGCTCGCCGCAATTGACGTTTCCCCGGTGCGCACCGTCATGATGGGCTCCGCACCCGCCTCGCGCCAGTTGCTCGAAGAGCTGGAGCGCGCCTTCCCGCACGCGGAGATCCTGGTCAACTATGGCGTCACGGAAGGCGGGCCGGTCCCGCTCGGGCCCCACCCCGGGGGCAGGCCGCGCCCGCCGGGCTCGATCGGCGTGCCTTACCCGGGGACCGAAGCGAAACTCGTGGGCAGGCCCACGCCCGACGAGGGCGAGCTCGCGGTGAAGAATCCCGGGGTGCTCCTCGCCTATCACAACCTGCCGGAAGAGACCGCGAAACGCCTGCGCGACGGCTGGTACTACACCGGCGACATCTGCCGCCGCGACGCCGAGGGCTTCTATTACTTCGTCGGCCGCACCGACGACATGTTCGTATGCGGGGGCGAAAACGTCTTCCCGATCGAGGTGGAATCGCTGCTCGAGCGCCACCCCGCGGTCGCGCAGGCGGTCGTGCTGCCGTTCGACGACGAGCTGAAAGGGCAGGTGCCGTATGCGTTCGTCGTGCTGCAGCCGGGAGCGACGGCCGGCGAGGCGGAACTCAAGCGCTTCGCGCTCGCCCACGGGCCGGCGTACCGGCATCCACGGCGCGTGTTTCTCCTCGAGCGCCTGCCGCTCGCCGGCACGAACAAGGTGGACAAGGAGCTGCTGCGGCAATGGGCCGCGCAAGCCAAGCCCGGACCGGACGACATCTCACAGGAAATCGCGCATGAGTGAACAAAAAATGACCGTCGAGCGACTGCAGGAACTCATCACCGGCAGGCCGTTCCACAAGTGGCTCGGCATCAGCGTGCTCTCAGCCGGAGACGACGAGATCGAGATCAAGGCGACCTGGCGCGAAGAATGGGTGGTGCACCCCGACCGGCGCTACACGCACGGCGGCATACTCGCCGCGCTGGTCGATATCGC
>JACQGO010000170.1 GCA_016199485.1 Betaproteobacteria bacterium
ACGTCGAGGCCTGGGAGAGCGCCCACGTCGAGGCCCGGGGGAGCGCCCACGTCGAGGCCCGGGGGAGCGCCCACGTCGAGGCCCGGGGGAGCGCCCACGTCGAGGCCTGGGAGAGCGCCCACGTCGAGGCCTGGGAGAGCGCCCACGTCGAGGCCCGGGGGAGCGCCCACGTCGAGGCCCGGGGGAGCGCCCACGTCGTGGCCCGGGGGAGCGCCCACGTCGAGGCCCGGGAGAGCGCCCACGTCGTGGCCTGGGGGAGCGCCTACGTCGCGGCTCGGGGGAGCGCCTACGTCGAGGCCTCTCAATATGTTGCCGTGCATCAGCACAGTGAGGCTGCCCAGATTGCCGGCGGTGTGCTCATCAAGGTGCCGAAGCCGACGACACCGCTGGAATGGTGCGCCTTTTACGGTGCAAAAATCGAGGGCGATATGGCGATCCTCTACAAGGCCGTCCGGGATGATTATCGAAGCGCTCGCGGGATGCTCTATGCCCCTGGAACCATGCCAGAGGCTCCCGATTGGGATGGCGGAACGGCGGAATGTGGCGGAGGGTTACACTTCACCGCTGATCCCATAATCGCAAAAAGTCATTTCGATGCGGACGCCACGCGATTCGTCGCCTGTCCGGTCGCCCTCGTCGACATCATCGTCCACTCAACTCCCAACTATCCTTTCAAGGTGAAAGCCAAGCGTGTCGCGGGACCGATCTATGAAGTGGATCGGTACAGCCAGCGCGTGAACGGACAGCCGTGAAGGAAACTCTCTTCCATGCCGAACTGAGCGCTGCATTCCGCCACCTGGATTGCTGGATGGCGAAATGGCCCGACGTGACCGTCTCTCACATGCAGGTTGCCAGGGATGGGAAAATGCGCTTCGCGTTGCCAAAGCCCTGCGACCTAATCGGCATGGCTCCGGGCGGCCGCTTCTTGGCCGTCGAAGCGAAGCTCGCGCGGAGCCCGATCTTCCACGTGGACGCTCGGCTCATCCGGCAGCTCGACACGCTCCGCGCCTTCCAGGAGCGCGGGGCCTTTGCTGCGCTCGCCCTCAACTTCCGTTTCGTCCGCAAGCGGCCCCCGCTCCGGGTGAATCGAACGCTGCTGTTCCTGGGGCTGACGGGTGAGGCGTGGACGGAAGGCCGGGCCTTCGTGCTTGGCTTGACGGTGCCCTTCCTGCCAGAACCGAAGCCGGCGGCGCCAATGCCCCGGTACGTGGAGCTACGGCGGATCGCGGGGGGCTGGGAGATCTCGGAGGAGCTCCTCGTGTGAAGCGGATGATACTTGCCTTTCTGGCTGGTCTCGTGAAGGGGATCAGCTTCTACGAGCTTGCGGGCTGGTGCGCGCCGCGGCGGAAAGATCACGCCGGCGTGAAGATGCTGGGCCGTCGGCTCATCGGGCTGCTGCTGGCGGGGCTACTGCTGAGCGGCTGCGTAGCGGCCGTCGTCGCCCTCGACGTGGCCTTCGGCGCGGCCGGCCTCTGGCAGCGGGAGCAACACCGGCGCGAGCTTGAGCAACTGCGGAAACTCCAGGAGCGGCGGCAGGCCGAACACCCCCTCACTCCGATGGAGGGTTCTGATGGCGACTGAGACGGCGATCCCGATCCACAAATGGCGACATGGTGCGGCGGGGCCGGTGACGGTCTGCACGGGCGAGGGGATCGCCAGCGAGGCCCGCAACAGCGCCGAGCATAGCTACGCCTGGCCGGCGGTGACCTGTCCGGCCTGCGTCGAGCGGTGCCCGAAATACGCGCTCCTGCGGCGGATGGGGGCGTAACATGATCCCCTGCGCCATCCCCGGCTGGGCCCTCGCGCTCCAGATCGTGGTAGGGATCGGGATCAACCTGGTGGTCGCCCTCGTGTTCTACCAGGCAGGAAAACAGCATGGGCGATGAGATCGCCCTTGTCATGGATCTCATCGCTCGCTTGGCCATCGCCCTGAAGGCCGCCCCGATGACGCGCTGGCCGAACGCGTGGCGGCATCAGGTGGACGAGCACTGGACGATCACCCTCAACGGGCAGCGAGAAGCGATTCGAGTGCCCATTATGGGTGCCCCTTTTGAGCTTCCACCCTATCATTGCGTGGTTGAATACAACGGGTGGCTGGCGGGCCTGATCCAGCCCTACGGGGGCGAGCTGGCGGCCGGCGAAGCCGCGAATGAGGCGACGCTATGCGCGGCGTTGTTGCGCGCGCTCGCCCGCCTGGAGGAGCCGGAGTGATCTACGGTGAACGAATCACGATAGCACGAGAGTTGCGGGGTTGGACACTGGAGGATCTTGCGAACGCCCTTCTCGTAAATCCCGATGATGTGATTAAATGGGAAGTAAATCAAGAACCGCCGTCAGAGGGGACGCTAAAGCGCATAGGATTCGCGCTCGCATTCCCGACAGCATTTTTCCGACAGCCACCGCCAGCCGAGTTAGGCCCCACGACGCTTGATCTACACTGGCCGGTGCCCCGATGACCCGGCCGCGCTCGGTGACGCTCTGATGCCTTTCGGAAGAGACCGCGCGGCCATAGTCGAAGCGGGGCGGAAACATTTGAGAGATGTTCATACTTGCCCACGGTGCAAGCGTGTCATTCGAGGCAATGCGTATTACGCCCATCGTCCAGTCTGTCGCAAGAAAGGAAAAACATGACCCCGCCGCGCGCGGTGCATCGGTGTCCACACGTCTGCCCGGTCTGCCAAGGAGCCGGGCATGTTGAGGAGACCCTCTACACGCACTTGTCAGTAGCTACAGAGATTAAATTTGTCCCATGTCGAACCTGTCAGGGCACGGGGGTGATCTGGCATGACGCCGAAGCCGCACTTGCTGGAGGAGTGTTTGTGTGAAGACTGCGTTCGCGCCTACGTTGCTGAGCAGGTCGCCAAGGCGCGGGTCTGCGAGAAGCACCAACAACCCCTCCATGCCTGCCTTGTCTGCATTCAGGAAACGGTTCCGTCCGTAGTCGCCCAGGCGGTCAAGGAGGAGCGAGAGGCGTGCGTGAACATCGTGCAGGAGCATGAAAATCACGGGGGCCTAAGGTGTTGCTCCCTGATCACCGCCGCCATCCGCCGGAGGGGTGAGGGATGAGCGTTGGAACACCCGAACACGCCAAAGGGATGCTTGACACGGCGAAAAAGTCTACTCACTTTTGGGCGCGGGCTTATATCCAGGAGGTTATGCCGTTGCTTGATCGCCTCGCCGCTCAAGCCGCGCAGATCGTCGCGCTGGAGGCAGAGGTAGCGGCGTGGAAAGAGACCGCCGCACAGTTCTCTCGGGGTGTGGCCTACTATCAAGGGCTGGTAACGGAAATAGGGGCACAGTTTGGTCAGGCGGCTTACATCTCCGATGATGGCTCCCGCCAAGAGGAGATACTGTGTGCGAAGGTTCCTGCGCTTGTGGCTGCCCTCAAAACTGACCTAGCGGAAACCAAGGCGGAGGTGGCGCGGTTGACCTCTGAGTGCGAATTCAATGTGATGGCGTGTCAGAACATGGATGCCGAAATCGCCATCTACCGCACGCAGCTTGAGAAGGCCGAGGCGGAGGTAGAGCAGTTGAAGGAAATGAACCGCATTCAGCGGATTGCATTGGACTTTGACCCGTTCGTTGAAAACCGTCGCCTCAAAGCCGACCTCGCCCCCTTCGTCGCGCTGGTGGAGGCCGCGGAACGGTACAAGGAGTCTTTGGCTTCTGGCCTCGTCTGTTTAGCCGGGCAGACGTGTCACGATCCTCTTCGGGACCATCGGCACTGGAGTCAACAAGAATGTGAGGCTCTGTACGGGCTAATGGCTGCCTTTGCCCATCCTGCGGTGCAGCGGGCGCTAAAGGATGGGGAATGATGCCGAACGTTTCATGGTGCGTAATGTGTCACAAGTCCACCGCCGCCCATTGAACCGGGCGGTGCGTCAAATGGCAGGATCCCCGCGCTCGGTAGCCAAAGGGGCAATATACTGCTGCTACGATGGCTTGAGTAGTATTCAGGTGTCCCGGTAGTGGGCTATTTTGACTTCGGGCGTTTCGCCACGATCTCGTCAAGCAAATCGAATGGCTCGTCTCGAAGAACTAGAATCTTCCGATGCGGTTCAATTTTCAAAATAGCCCACTACCGGTGTCCCGAGCCCTCATGCCCAGGGGAAACCTATGGAAGGGGTATACTCTGGGCAGTACTTCTGCTGGAGGGTGCTATTGAACTGTCACTGCTCTGAGTTCTCGGGTTTATCCAATGTTGCCGAAGAAGATAAACGCGCCGCAGCTTCGACAGTTAGCCCGTGCCGCACGCACGGGACTTGCACGCAGGGAACTTGACAGAGCCGTGAGGAAGGAGCAAAGAGTAGCGCCAGCATGGCAAACGGCTCCTTGTCATAATGCTTCTTATCGGACATTGGGGACGTAAGTATGCGGAATGATGGAGATGTTGCGCAACTTCTTCAGCCCAGTTTCAGCCGAATGACGGCCGGAGGCGGCCAGCTCGTGCTGCTCCACGGCTCACGGGGAGCCGGAAGGCCAAGGACTGGCGATTCCGGCCCGACCCCATCTCCTCTTATGGGCAGAGGCCAGATCGTCTGGCCTGGAGGCTGGGCGTGGCCCAAGCACCGGCCTTGGGGCTCCCCGCAGGGGATGCGGGTCCAGTTCCTTCAGGATCGGTTGGGCCGGGCGTTGGCCTGGGGGCAGACCAGGGGGGCAGGGGGCAACCCCGCCGGAGGGGTCGGACGCGCCCACGGCATCCGCCCCCGACGATACGCCGCCAAAATTTTCCCGATGGGTCAAGGCGGCTAACGATGGCCAAGCGGAGTAAGGCAGAAGACCGGCTCGCGGTGGACGAATTGCTCCGGCAGGCCATGACCGGGGTGATCGAACGGCTGGACCCCACGCGGATCGAACAGGGGCTGATCTGGGCGGTGGAGGGGCTGGTGCGGCAGGCCGAGCAGTTGGCCGTGACGGACTATAGCCAACTGGCGACGAAGCCGCAGCGGACGAGCCGCATTTCCGCCCACACGGCGAAACTGGCCCTGGCGCTGATGGCCTTACGGGAATCGATCGCTAAGCAGGCGGGCGGGGGGCGGGCCCCGGACGACTGGCTCAAGCGGCTCACGCCAGAGCAATTCGGGCAGTTGCAGGGCTGGCTGGCCGAGGCGGCGGCCCGAGACGGGGACCGGGCGGAATGAGCCAGCCCGAGGCGTGCATTAATTGTGGGCACCCGAAAGAACACTCGTACCTCTGGTTTTGCTCGTGGTGTACCGCGGCCAAGGAAGGGGCATACGCGGCCTGTCGGGCGCTGGGAATGAACAATGTCCGCGATGTGAGACGGGCACGGGATAGCGCGCTCGCATGGGCGGGGGGCCGTCCATCGGGATACGAGACCTTGTTTGACGGGGAGCCAACATGACTGGGGGGATGCCCGCCCGGCTGGCCGCCGAACGCGCCCGGCGCGACGCTCACTGGTTCATCTTCGAGTCCAAGCTCCTGCTGACCAAGGACGAGCACGACCCCGCCCGGCCCGTGAAACCGTTCCCGGACGTGCCGTATCTGCGGGCGCTCCTGGATTGCCTCCTGCTCGCGGGGCGGCTGGTCGCCGTGGCGGAGGCCCGCTGGGCGCTCGAGGCCGGGATGGCGCCGGCCTGGCTCGACGCGGTGGCGCGGAGCGGGATCTGCTTCGTCGAGAAGAGCCGGGACGTGATGGCGACCTGGACGGTCTTGGCCTACTGCCACTGGCGGGCGCGGGCGTATCCCCACCAGCTGATCCTGATCCAGTCCAAGCGCGAGGACGAGGCGGCGTCCTTCGTGTTTATGAAAGACCCGGAGGTCGGGCGCATGAGCTTCATGGAGGCGCATCTGCCCCCCGCCCTTCGGCAGCTCCGGTTCCCGGTTGCGGGAGCCTATGGGCATCTGTACTATCCCAACGGGTCGCACGTCTGGGCGATTCCCGAAGGCGGGCACGTCATCCGATCGAACCATCCCTCGGTCGTCTTCGCGGATGAAGCGGCCTTCCAGCCGGAGTTCGGGGCTTCCTACACGGCCGCCCTGCCGGCGGTGCAGGGCGGGGGCAGTTACATCGCCGTCTCGTCGGCCAATCCGGGGGAGTTTTGCGATCTGGTCGAGGGGGCGGCGGCGTGAATCCCGACGTGCTCCTGGCCGTGGCCCAGATGGCCGGGCACCTCTGGACTGATCGGCCCGTCGTGACCATGACCGGCGACGAGTTCCGCCAATGCCATGGGGAGCATCCCGTCGAAGGCTACCGGCTCGCCGATGGCCGCGCGGCCGTCGCCTGTCTCACCTGCCACGAGGTGTTTGTCCAGTGAGCCTGCCGGGCCTCTCTCACCGCCTAGCGGCCGGGTCGATCCCGGTCCTGCGCATCCATTACTCCGCCGATCCCGCCAAGCGCCCGGGCACCGCCGCCGGCGATGCCTGGCTGGATGAGGCCCCGCGCGGCTACCCGGGCGGGCGGCAGAGTCCCCGGTGGCGGAAGGAACAGGAGATCGACTACGGCGCGATGGGGGGTACCCGCCTCTTCCCGAACTGGGAGGCCTGGGTCGGCCGGGGGCAGATCGTCATCGACCCCTTCCGCCCGACGGGCTATCGCCTCTATGGGTCCTACGACCACGGCTGGCGGAACCCCGCCGCCTTTCACGTCCATGGGATCAACGGGGACGGCGCGGTGGTGACGCTCTGGGAGTTCTACGCCGCCCATGTCCCCGTGTCGGCCGTGGCGCAGATCATCCTGGGCCACGAGGGCGCCCCGGTGATCCTCCCAGACGGGCGGCGGTTCGCACCCAACCCCTTTGCGGGCGAATTGACGTGGATGGTGGCCGATCCCTCGATCTGGGCGGACGACCAGCCGATGGCCGATGAGACCAACAAATCCATCGCCGACCTCTTCCGCCGCTGCGGGGTCGTTTTCGTGCCCGGCGAGCGCGGGGGGGACACCATGGTCGCCGAATGGCTGCACGGCCATTACTGGCAGGACCCCGACCGGCCGCTCTACCGGATCACCACCGACTGCCCGAAGCTCCTCTGGGAACTGGGGCAGCTCCGCCACCGGGAGTTTTCCCCGCGGGTGGCGCTGGCGCGGGAGCAATCGGAAAAGCTCGTGGACAAGGACGACCACGCCTGGGACGGCTTGAAGATGTTCCTCCGGCGCTTCCCGCCGCGCCCCGTGGAGGCCCGCGCGGCGGCCACGCCCGCGACGTTTCTCTGGTGGCGGGCGCAGGCCAAGCGCGCGAAAGATGGGCAGCCGGTGCGGACCTTCCGGCGGGAGATGGTCGGCTAAGCCGTGCCGCCGCGCAAACGCCGCCCGCCTGAGCCCCCGAAGCCGCCGGAGCCGCCAGTCGAGCCATCTGCGGGTGATCGCGCGAAGCTCGCACGCCAGGACCTGCTGCGGAAGTGGCAGGCCCGCGTCAGCCGGGCGCGGGAGGTGCGCGCCACCTGGGAACGGACCTTCCGCATCGAGCAGGCCGAGAAGTATTTCATCGGCCAGCAGCAGGAACAGAAGGAACATATTCTCAACCGCTTCTGGGCCACGCTCCGTACCTCTCGACCGACCCTCCTCTACGCCGCTCCGAAATTCTTCGTGCGCCCCGCGCCCGGGCGGACGGAACCCGCGACGGAATCGGTGCTCGCCACCGCCGAAGGGCTTCTCGATGCGATCGCGCTGCGGGACGAGAACCTGAAGCACGCCGGCAAACTCGCCCTCCTGCAAGCCTATTTTCGCCTGGGCGTCCTGAAGGTGATCTACGATCCGCGTCTGGAGCCGAACCCAAAGAAGGGCGAGCCGATTTACCGCACGACCGAGCGCGGCGAGCCCGTGAAGGATGATCTCGGGGCCAATGTTCCGGTCCGCGATCCCATGACGGGCGCGGTCGTCCTCGAGCCTGATGAGGTGCTGGTGGATGAGGTGTACCGCTGGCAGTGGGTGGACGCGGCCGCCCTGCTCCTGCCCGATGAAGGCCCCGATCCCGAATCCTGGACCTGGATCGGGGAGGAGATCAGCGTGCCCCTGGCCTCGGCCCAGGACGATCCCCGGTTTCCGGCGGGAATCCGATCCGGCCTCCGGGCCAACGCGACGGCCACGCGACCCCGGGCGAAGTCGGCCGAGCCTCCTGGCGGGATGGGCGGCGAGGCGGAGGAGATGTTCCGCTATCTGGAATGCTATGACCTTCGGCAGAAGCGATGGGCCGTGTGGGCGGAGGGGCAGATCGAGGAAGATTTTCTGGTCGAAGAGCCGATGCCGACATGGATCGAGGCCCATCCCTATGCCCTGCTCATCCTGGGCGACCCGATTTTGGGGCCGGAGTCCATCCCCTGGCCGTTTCCCCTGGTGCATCCCTGGCTCGACCCGCAACGGGAATACAATATCCGGCGCCAGCAGGTCATGGAAGGGGCCAAGCGCGCGGCGCGGAAGATTCTCTACGAGGAGCAGAGTTTCGCCGATTTCGACGAGGCGTTCAAGGGCTTGCAGAGCCCGAGTGATCTCGAAGCCGTCAAGGTGACGGACATCAACCGCCCGCCTCGGGTGCTGGAGATCCCGCCGCTGAACATGGATATTCACCGGGATTTGGGCTATCTGGACGCGGACTGGCGGGTCATCACGGGGCAATCTGGGGCGCGGCTCCAGGACCCCGACAAGGCCACGGCGACCGAATCGGCCTTCATCGAGCGGTCCGCCGGGGTCCGGGAATCGGAAATGCAGGATTCGGTCAACGATTGGCTGGCCACGGCCGGCCGCAAGATGCTCCAGGCCGTGAAGGAGACCCTGACCTTGGGGCTCTGGATTCGCCTGCGGGCCTTCGACGACAAGGAGTTCATGGCCTACATGGAGCGGGTCTACCGGATTCCGAAAGAGGCCCTGGCCGGCTTCCCGGCGCTCAAGCAGGCCTTCCGGGAGCGGTTCGGGGCGGAAAAGTGGCTCCGGGTCCAGCGCGAAGCCCTCCAGTTCGAGGCCGACGTGCGGGTCTTTCCGGGCTCGACCCGTCCCCGAAATCTCGATTGGGAGCGGCGACAGTGGTTGGAGTTCCTGCAAATCCTTGGACAGTACCCGCAGCTGGCCCTCAACCGGGAGCTCCTGCGCGAGACGGCGGCGAAGTTCGAGGGGATTTCCGAGCGCATCATCGACGAGCTGACGGCGACGGCCGAGCGCATGGTGGAGATCCAGGCGCGGCAGGCCGGGCGCACCCAGGGTGGCGCGCCGGGCGATGGGGCGGGCGCGGGCGGCAGCGCGGCTTCGCCGATCGTGTCGGCCCTGCTGTCGGGGGCGACGGGAGGGGCGCGATGACGATCCAGACCAACGCCACGGAGATTAACGCCGAACAAGGGTCGGTCACCGTCCGGTACGCCGAACCCGTCGGCACGATGATCCTCAGCCCAGTCCAAGCCCGCGCGATCGCGTTGGCGCTGGTGCGGTATGCCGACGAAGCCGACCGACAGCGGGCCGTCCTGCAAGGGAAGAACTGAGCTGGCGCGCATCGGCCCCGCCGTCTTTACCAAGGTGGGCGACCTGGCGCTCGAACCCGGCCGGATTCACATGATTCTGTGGGAAGGGGTGACGACGCTCGGCGATACGGCGCGGCTCAACTGCGTCGTGACGGGCGCCCTGATCTGGGCGGGACGGACGGATACGACGCAGACCTATCAAGGGGCGAACTTCGGGCCGACGGGCCTGCATGTACCGTTTGGCGTGGAGCTGACGCAGTTGTCGGCGGGGCGGGTGCTCGTGTATTTCTTGGAGGAGTGAGGCATGTCGAAAGGCAACACCTTCGAGAATGACCTGTTGGCGCTGATCTTTAACGCCACGGCGATTGCCAACCTCGCGGATAACGCCGCCACAGCGCCGCTGACCAACCTCGCCGTGGCGCTTCACACGGCGGACCCCGGCGAGGCGGGCACGCAGGCCACAAATGAGACGGCCTATACCGGCTACGCACGCGTCTCGGTGGCTCGAACCACGGGCGGCTGGACGGTTTCTGGAGGCAGCGTGAGCCCGGTCGCCAACATCGACTTCGGGGAATGCACCGCGTCGCCCGGTGCGGCGATCACGTTCTTCAGTGTGGGGCCGACGGGCGGCGGCGCGACAAAGATTTTCTATAGTGGGACAGTCAGTCCCAACATAACGATGGCTGTTGGTGTAATCCCTCGACTCAAGACGACGAGTTCAATTTCGGAAGACTAGAGCACAAGTCATGCCCTGGCCCAAAGGCAAGCCGAGAGCGCGCGCGACGCGCGATAAGATCGCCGCCACAACCACTCTGCGTCACAAGGCTGCGCATACTGCCTACATAAAGGAGTGGCAGGCGCGAAATCCGGGCAAGACCGCCTTCTGGAAGTTGAAAGGTCAGCGCGACACGCGCCTGCGCACGATCGAGCATCTTGGGAGGAAATGCAGACGCTGCGGATTCGAGGATTGGCGCGCGCTCCAGATAGATCATGTCAATGGAGATGGCCGTAAAGACCGGGAGCGTGACGGAAATCGGTACCGACTCTTCAGGTCGATCATCGCCCATCCGGAGAAGTATCAGTTGCTTTGCGCCAACTGCAACTGGATCAAGCGGTACGAGAACGGCGAGCACAACGTTCGCCACGAAGATTGACCGATGACCCTCGCCAACGATAGCATTCTCGTCACGCCGGGCTCTGGCGCGATTGTCGCCACACACCTGATCGGTGGCAAGGAGCACCAGGTCGTCGTGCAAGCAGATGGCGATGGGCATATCACCAACACGATCCCGACGTACTTCTACATGGTGCCAGCAACGGGGGGTGCGGCGAGCAAGCTCTATCTTGATCTGTTCAACGCCGTAGGGTCCGGCAAGATCGTTGATGTTCGCGGCGTCTGGGCGGTTCCGAAGACCGACGTTGCAACGGGGGTTGCGATCGCGCTGCGGCTCGACCTCTTTCGGACCTCGGCTGTGGGAACAGGTGGTACGGCGGCGGCCTACAAGTCAGCGACACAGGATGTTGCGGGCGGCAATATTACGCCGAGTGACACGAACAACGCGGCCCTGCCGGCGCAGATCACGGCGCGCCACCTGCCGACTGGCGGAGCAACAATCGCAGAGTGGATTTTCTCGACCTACGTGCCGGGGGAAGAAGTCACGACCTCAATGTCCTACATCACGCAGTTCCAGAACTTGATGCCAGTACTATTCTTTGGGCAAAAATGGACGTTGCGCGAGGGACAGGGACTACTTTTGAAGAATGGGGCGGTAGCCGCTGCGATCAACATTGCCTTCCTGATCTGCTTCACGGTGGAATAAATGAGCCTGCTGCTCTTTTTCCCCAGCGCAGGCGGCAGCCCGACGA
Source organism: Betaproteobacteria bacterium (assembly GCA_016199485.1). Taxonomy (GTDB): domain Bacteria; phylum Pseudomonadota; class Gammaproteobacteria; order Burkholderiales; family SG8-41; genus JACQGO01. The sequence continues at coordinate 11,269 of JACQGO010000170.1, forward strand.
TCATCGAAGCGGACGCGAGCGCCAGCGGCGTGGCCGCTGATGCCGTAGTCGGGCGGTCCGTGTTCAGTGGGGTCAGTTCGGCAGCGGGAGTCGCGGCTTCTATCGTGGCGGGCGTGGCCCTCTGGCTCACCGTCGTGACCTCGGCGGGAGTGGGAACGCCTACGGGAGTAGGCGCGGCGTTCTTCTTAGGCGCTGGATCAAGTGTCGGACTCGCGGCGGATGCCGTTATCGGAGCGGCGCTCTTCCTCGGAGCGGGTTCTGCCGCTGGGGTAGCGTCGGATGGGGTGATCAGCGCAGCGATTGCCGCCTTCCTGGGGTCGGCAACGGGCCTCGCGGTCGTCAGCGGCGATGGTCAATCCATTGCGACGACCGCCGGCTCGGCCAAATGGACGCGGCAAACCGCGCTCTTGGTGGGCTAGGATGCCGCTTTTTCTGTTCGCCTGCTTGGACGGGCATACGCGAGAGGCGTTTCACCATGTCGGGGAGGATCTGGGGACTATGACCCCGATCTGTGACCGAGAGGGGCACACTATGGGGCGCGTCCTGAGCGTCGGGCGGGGATTGACTTGGTTCCGGGAAAATCACCCGCAAGTTATCCACAACATGGGGCATGACCCCGTGGTGGTGCGGAGTGCTGAGGAACACAAGCAAAAGATGAAAGAGCACGGTGTAGACTGGGCGACGAAGTGGACGAAAGAGAAAACGGGGGGATGGGTGTGAGATGGCCTGGCCGAAAGGACGGCCGCGGAGGATGATGATGGCGCAAGACCAGAAGATCAGTCCAGGATGGGTGAAACTCCGGTGCGATTGCGGAGCGGAACAATTCAGTCGGCTCTTTTTCCTCCGGTCTAAGCCGGGCAGCGGGCAGGTGGAGGAACCGGCCGGCTGGAAGTGCAGTGGGTGCGGGGCTCAGATCGACACGGCGTACCTCCAGCGGTTGGTGCAGATCAGCCAGCGGCGGGAAGAGCTGCGGGCCGCCCAGGAGGAGTTGAAGAGCCTCGAAGGCGCTCCGCAACCGACGAAGAAGTAAGGAGGAATCGGTCATGCCGCTGAATCAGCCCGTCCGCTATCGGGTGAAGACCACTTCCGGTGGGAAAAAAGTGCGTCTCGCGTTCGTCAAGGGAACCAATCGCGTGATTGAGGCGAAATCGCTGTCCAGCGGGAAAACTCACACGCCGGCGGAATTTCGGGCGGATCGGGCGCGGAAACTCAAGCGGCGGATGGTGGGATGAGCGACTCCCAGCCCAAGGTCCGCTGCCCCTGCTGTCACCGCCTGCTCTTCGTCGGGGAACTCCGGGGGGTCATCCGGTGCGGCAAGTGCGGCACGGACCTCTACATCAACGGCCAGGAAATCAAACTTGACAAGAGCACGTTAAAGGCGTAACCATCGGGATTCAGTAGAGCCCATCGAGGGCCTCCGAGCCTCAGAGGCCGGGAAGCCGGGCATACCGCCCGGGACTCCCTGGCCTTTTTTGCGTTCAGGAGGCGATGATGGCAGATGACCCGAGAGACCCGCAGCCGGAGCCGGTCCCGGCCCCTGAGCCGGCGCCAAGCCCGGAACCCGCGCCCGAACCCACTCCCGCAATCGAATCGTTCATCGACCCGAGCACGCTCCCGGAGGAGATCAAACCGCACTGGAAGCGGATGCACCGGGCCTATACCAAGGCCCTGGAGCAGACGAAGGGCCGGAAACCAGATCTTGACATGCTCGACCGGTTCCGGTCTGAGCCGGAGTTCGCTGCCAGTGTGATCCGCCAGGAAGCCGCTCGGCTCGGGATCACCCTGCCTCTTGCTTCTGGCCAGCCCGGCGGGGCGGCTCCCAGCGGGGAGCGTCCGCCCGCCCAGTTGGTCGAGGCCATTCGGGCCAACCTACCCCCGGAACTCCAGTGGATGGCGGAGGCGCAAGCCGCCGCGTATTGGGCCGCCAACAAACTCACCCTGGCCCCGCTGATGCAGCGGACGCAGGCGAGCGACAAGGCCCAGCGTGAGGCCCAGTTCGATGATCTCGCGGAGCAACTCTCCGCGGAGATGCCCGGGTGGGAGGAACACGAGGACGAGATTTCGGAGCTGCTCGACTTTCTCCAGTCCGACGCGATGACGCACCGGACCTTTGGCTCGAAGCTGAAGCTCCTGGCTCAGATGGTCATGGGCAACGGGGCGGCCGTCTCCGAGGCGGCCCGGCGGATGAGCGAGGCGGGGCGCAATCGCACGGCGACGGGACAGCCGGGTCGCGCGACGACGGACAACTTCACCGACCGCATTCGGAAGGCTCCCACGGACCAGGAGGCCTGGAAACTGGCCGCCGACGCGGCCCTGCAGGAACTCAAGGCCCATGGGGTCTCCGTGAAGGAGTAAGAGAACCGTGAAAGCCCTACGCTGGCTCCGCACCGTCAATACGGTGCTCTCGCACCATCTCGTCGGCTTCGGCCTGGCCGTGGCGACGGGGGACTGGTGGTGGGTGCTCCTGCCCGTGCCGATCTTCGGGCAGATCCCCTCCAGTCTCACGGATGACTACGGCGCGCTGCTGACGACGACTTTGCGCGCGATGCAACCGCGGCTCCACGACAACATCACCCGCGGCAACAAGTTTCTCTCGTACCTCCGCCTCCGGGGCCGCTGGCGTACCCAGGACGGCGGCGAGCGGGTCCAGATCGCGCTGATGCACGCCCAGAACAACACGGCGGACATCTACGCGGGCTACGGCACGCTCGACACCACGCCTCAGGACGGCATCACCTCCGCCTTTTACGACTGGGCGCAGATTTCCGTCTCGATCGCCATCAGCCGGAAGGAGGCGCGCCAGAATTCCGGCCGCTCGCGGGCGTTGAACCTGCTGGAAGCGAAAACCAAGCAGGCCCAGGTCTCGGCCCAGGAACTCCTGAACAACTGCATCGTGGCGGGCCGCATCACGGCCTCCGCCAACGTCGGCCGGTTCTTCGCCCGGGTCGGCCGGCTGGATTCGGGGGCCTCGGGCCCGCTTCCGCTGGGCGCGCTGATCGACGCGCTGCCTACCCGGTCGGTCGCCATCGGCAACATCAACGGCAATACCTATAGCTTCTGGCGCAACCGGCAGACGGACTCCAGCGCCACGACCTACCGGGGCCTCATCCAGGAGATGACCACGATGTATAACGACTGCTCGCGGGGTGCGGGCGGGTTCCCCGATCTGCTCCTCGGCGACCAGAACTCCTGGGAGCGGTATTTCAACGCGCTGTCAAACCAAGAGCGGTACATCGTGACCGACAAGCGCGTCCTGGACGTGCTCGGCGGCCCCAACGGGTCGGATGATCTCTTGAAGTTCCGGGGCGCCGTGTTCATCTGGGATGAGGTCGTGCCCGATACGGAAACCAACGCCGAAGTGGTCGATGCCATCGGCACCTTCACGCTCGGCACGATCTTCTTCATCAACTCCGAGTCGTTCGAATACGTGGTGGACAGCGAAACGGACTTCATCACCACGCCATTTTTGCGTCCTGAGAACCAGGATGCCAGAGTGGCACAAATCCTCTGGATGGGATGTGTTGGAGTGAATCAGCGCAGGAAAAACGGACAGTTACAGGGTATAGCCTATAGCTCGATCTCCAGCTAGGCTAGCTAAACCTGCGGCGAACATGAAATTTCTTCATCAAAAGGTAGTAGCGATGGCGGCGGGACAAGAGCCATTTTGGCACGGGCCGTCTGTTACGGCCGACTGCCCAACGGTTCTGCGAGGCGACAGTCCGCTGGTAGAAGGCAATCGCCAGCCGAGTCTCTTCCGGCTTGGCGACCAGATACGGGAGCAACCTTCGCAGGATCACAATACCTCGGCGTCCTCCGACATGAGCCACATGCATCCGTCGATGGTTGGCACGGGCGCGCCACCTGGACGAACTGAAGGTTTTCCGCAATCCAAAGTGCGCGCAGAAGGCGTCAACCGGCCGCGGATCGGCCATCTCGATGGTCAGGCTGAAGATGTACGACGGCGAGCGCATGGCGTTGCTGGCATGAGTACGCTTAATGCAAATGGAACCCTCGCCGTCCACGAGACCGGCAAAGTAAGCAAGCTTCGTGTTGGCCATACCCAAGGGTATCACGAATCCTTGCGTGGCGTGAACTATCAATGCGCTGGTAACACAACGGTCGTTGGCCCGGCGTCAGTGACAAACACACCAGCGCATGGAGGCGGCCTACGCTCTTTCAGAGATTGAACCGATCCGATCCGGAACGCGTGTTTATTGTCGTGCAAGCGAACGAGGCCCTGGCGGTGGACGACTGCTGCCAGTGGGAACTGGCCTCGGCGTCCATCGACGGCGTGAAGGTGCGGCAGCCCGACACTGGCAACCTCTTCGCCTTCGTCGGCGTGGCGGACGCCGCGATCAGCGCCAACGCCTTCGGGCTGGTGCAGGTCTACGGCTATCGCTCCACGTCGCGGGTCTTCCAGACCGACACCTCCCAGAATACCGGCGTGGCGCTGGTGCCGACGGCCGCCCAGGTCTACCTCCAGTCGGTGGCCACCACGATCCAGGTGTCCAGCACCATCGCCACGACCGTCACTCTCCAGCCGATCTTCGCGGTGCTGGGGGAGACGGTGTCGAACTCGGCCGCGTCGGCCACCACCACGGCCAAGGTGTTTATCCGCGCTCTATGACGTAGGTGGCAGGGGCGCGGCTGCCGGGCGTCTGCCGAACCAACGCGCACGGGAACCTATGCGGGCGGAGCCTGCGTTCGATAAGTACGAGCAGGCGGGGGACTACCACTGGCGGGAGTACCGCCACAACACGCCCTACGCCGCCCACGCCCGGCGGGTGCGGGGCTGGATCACCGAGCGGCGGGTGCTCGATGTCGGCGGCGGGGATGGCCTGATCGCGTGGCTCTTGCAACGCAAGGGCTGCGAGGTGCAGGTCGTGGACACGTCCCCGCTGGCCGTGGGCTATGCACGGGCGCATGGCGTCCCGGCAGCGGTCGGGAGCGCCTACCGGGTGCGGGGGCGCTGGGAGGCCGTCTACTGTGGCGACACGCTGGAGCATTTGCGCTGGCCTGGTCTGGCTTTGCGCCGGTTTCGTCGCGTGGCGCCGATCCTCTACGTGGCGACGCCGCCGAAGGCGTCCGATGGTCAACTCCATGATCCCCGACACCTCACTGAATGGACTCCCGACGGTCTCCGTGCGTTCGTGGAGCGGCAGGGTTGGCGACAAATCTCTTCTGACGTGGCGCACGCACGCATCCTGGCGAAGTTTACCCGTGCGCCTCTATCGTGGGGGCGGCGGTGTCTGACCGCGATCTGGCCGTTTCGCTAGTCCGGGCCTACGGGTTCCGGCAGGGCGCGGAGCTCGGTGTGTGGCGGGGCGCCCGGGCGTGGGCGCTGCTCGAGCAGACGGGTCTCGATGGTCTGCTGCTGGTCGATCCCTGGGAGGAACGGTTCAACCGCTTCCCGGCCGTCGGTACCCCGGATCGGATGCCAGCGGGTCTGTATGACTGCACGATGGGCGAGCCCCACCAGGATCAAGCGGCGCTCGAGGTCATGGCCAAGGCCGTGGAACGCCGGGCGGCGGAGTACGGGACGCGCTGCCGCGTGCTGCGGATGACCGCCCTGGACGCCGCGTCGTTGAGCGCGGATGGAAGTCTCGACGTGGTGATCTGGGACGCCGTCCATCTGTACCAGCTCTGCCGCGATGATCTCCTCGCCTGGAAGCCGAAACTCCGGGCGGGCGGGATGCTCTGTGGCGACGGGTACGAGAGCGCGGGGGTGCGCCAGGCCGTGGATGAAGTCCTCGGGCGGGAGAAATGGGTGCAGGGCGGCTTTTGGGGGACGATCCTGCCATGATGGTCTACACCGTCATCACGGGCGGTGGGGATCTCCTCCGAGCGACCGGGCGGGCGCCGGACGATCCCCATTTCGTCGCCTTCAGCGACGCGGAGTATCTGCCGTGGAAGCGGAAGCCCTATCGCTATCTTGGGTGGGAGGTGCGGCCGGCGGAGACCGAGTGGGGTGAGGCGTGGCTGAATGCTCGGCGTCACATGATCTGCCCGCATCGGGATTTCCCGGAGGCGGAGTACACCCTCTACGTGGACGGGACGCACGTGCCCGCGACCGGATACCGGCTGGAACGCCTAATCGAGGTCTTTCTTCGAGATACCGATCTGGCGACCTTCGTGCATCCGCACCGGACGTGCCTCTACCGGGAAGCGGCGGCCGTCGTCTATCGCCAGCCGGACTTGCGTGAACCCATTCGCCGGCAGATGCGGGACTATCGAGCGGCCGGCTACCCGGAGGATCACGGGCTGGCGGGGTTGACCGTGCTCTTGCGCCGGCACACGCCAGCTGTCCGGGTCTTCAACGAGGCCTGGTGGGCGGAGGTGGAGCACTACCGGAGCCGGCGGGATCAGTTGAGTTTCCCCTATGTGTGCTGGAGATTGGGCATGGAGTGGACGCCAATTCCGGGCCACTGCTACTACAATTCGCTGTTTGACTACGTGCCGCACGGCGAGATGATCTCCGAGGGGGGCATTCAAATCGAGGAGGTGGCGATTCAACATGACCGGGCCGTGGAATCCGTGGCGGTGGATCGAGCGTTTCTTGATGAAATGGCTGGGCTGGTGGTTTCCCCAGGGTGAGGCCTGGCAGTATCGGTTTTATCGCTGCCATGGGTGCCGGCGGATCGTGACCTGGGTGCATATCAAGCGGGGCGGCTGTCCCTGCCGGGAATCCAGTCGGATCTCGCCGGCCATGTTGACGGCCACCGAGAAGGCGCGGATCGTGTTTTTTCCGTGGACGGTCTAGGAGGACGCGATGCAGCACGGGGACCACATGCCGAGGCTCGGAACGGGGGAGCGGTTCGCGCGCTTGAAAGCCAAGCTAACGCGGCGGAGGGACGTGCGCGATCCCGGCGCGGTCGCCGCCGCCATCGGTCGAAAGAAATTCGGCGCGAAGACCTTCCAGGCTCTAGCGGTGCGGGGGCGGATGGCGCATGGGCGATAAGCCGAAGATCCTGTGGGGGATGACCGCCTATGGGCCGTTGCCCTACATGCCGGTCTATACCTCGCATCTCCGGGCGATCGCCTGGGCGTCTCGGTATCTCACGGTAGAACTTGACGGGGAAATCGGCGGGGCGGGAGCCACCGACCGAACCTATACGCATAGCGCCGAAAACGCGCTGGCGGAGGAACTCCTGCGAAGCGACGCCACGCACCTCTTCCTGACCGAAATGGACATGATCCTCCCCAAGCACACGATCCCGGCGCTCCTGGAAGTGGGCAAGCCGATCGTCTCCAGCGTCTACTTTCTCCGGGGCGGCAACGGGCAGCCGTGCCTCTACAAAAAAGTCATCACGCCGCCGGAGAATCCCTACGTCCACACGCCGGTCTCGGTTTTCCCCCACCAGGGGCCATTTCGGATCGACTGCCCGGGACTCGGGTGCGTCCTGATCGAGCGGCAGGTGTTCGAGAAGGTTCCGCGTCCCTGGTTTGACCTCTCCGCCGAGAAGTACGGCAGTGACATGTATTTCTACACCAAGGTCAAGCAGGCCGGGATCGAGGTCTGGGCGCATCCGGGCGTCTTCTGCGACCAGATCGACTACACGGTGGTCGGCTATCGGGATTACCAGAAGCGACTGAAGGACGATCCCGCGTTCGCCAGCCGGGGGTTCATCATCGGAGCGCCGGATGGGGTCTAACGGCTCCCTCCGCATCAACATCGGCTGCGGCGGCGGGCGCATCGAGGGGTTCGTCAATTGCGATCTCTATCCTGGCTCCAATGTCGATGAAGTCTTCGACTGTCAGGGCAAATGGCCGTTTCCCGACAACTCCGCGCGGGACATCGTCGCCTCGCACGTGCTGGAACATCTGCCCGATCCCCGAGCGTTTTTCCGGGAAGCCTGGCGGGTGCTGATCCCGAACGGCACGGTGGTTCTGCGGGTCCCCTACGGGGGCCATCGGGCGGCCTGGTGGGACCTCGAGCACCAGCGGCCGTGGTTCGCCGAGACGTTCACCTTTCTCCAGCCCGGGTATGCCAAGGCGATCGGCAACCCTGAGCACGCCGACTGGACGGCGTTCTTCGGGGTCGAGCAGGTGGATTATCGCGTCGGCAAGTTTTTGGCCCCGTGGCTGCGGCGCCGCTGGATGCGGAAACTGATCGTGTCCTGGATCAGTTGCGTGCCGGACTGGTGCGAGGAACTATTCGTCTACGTGTTCGCCATCAAGACCGAGGAGGCGCAGGATCACTTCGCGCGGACGCGGATTGCCAACGTGATCCCCTGCCGGTACATCGTCTACCGGCACCACATGACGGGGCGGGCGCTGAAACCCGGCGAGCCCTTGGAACTGCTGCCCGTCGCGGAACTCGATGTCGTGAACGGGTATTAGGAGGAGACAGATGGCCATCACGAGTGAAGGCATCACCAAAGCGGAGTGGACCTTTTGCTACGAGCGGCGGCAGACGCGCCGGAGCACGGGCGCGATGGCGGACGAATTGCGGCGGCTGCCGTGGGCGTTCGTGGAATTCGCCGACGCGGGCGAGCAGGGCAAACGGTACGTCGTCCCCGTGCCGCCGCAGTACATCCCCATCGGCCAGCCCGCAAATGGCGTCGAGGCGGAACTCGGCTGGGTGCCCTATCGGCAATACGCCGAATACATGCAGAACCAGCCCTTTCCCCACGAGAACGGCCAGGGGCCGCGCGGCGCAGGGGACAACGCGGGGCGGGTGGCCCTTCATTTCTTCGGGGCCGTCTGAGTGACGGGCAATGCTGTAACCTGGAAGTGGCTGGCTGGGATCGCCATGTCGGTGATCCTGGCGGGTGGCGGCGCTTGGATGACGACCATGTACGCCCAGGTCAACAAGGTCCAGGAGGAGCAGAAACAGGACCGGCGCACAGTAGGCGAGGTCGAAAAAAAGGTCGGCATCATTGAAGAACAAACGAAGCGCACCCAAGAGGATGTCAAGGAGATTAAGGACTCACAGAAGGACACGAATAAGAAACTCGACGAACTCCTCCGACGACGATGATCCGCTCCGAGATTCGCGCCCGCATTCTTCACGGTCTCAATGAGCCGGACGTGGCCAATCCGGTCTTCTGGTCCGCGACCGAGCTGAACCAGGTTATCGACGAAGCGATGGAGGTGCTGGCGGAGGAGACCGCAGCGATCAAGCGGACCACCTACGTCCCTTTGGAAGCGGCTTGGACCTACTACAGCCTCCGGGGATTGGCGCCCGATCTGATGGTGCCCTGGCGGCTCTGGGTGGTCTCCCAGGAGCGGCGCCTGACGCCGGTGACGATGGAGGAACTGGATCGGTTCCACCGGGAATGGATCACCGTGACGGGTGATCCCTGGCATTGGTTTCCACTGTCCTGGGAGACCTTCGGGCTCTTCCCCAAACCGGCCTCCGCCGGCGGCGTGCTGCGGGTAGACTATCTGGCCTGGCCGCGCGCCCTGCTCGACGACGACGACGAACCGGAAATGGATCTGGCCGACCATGAGGCGCTGGTCGGGTACGGGATCTACGACGGCCTGGCGAAGCGATGGGATCAATTGCGGATGGTCGAAGCCTGGGCGCTCTTCCAGCGGCAGGGACTCGGCGCGAAGGGTCGCGCGGGGGCGCGCGCGCAGGCGCGATCCGCTCAACGCGGCGAAGTCCAGGATTTCGAGGAGCCGGGGATTGCCGACCGTTAGCGAGGATCTGGACCTGGTGCAGAAAAAGCTCCACGACAGCGGCGCGATCTGGTCGCGGACGGAACTCCTTCGGTTTTATAACGATGGCTACCGCGAATTCTTGGCTCGCTCGCAGGCCGTTCGTCGACTTCGGCCGCTTGATCTGCCTGGTCGTCATACCTATGCGGTTCTCCACGAATGGGAAGATCGGCATGTGAGTCGCGGCACGGTGCGGAAGCCCTCGCGCGCCGCCCGGGCGGCGTCGATGCAAGCGACGGGGCTCTGGGAGATCGAGGCGAGCGTGGGCCTCACCTCGACGGCCGCCCTCGCCAATTTCACCCAGGAATGGGAGCGAGCGTTTGTCTCGACGGATCGGCATGTGCAGATCACGTTTCCTCGAAACCATGAGCGGATCGCCCGCCTCGCGTGGAAAGAGCGAAAGCTCGCTCCGGTGTCCGTGCGGGAGCTGGATAACACCGATGACGCCTGGGAGCAGCGCGGCGGCGATCCCCGCTGGTGGACGACGGGCGTCGGGCGGGTGCGGAGCGTGGAAATCTACGAGATTCGGACGGACTATCAGCAGGCATATGCGCTAGAGGCGGCCGACGCGGGGACGCCCCGGAGGTTTTCGGGAGATCGGACCTGGACGGTCGCTCGACTCGACACCGCCCCCGCCAATGCTTATGCCTATCTGACTTTTGGGGACGCGCAAGCTCTGACCACGCGCGGGGCGGACTTCGCGCCGCAGTGGGCCTATACGCAACTCTGGGAGCGGGCGGAGGTGACGGGGGCCGCATGGGAATTCGTGATCGATTACACGATGAACTTCCCCGGCCTGACGTTCACCGTGATCCATCCGTGGGAATTCGGGCTTGTGCAACAGCCGCATCCCGACATTCTGGATGATCCCGCCACGCCGGGCAAGCGCGGGATGTTCGCCTGGGAGCATCACGATCCCGACGGCAGGTACGCGAGCCGTGTGGCGACGGGCGATCCGCCGATCAGCTTGCTCGGTCTTGGCGTGCGGATTAGCACGGCGGCGGCGGCGGCGGGCTCTTTCGGCACCCAACCGTGGGAGGCCGACCAGGTGGACGGGGTGACGCTTCGGGCGGGCCAGGTCACGGGGTGCTTTAGCTGGGAGCCGGCCTTCGGCGCGGTACTTCTGACGCTCGGACTCGGCACGATCCGGCATCTCCGGTCAGACGCCTTTCAATACCTAGCGCAGGATGAGGACCAAGCCTCCAGTGCCGGGCTTCTCGGTCGAATCATGGACTGGCGATCCTCGACGGATTCCCTCGTGGCGACAGAGGTCGTGCTGCCGGTTCGGGATCTCCAGGAAACGGAGACGCCGCAGTTGGTCTCGCCCCCGCTCCAGAAGTATCTGCGCTTCTTCGTCCTCTCGATCGCCTTCGGACGACCCGGCGAAGGCCGTCAGCCGGTGCTCGCGGATCACTATGGCCGGCGATTCCAACGCGGGATCGAGTTCTTCCGTCGGTTCGCGGATGTGGCCCATCGGGATCGCGTGTGGAGCCGGGAAGGGTTCGTCACGACCGAGCGGGTGGTCCCCAAGGTGCGATTCCCCGCCACCTTCCCCCGGGTCTTCTGATGCCCGTCAAGGAACGGGCGGGTCAAGAGATCAAGGGATTCCTCGGGGTGAATCTCCGTCGAGAGCGCCTCGATCTCGCCGATGAGGAACTGGCCAAGGCGATCAACGCCGACCTGCATACCCAACCCGGCGCCATCGTGGTTCGGTTGGGCCGGTCCAAACAGTTCTCGACCGCGTTGACGGATCTTGCTATCCGTCGGCTCGCCAGGATCAACGGTAAACGGTATCAGGTGGCGGGACAGTCACTCTATCGGGATCAAACGCGCATCCTCAACGGCCTGCTCTCCGCGAATCTCTTCACGACCTTGATGCCCTTCCGCCCGTTGAACGATACGACCACCTGGGCGTTTATCGCCGACGACGCCATCATGCGAAAGGATAACGGCACGACCGTGCATCTCTGGGGCATCGCCGTCCCCAGCGTCGCGCCGACCATCCTCATTGGTCTCACGTCCGGGAGCCTGTCCGGTTCCTTCACGGTGCGTGTGACGGGAGTGCGTTTCGACGGGGCGAAAGTCGCCCACGAGGGCAATCCGACAGTCGCTAGCGCCAGCGTCACGGTGGCCTCGGAAGTCATCGCCATCGGGGATCTGATTCATGCTGATCCGCAAGTGAACGGGACGGGGATTTACCGGACCGTGAACGGTGGCGCATCTCATCTCCTCGATCTTCGTGCGGCCTATCCGGTGACCTCGCAGACGGGCGTGACACTTCCGTTGGAGGCGGGTGGGAAAGGGACGGGCCTGCAATTTCAATGGTCAATCCCGTTGGGTTCCATTAGCGTCGGGCGAGCCTGGGGATCGCAAGATTGGGAACCGACGGGAGAGGGCAACAGCGAGGACGCGGCCGGTCGCCGAGCGACTCATCTCTGGGAGATCACAGATGCCTATGTGACGACCCAAACTAAACGCTGGGCCTACGGGTCCATAACGGCCGATTCGGCGCTCGGCGCGGCCGTGGAGACGGATAACGATGTCCCGCCGCTCGCGTCCTGGGTCACGGCGTTTCAAGAGCACGCCTTTCTCTGCCGGGACGCGGCCAACCCCCATTATCTCTGGTGGTCCAAACGGTTCCGGCCGGAAAGCATGCCGCTGACCCAGTTTTTGGAGATCGGCAACCCGGACGATCCGCTTCAGTGCGCGTTGCCGTTGGCGGGGATGCTCGGGGCCTTCACCCGCCTGACGAAGTATCGCGTCCTGGGGAACGCCACGAGCGGGTTCACCTCAATGGAGGCCATTAGCCGACGGGGGACGCCCGCGGCGGCGGCCGCTATCACGACCGAGCACGCCATCTTGTTTCTTGCCCGCGATGGGATCTTTCGCACCAATTTGCTCTCGCCGGATGACGAACTCTCGGAGCTGATCGCCCCCCTGTTCTTTGGGGAGACGGTCAATGGCATATCGCCGATCAATTGGGCCGCGATCAGCACCGCCGGCGCCGCCTATTGGAAGGGCCGCTATTACACGAGCCTGCCGCTTGGGACGGCCACGGTGCCGATCCATCTGGCCGTCTACAGTTTCGACACGAAGCGATTCTATTTCTTCGACCATCCGTGTCGAAGCCTCTTCACGGAAGAGGCGACGGATACGCTCACGGCAGGATTCACGGATGGCTTCGTCTACATCCTCGAAGATGGAGCCGCTGACGGGGACGCGGGCGGCGCGATCATCCTTGACGCGGAAACCAAGAACTACTCGGGCGGGATGGATACACTTCGGAAAATGCCGCTCTGGCTCCGCGTGGACGCCGACACGCAAGGCGAGACGCTGTCCGTCGAGCTCTATGTCGATGACACGCTGCGGCGGACGGCCAGCCTCTCGGGCCTCCGTACCAAGGCCCTGATCCCCTTTCCCGACGGATCGCTCGGCTATAGTTGGCGGGCGCGGTTCCGGTATACGGGCAAAAAGCGGGTGCGGATTTACGGTGTCTCCGCCTTGTGGCTCCCGTTGGAGGCGGCTTGATGGCTGACAATCTGACGCGCGGTGCCGTGCAGATCATCACCAACGATCCCCTGGAGATCAATCACGCCCTCATGCGACTGCGCGAGGAGTTGGATGAGATCCAGGGCTTGCGGGGGCGCGCGAAGATATTTGACCGGGCGCGAGTGGATAACCCCGTGGAAGACCAGGATGCCTTGACCAAGGGGAGCGCGAATCTCGGCACGTTTGTGACGCTTGGAACGGGCCAGACGATCACTGGGGCGAAAACCTTTCAACAACCGATTCGGATCACGGATAGCAATGGCGATCTTGTCCACGCCCTCGGCACCATCGTCTGATGCGGCGAGCCGCCTGGTCGGCGAGCACGTGCGGCTCTGGCCCTACGTGCGCGGGTATTTTCCGCGCCATGCGCTCTACGTACTCTGGCAGATGATGGAGGCCGAGCGCGCGGCACCACTGCTATTTTATGGCCGACCCGGGCGGGCGGATCTGCCGGAAGCCACGCAAGGCGATCTGGTCGATTTCATTCGGTGCTTCGAGCCGCAGGAAGGGCGCCGGGCGCTTCTGCTGGTGCAAGGTCTACGCTCGGGCGAGACGGAGGGCATGGTGTGGTTCGACGACTTCACGCCCCATCGGTGCGCGATCAACATGTTCTACCGGCGCCGGGCGTGGGGCACCGTGGCGCGGGAAGGATCACGGTTGGCCTGCGGGTATGCCTTTGAGAATTTCGGCGTGAAATCCATCTGGGGTTATTCCCCCTTCCCGCTGGCCGTGCGTCACGCGGAGGCGATCGGATTCCGCATCTTGGCGGTACTGCCTCGATACGCCTGGGTGAACGGGAAAGCCCAGGATATGAGCGTTGGCTGCCTGACGAGGGACGAGTATGAGCTTCGGTAAAGACGACGACGACGAGATCAAGCGGCTGCGGCAAGCTCAGGAACAGCAGGCGGCGCTTACCGCGCAGGTGGCCCAAGGCCCCATTGCCGCCCAGGAACTCCAGCGGCCCGTGCTCGATATTTTCCAATCCATTCTGCGGGGCGAGCGACCGAGTACCTTGAAGGTCTTCGCGCCCGAACGGGAGACCCTGGAGGCGCAGTTCGGGCGTGCCCGGGAAAACGTGATTGGGACCACGCCCGCCCGAGGGGGACTCTTGACCCGGATGCTCGGCGATCTTGAGACGGAGCGAGCCCGCGCCGTGACGGGCTTGGAAAGCGATGTGCGAAAGGCCGCCTTCCCGATGGCGGCGTCGTTGGCCTTCGGGGCGCCGTTAAGCGCATTGCCAGGCATCTCGGCCGCCGGCGCGCAATTTGGGGATCTTGCGGAGAGACTGGCCCAGGAACAAGCGGGGTTCGGGCGAACCGTCGGCCAAACGGCCGCGAAGATCGGCATGATGGCGGCGAAGGCCGCCCTGGGGTAAGACCCGATGGCCTCTCGATTCGCTAGCGGCTTCGCCGAAGGTTTCACCCAAACGAGTCTCAGCGTCTTGCCTTATTTCCTTCAGCGGAAATCGGACCGGGAACGCCTGGAGCTGGAGAAAAAGGCCCTGACCCTCCGGGAGAAGATGGCCAAGAGCCAAGACGAACTCTTGCAGCTTCAGATCAAGCAGGCGACGGAGAAACTGGGGGCGGGCGCTGATCTAGCCAGCTTGCTTCAGCAAGGTCCGTCTCAAGGCGCGATGGTGCCGGGCCAGGAAGCGAGGATTGAGGCGGGGGTGGTGCCGGAGCGGGAGCCGGTTTCCCCCGAGCAACGGGGCGCCTTCCGTCAGCGACTGATCGGCGGGATTTCCCGACTCGACCCGATAGCGGCGGCCAAACTCGCCCTGGAGCCCGAACCGCAAGATGCGATGGCGATCGTCCGCCAGCTCTTTGGCGGACAAGGGATTGGGCTGGAAGGGCCTGGGCCGGAAGCGGGCTCGGGTGGCCGACCCGTGCCGGGAATGCCTCCAGGCGGGGCGGGGATGCCCTCAGGCGGCGTGACGATTCAACCCCCTGGTCCTGAGGTCGGTGCGGTCGGCCGGGCGGTGCCTGGGCCGCCTGGACCGACGATGACGCTGGAGCCCTCCGTTAGCTTTGACAAGCAAGGGCAGATGTCCGTGAGCGTCAAAGGTCAACGGGTGCAGTTACAATTCCGCGATTTCGATCTGGAGTCTCCACCGGGGTCGGGCCAGATGGTCAAGTTCGGCCAATGGATCAATCCGGTCTCGGGCCAAGCCTCGAATCCCTTCCAGATGGGGGCGGCGGCGCCCGGAGAAGCCCGCCGGAAGGCGGCGGCGGCGGCCTCTGGACTCGGCACCGTTGCGGGCTCCCCACTGCATACGTTCGCCACCGAACAGCTGCTCCTGATCGATCAGATTCCCGACGCGAGCACAAAACAGCAACTGCTGGAGCAATTGCAGCAGACGGTGGCGAAGAGCCGACAGCCTCCAGCCGTCGGCTCGCCAGCTGTCGAAGGCACCGCCCCGGCGGGCCCGCTTGATATCGGAGCGGCCAGGCGTCAGGGCGAGGTGGTCACGCAGACGAAGATCGAGCAGGAAGCCCGCGCCCGCGAAAAGGCCCAGCGGGAAGCGGGCAAACTGAGCGAACAGGACCGGCTCGCATTCCAGGTGCAGACCAACATTTTGGCGCAGACGGCGTTCATGCGCCGGACCTTCAGCCGCCAAGAAATCGAGCAGTTTGTCGGACTCTTGAACCGACCGAAACAAGAGGCGGAATTAGCCCTCCGAGGCATGTTCGGCAAAGGCGGGAGCGAACGCTTCGCCACCTTCAAGGCGGCAGGAGAACGGCTGCGGGCGACGGCCTTCGGGGA
The DNA here is from genome assembly GCA_016199485.1 of Betaproteobacteria bacterium. Taxonomy (GTDB): domain Bacteria; phylum Pseudomonadota; class Gammaproteobacteria; order Burkholderiales; family SG8-41; genus JACQGO01. The sequence goes on from JACQGO010000170.1 coordinate 27,244, forward strand.
AGGCGGCAAGCAGTTGACGCCCTTTGAAGCCTCCGTCGTCTTCGGCTACACCCCGACGGGACGGGAGGCGGGCGGAGCCGTGGAATTCATGGCGAAGCTCGATGGGCTGGAGCGGTTCACGAAGCTGGCGCGCGCGGTGCGGTTGAAGTTGGCGAAGGAACCGGCGGAGGCCATCACCGAAGAGCGGTTTGACGCTCTCCTGCAAGAGGAAATGCGGAAGGCGGGACTCTCGGCGATCCCGCCCGGCAGCGCACCGGGAGAGCTGCAAATCAAGAGCATCAAGCCCATTAAATGAGCCAAAAATATCAGGTCGAAACGAACCAGGGAACCTTCGAGGTGGAGCTGGATCGGCCACCGAAGGACGCCGCTGAGTTGCGGGGCGCGGTCGAACGGGCGCTCGCGGGTCGCGCAGCGACTGGCGAGGCCGCGTCGTTCAATCTCTCGGAGATGCCGATTCCTGGGGTGATGTTGACGCCCGGAGAACTTGCAGGCGTCGGTCGGGTTGTCAAGCCCATGATCCTTCCGACGGCGGGCGCGGTCGCGGGCGGCCTCGCGGGAGGCGTCACCGCCCCCTTCACAGGCGGCGTGGTGAACCCGATGACGCTCGGCGCGGCGGGGGCGATGGGGGGCGAAGCCCTCAATCAGGCGCTCGGGATCACGGAGAAAAGTCTGATGCAGATTGGCGTGACGGGTGCCGTGCCGATGCCCGCACGTGGGGCCGCCCGCGTCATCAATCCGCTGGCGCAAGGGCTTTTTCGTCGCGCCCCGGGAGCCTCTGTCACTCTCCACGAGATCGCAGCCGAGCGTCTCGCCCCGTTCATGGCAACCGGGGGGCCGAGCGCCGATCAACTCTATCAGATCGTGGCGCAGTCTGGAAATCCCGCTATTCCCTTGCGAAGGGTCTTGACTAAGGCCACGGAGTTCAACCAGGTTGAAGGCGTGGCCCGTGAGTTGGCGGCTGTCCCATTGCCTAAACTAGCGCGAACCACGGCCCGGCTGGAAAAAACGCTCACGACTAGTCCAGAGGTACCGTTTCAAGATGTCCGCGTTATTTTGAAACGCATCGGCGACAAGATCAGTGAAACGCGCGCGGCGGGCGGGGAGGAATACGGCGCGTGGCGCCAGCTCTGGAAAGCGACCATGGAGGATCTGGAAACCGCCGCCACGGCGGGCAATCCAGCGATGCGCTCCGTCCAAGCCCTCAAGGCTGCCAACGCGCAGCAGCGGGCGGAATTCGCCGCGCGCGATCTGGGGGAAATTCTGTCCATCGAAAAGGGCGGGATTGTGCCTCGGCCCGATCTCGGGGAAGGCATCGTCCAGGTCAATCCTCGGACGATCCTGAAGGCGATCCAAAAAGACCCCCATCTTGAGGAATCGTTCGGTCCCCAGAAATACGCGGCCCTGGTCAAGGAAGTCTCGGAGATCGCGCGGGTGACGCCGGGATTACCCGCTGGTCAAGGCCTCGATGTGGGATCGAAACGCGCCCTTACCACTGCATTTGGGTCGGCCGGAATGCTGGGACTCCTGGGATTCGGGACGAGCGGCCCCGCCGGGGCGACGGTGGGCGGGTTGGCGGGTCTGACGGTGCCGAAGGTCGCCGAACTCATGGGCCGCTATTTCGCCAGCCCCCAGGGGCGCGCGTTCCTGAAACCGATCCTCATCCAGGGCGGCGGGATCATCTCGCCACAGACGATGAGTTTGCTCGCCGTAGCGGCCACCGCCTCGGAGTCGGGGCGGCAGGCCACCACGCGACTCGGGGAATTCGGGCGCGAGCCCTTTGGAGGACCACCGCAATGACCGAGACGATTCGGTACGGGCTCATCGGGAAACAGGACATCCGATTCGGTACAGGCAAATTTGAGGTGACGCTCGCCGATGGGCGAGTGGTGACGCTTGATGAATTCAATTTGGTGACACTGCTGGTCGATTCGGGACTGGTGGTGCCATCGTACTCCAAGGCCGGACTCCCTGCCGCCGGCACCGCCGGTCGGCTGGCGCGGATGACAGATGGGGGCACGCCTGACAACATTGTCGAGGACAACGGCTCCAATTGGCGCTCAATCTACTCGCGTACCACCGGCGTCATCGTCATCACCGACCCGCAGTTTGGCGCCGACCCCGCTGCAACTGCATCGGCGAATCAAACGGCGATCCAAGCCGCAATCGATGCCGCTGCCGGCTCTACCGTCCTGGTGCCAGAAGGCACCTTTAATCTTGCTGGAGGACTAACGGTGCCGAGCAATACACGACTCGTCGGTGTGGGTCGTGACTCAGTCTTGCGTTTCGCTGATACCGTTGGTGCCAACATCGCGATGATCAGAAACGCCGATCAAGCCAATGGGAATAGCAACATCTCCATTTTGGATTTACGGCTCGATGGCAACCGCGCCGGGCAGAGCTTCTCCGGCGACAACGGTCAGAACGGGATCGAATTGCATGGCGTCAACAATTTCCTCATTCAGAACGTCATTGCCAGCAGCTTCGGGAAGGACAGCTTCTACTTCGGAATCGCCGGGACGAAGATCAGTTCCGATGGACGTGTAATCGGGAACTTCGCCTCCGACAACAGACGCATCGGTTTTACCGTCGTAGCCGGCGAGGACATTATATTCGCAGGAAATACCGCCGTCGATATGGCCGGTGGCGTCAGCGGCAACGGGTTCCATGTTGAATCCAACAATGCTGCGAATGCCACGCGCCGTCTCACGTATGTCGGCAACGTCGCTACCGGGAATGCCCAAGCAGGGTTCGTCCTTGCCAATGGGAAGCAGGCTGATGTGTCCGGGCTGATCTGGGCCGGGAATGTGGCGAGTGGCAACACGCAGGATGGATTCTTCATCCAGCAAGGCAACAACAACCAGGCGATCACGCTCCAGGGGAACACGATCGTTTCGAATAGCCGCGACGGCATCCGCGTGGCAGGCAGCGGGCGGTACGTCAGAATACTTGGCAACACCATCAGCAACAATACCGCCATCGGGATTAATAGCACTGTCAACGCCATTGAGCGTTTCCAGATTCAGCAAAATTACGTTGGCCGTAACGGGCAGCATGGAATTGTCCTGCTGCGAGGCAGCGGCCACCGCTCTCATCATCTCATCACTGGCAATGTGATCGACGCCAACGGTACATCTGCCTCGAACACGTATGACGGCATCAACGTGTCGTCGGATAGCGCGGCGAGCGAATTTCGCCACACGATCATTAACAACAACCAGATCATCGATCTAGAAGCGAGTCCGACGCAACGCTATGGACTGAACTTCGGAGCAAATACCGCTAGCAACATCGTTGAAGGAAACCGGTTCCAGGGCAACGTCAGCGGACAGATCAACAATAGTGCTGGAGCCAGCTTCATCCGCGCCAACAGCGGCTTCGTGACAGAAAATAGTGGTACGGGGACCATCAACAGCGGCGCGACTTCAGCGACCGTGAGCCACGGACTCGATGTAACGCCCACCGCCAAGGCTATTGTGGTCAATTTCACGGAGAATCCTACTAACGACCCCGGCAACTTCTGGATCAGCGCCATAACGAGCACGCAGTTTACCGTCAACGTACGAAATGATCCGGGCGCGTCGAACCTCGACTTTACGTGGCAGGTAACGGTGTATTGATCGGGCATAAACATGAGCAGGAGCAATAAATGCGGCAATGCCCTCGCCGCCCTGGAGCGTACGCGGGGACGGAGGGAAATTGCGTAAATGCCTCCCATTGGGGTCGGGGCAGAAGTTGGCGGAGTCCAATGCTGAGATGTCCAGCACGCGTCTGACGGATCTGGAGCCCCGGCTGGCCGATGCGTGGCTCGAGATACGGGACCGCCTCGAAAAACTGGCCCCCGATCGTTCGCGCAGCAGGGCATCCAAGCGACGTGCGTTAAGGTGGAGGCCCTGCCGAGCTGGCACACGGCCCCCGGCGGGGTCGCTCCCGGCGGCGTCGTCATCACGCCAGCTCCCGTGGTGATCCTTCCCCCGGCCCAGCCGAAACCCTAAAGATGGACGACGAGCGCGAGCTGGGCGAGCTGAGGGCGAGACTTGAGGGTCTCTGCGCTGCCTTCGACGACTTCCGCGACCAGACGCGGGCCTGGCAGGACAAAATCAGCGACCAGCTCGAGCGGCGACTGAATCAGCACTCGAGCCGTCTCCGCGCGCTGGAGCTGTGGCGGGCGGGTCTGGCGGGGGGTCTCGCGCTGTTGGGGATTCTCTGGGCGGCCGTCTGGACTTGGATGAAACGGTGATGATTTCGACGCCTGACTTTCCGCTCCTTACTGATCCGGGCACATGGGATGACCTCACGCTGACGGCCGGAACCATCCTGCTTGAAACGGAGGGACGACAGCAGCGTCGTAAAAAAGGAATCCAGCAAAGCGACTTTGCGCCTTGCCATCCAGGTAAACGATCGTATGCCCATGATCTCTGTCGATCTTGTTATGTGAAAGAACGGCGGAATCATTGGTCATCCGCAGTTGGCATTCAGCGTAATGCCTACGGGCTGGCATGGCGGAAAAAGCAGGGAAAACGCATTGCAGGTCTTCAACGAGAATGGCGCAGGAATCGCCGTTTATTGGATTTGACGACTGAACGACAGAGAGAACGGAGGTGGGTCGTGCGAAGTCGCTATCATGCGATGCCGGAAGAGATTGAAGCTAAACGGATGTCCCAGGATGACCGATGCGATATCTGCAAACGGAGCGATCGGGAATTAGTCGTGGATCATTGCCACAAGACTAAGCGATTTCGCGCTCTCTTATGTCGTCCTTGCAACTTGATGCTCGGCTATGCCTATGAAAACCCGGAGATTCTTGCCCGGGCGATCAGTTATCTCGCTCGATGGACTGAGATCGAATATGGAACGGGTGCCTAACTTTCCTCTTATCGAAGAACCTGTGAAACGGTGAGAGCCGACGAGCGGTTTGACAGTCTCATCCAGTTCTACTGGCAGGAGGCCGCACGCGCCTTCGGGTTCGACGCCGCCGCGGACTGGCGGCTCGTCAAAGCGCAGATCCACGCGGAATCCGACTTCGATCCCCAAGCGCGGAGTCCCGTCGGGGCGCTGGGACTTATGCAGCTGATGACGGCCGCCGATCTCGAGGATGATAGCCGACGGGACGCCGACAATCCCGAAGAGGCCATCCGCGAAGGGATCAAATATCTCGGTCGGCTCTGGCGGGAGTGGAAGGCGGAGCAGGGGCTCGAGCGGTGGAAGTTCGCGCTGGCCAGCTACAACGCGGGGCTGGGCAACATCCTGAAGGCGCAGGCGCTCGCGGAGGCGCGGGGCCGGCCCACTGATCAGTGGGTGGAGCTCGCGCTGGTACTGCCGGAGGTGACCGGCCCGTACGCGGCCGAGACGACGGGCTACGTGCGGCGGATCATCGCCGAGTATTTGGCGAGCCGGATAACGGAGGCAATGTGATGGTGGACGTCGAACCGGCGACCTATACCTGCTGCGGGAATGTCGTGACGGGCAGCACCCAGAGCCCGCCGACTTGCCGAACGTGCGGCCAGAAGATGAAGAGAGTGCGGTGAATATTCCAGCGAGGAGGATTCGATGAACAAGGATCTGGTGACGACGATCTTCGGGGCCGTGGCAGCCGTGATGGCGGCGCTGCAGACCTTCAACGCGCCAGCGGGCACGTCCAAATGGCTGATCGCCGCCGGGATGATCGGCGCGGGGGCGACGGCGCTCTGGGCCTACTGGACAAACAAGCGGTAACCCACGGTGACGATGTCGCGCTCTCAGCTCCCCGCGTGGGCGCGCCTGCTCGTGGCCGGGGCGTGCGTCATCCTGAGTTGCGCGGCCGCCTTCGGGGGGCTCGGGGTCCTGGGCCACGTGCCGTACTGGGTGGGCGTGGGATTCGGCGTCAGCGTCGGCGTGGCGGGGGTCTTAGCGTGGGCGGCGTGGGCGATTTTCACGTGGGGAGAAGGGAAAGGGGGAGGATGATGGATAGCGATAGAACCGGTGTGCAAAGTGTGCAGTGGTCTATGTTCTGGGAGCCATCCCTCGGAACGGCGAGTAACTTCCCTGCCCTCTGCCCAGATTTGTTGCGCTATGAGCAGATTGGCGACGCTGATGGATGGCGAGGACGGATTGTACGCGGTTTTTTCTGGTTGATGCGTCTGTGGCCGGTAGCGACGTGAGATCACGCAATCGCCTGATATGTTCGACATCGAGCTCGAAGCTCCCGCCGTGAGGCGCATGCTTCACGCCGGCGTGATCTTCGCGGTCGCGGTCATCCTGGCCGGCTGCGCCCCGGTGCCCCCGCCGCCCTACGTGTGCCTTCCCGGCGTGGCCGAGAAGGATGGGCAGCAGTGGCAGGTCTTGATCTGCGAGCTCGTCCCCTCGGCGAGCATCGTCAAATGACGGTCTGGATCTTCGTGCTTTCCCTCATGCTCCCCTCATTCGGGGGCCAAGTGGACATGACCTTCGCCTTCCGGGATCAAGATGGGTGCCAGCGGTTTCGGCACACGCTGGAGCGCACACTTCGCACAGAGTTTTCCATTGATGTCTCGCCGGGGAACGTGAAGGGGCACGCGATGCGGCCTGAAACGGGATGTGAGGCCCGGTGATGGGTCGGTTCGTGCCGCCCCATGACCGGCTGCTCCTGGAGGAACTCGGCCAGGATCGCTTCCGACTCTTGGCCCCGCTCTGGTTCGAGGCCGAGGCGCTCGGCGGGCGGATCGTCAAAGCCGCGTCGGGATTCCTCTTTGATCGGGAGTCCATCCCGCGTTGGCTCCCCTGGATCTATGCTTGGCTGGCGGGCACGGCGAGTCGGGCCGGGGCTATTCACGACTGGCTGACCCAGGTCCAGAAAGTGGAGGATCTGCAGGTGGATCGACGGACGGCCAACGCCGTCTACTACGAAGCGACCAAGGCCGACGGCAACGGCTGGCTCACGCAGTGGATCAAGTGGCTCGGCGTCAGCTTGGGCGGGCGTGTGTCCTGGCGGACCGGCCCCGCCCGCTTCCAGCGCCTCCGCAATGACCGGCGGCAGCCTGACTCCCTGCCCAAGCGCGGCGGGGCCCGCCGGGAGGATCAGCTCGTGGATCTGGTGCACAAGGAATGGCGCCGCCGGCATCCCGAGGCCCCGTGACGGGCCTGCGTCTCCAGGCCCCCTGCCCCGTCTGCCAGGCCGACACATGGATCGATCCGAACTTCAGCGCCACCCGCTGGACCTGCGGGATCTGCGGAATCCGCTGCCTCTGGGAAAACGGCGTGATGACCCAGGACAGCGGCGTACCGGATATCCAGGGGGATCTCGACGGGCTCGCCGCCGCGCGGCTAGGGCCTCGGCGGGAGGCGGACCTAGACATGATCAGCACCTATAACCGTGCCATGTGCGCGCTGCTCCATCGGGGCGGACCCTGATGCGGCGCTGGCCGCCCTGCCCAGCCTGTAGGGGTCGCCGATTTTCCCCAGATGGCGAGCTCGATCATCGTTGCCTCGAGTGCTCCGCACGCTGCCGGCTGGACAAAGAGCGGCTTCTCTGGGAACTGAATCCCGAGGCGCTTCCGCTGGCCGGCTCAGAAGATGGGAAAGCCACGTTGGAATCCGTGGGCGTCACAAGGGAAGCTGGCGGAGAGGAGAATCGAGCCGTGTGCGCGTTGCTCCATCGGGGGGCGGTCACGCCGAGGTCGCTGTGATGGACCGCCCCCCGCCGCTCTGGCTCCTGGTGGCGGAGCTTCTGCTCCTGGGGGTGATCGTGTGGCTCGCCCTGGGCGCGGCTCACGCTGGGCCTTCCGTCGCCGAGGCCGCCCCGGAGTGCTGGTCGGCCCTCGGCGTGGCCGTGAGAACTATAGATGGAGACAGCTTCATCGCCCGGTTGAAAATCTGGCATGGGCTTGAGGTGACGGAGCGAATCAGGCTCCTCGGGGTGGACACTCCGGAGCGCAAGGGCCCGACGATGGCCCAGGCCCTCCAAGCCCGGGCTTTCACGGACCGCTGGCTCGGGCAGGAGCCCTTTGAGGTGCGGAGCTGCGCACGGGACTCGTTTGGGCGGGCGCTGGCGACCGTGCGGCGGGGCGGGGACGACCTCGCGGACAAGCTCCTTGAGGCGGGCCTGGCCGTTCCTTTCCGGCGATGAGGGCACGACGGTTCTCTGGCCCCGTCCTTTGGCCCCGCGCCTCGCCCCGCAAGGCCATCCAGGCGACTCGGGCGGCGCTGCAGCCTGGCGATCGGCGAGGAAAGAGGGTCTCTCCCCTGGGACCCCGGCCTTCGCGGGTCCTAGCGCCTGGTATCCGCACGCCAGCGTGCGGGCCGTTCCGCCCGTGCCGGAGGTGCGGCCGGCCCATCCCGTGGCATAGCCGGCGAGACGCCAAGGGACGCCTGGGACCAGAGGCTCGGTCGAGCTACGCCCGCCGGGTCTATTGCGGCCAGGCGTGCAATGGCGGCGCGCCCCGGGGCAACCGTCTGGCGCGGGAGTTCGAGGCCGTCCGGAAGGCCGCGCGTCGGCGGAGCTTGGAAGACGACGGACCGCTGGAGACGCCGCCGCCCTACGGCCACGAGTGCGCGGTGTGCGGGTTTCCGGTCCGCGCCGGCCACCCCCTGCACCGGCAAGAGCGGCCCGACCGGAGCGGCCCATCGGTCATCACGGTCTAGCCTTCTTAATTAGTCCTTCCGGTTTAAACGGTCATTCAGCGCATCTAAGAGTGCCCAGATTCCAGCGACAAGAAACACTACGGGGAGCCATTCGGATACGTTAATCCACCACGGTGGCAGTTCGACGACCCAATAAGCCACGGCGAGAGCGAGCAGAACTAGTCCTCCGAACATTGATCATTGTCCTATGTTCCGCCACCCCCGTAAAAAATGTCGTACCTTGACCAAGCGGGGCAAGGGAGTTGAGCGTATCCCCAACGAGGGCAGGGGGGCAAGGGGAAATCCCACACGAGAGATCATCGCCGAGTCGAGCCGGTCAGCAGCCATTTTGGACAGGAGCGCCCCCGACACAAACTGGCCCACGATCTGACACACCAGGGCTCCCGGCAGGATGCCGACGAGTCGGAGACCCGACCAAACTTCACATTCGCTGGTAGCATCTAGCGGTTGGCGCCACCCTCGGCGGTAGAAGACGAACTGGAGCATTCGATTCGCCTCTGATCTTCCTCCTCATATCCAAGCAAGGACTGGGCCAGGACGGAGCGCCCGAATGATCGCCCAGAGCCAACGTCCGATAAGGGGGAGAAGGTCTAGCACGTTCCCTACCTGTAGCGGTCTGTCCGACATTCCCTCCCTACGCAATTCCCCGGCGACAGCGGGCGCGGCCAGCAGGCTCCATCCGGCCAAGAGGCCGGCGAGCCAGAGGAGTAAAGGGTGGGACTCTTTTCCTTCGCCGAAGAGCAGCCAGCCTGCCGAGACATGTAAGGCCCGCGCGATTTCAATGATCCGCCAGTTCTCGGGGATCGCCCCGCCATTCATCCAGCGACCGACCGTGGCAAGGTCGTATCCATGCTCCAATGCAAACCGTTTCGCCGCGGGGCGCCGCCCAGTCCAATAGCCCGCTCGTTGAAGGGCTTCCCGGAATCGCGCCGCAAAGCCTAAGCGGAATTCAAGCGGTTGGGCCTCCCTCATGGCTCCTCCCCAAGATATTGTGTATTTTTTCCCCTTGACAACCTCTCATGGTGTGCCTACCATGAGACCAGCATGGGAACCAACCTACTCACTTCGCCTGCCACGCTACCGAGAAACTTAGCCGTTGTCAAGCGGCGGCTGAAGAAGAAGGGCCTGAGCGCCTGGACTGTCGCACAAAGGGCTGGTGTCAGCGAAGCGATGGTCTGGATGGTGCTGGCCGGGCGCCGGAAGTCGGCGCGGGTCATGGCCGTCATCGAGCAGATGCTTCAGCGCACGCCGGTCGCCTGATGACAGTGAAAACCCTCCCCGCCGCTCTGATCCCCAGGCGCGACAGGGAGGGCGACCACCGAACGGCTTGATCCTACTGCCAGGAGGCGGGCCGGGTCAAGCCAGAAGGAGAACAAGACATGACGGAACGGCGGTGGCATCCGGTCGGCAGCAGCGGGAATTTCATGAAGTGGATCGAGAAGGGCCAGAAGGTGGAGGGCGCGTGGGAGGGGAGCACGCCGGGCAAATTTGGCGATCTCGGAATCGTCAAGCAGCCCGACGGCATGAAAGTCACCTTCCCGCTCCATACTGTCTTGGCCGACCGCCTTCGTCGTGTCCGCGAAGGGGCGGAGATTCTGATTGAATATCTCGGCAAGGAGACGTCCAAAGGCGGTCGCACATTCAAGAACTTCGAGGTGATGGTGGGCAACCTCGACGATCTCATCTCGGAGGCAGCCGAGACGGAGGCTGACAAGGAGGTCCCGTTTTGAAAAAGGAAATTCGGCAGGTTGATGCCTCACGCGGCATCGTGCAGGTGACCGTGTGCGATGAGAGGTTTTACGCTCGGCCCACGGTGAATCCGGTGACAGGGATTCCGGAAGGGTACGAGTACGTTCCGTCCGCCACCTGGATCTGCTCCCACTATCCGAAGGGCGTGGGATTTTGGAAATGGTTGGCCTCGACGGGCTGGGACGAGGCCGAGGCGATCAAGCAGGCGGCGGGCGACAAGGGGTCGAAGGTGCATCAGGCCATCGGCGATCTCCTCGCTGGCAAGACCATTCCTATGGACGCCCCCTATCTCAACCGAACCACCGGCCAGCCCGAACCGCTGAGTCTGGAGGAATACGAATGCCTTCTCTCCTTCAAGAACTGGTGGGCGACCGCCAAGCCGGAGTTCGTCGCCTCCGAGTTCGTGCTGTGGGGGGATGGCTACGCGGGCACGGGGGACCTCTTCTGCAAGATCGACGGGCAGCCGTGGCTGATTGACGTCAAAACCAGCCAATACGTCTGGCCAGAGCACGAACTCCAGGTGTCGGCCTACCGGCACGCCCTCCCGGAGGAGTGGGATTCCCCGCTGGCGCCCCCGAAGCTCGGCATTCTCCAGGTCGGCTACCGCCGGAACGAGCGGCGCTGGAAGCTCACGGAAGTCGCAGATCAATTTGATCTGTTCCTTTCAGCCAAGACGATCTGGGCAAAAGAGACGGCTGGGCAGGAGCCATTCAAGCGGGACTATCCGCTGGAAATTTCCCTCATCGGGGAGTCAGAAGTTCCGCTCGAAGAGCCCAGCAAGAAATCACGTCGCGTGACGGCGGTGCGCGGATGAGGAGGAACCCATGGGGCATCCCGACCAGGCTCGAGTGACCGAGACGCCCGGCGACGAATCTCTCAGCCGCGTCACCGCCGCCCGGGACCTTCTCCGATTGGAGCGGCGCATTGCCCGCGTCGAGGCGGCCCTGCGACTCCTGCTGGCGCATCGGGAGCGGTTGGTCAGGCTCCTCGACCAAGAGGGAGGGGCGGCGTGACGTGTCGAAGCGCGGTGACCGAGGGAACTCGCCCGATGGTCGGGCGGGGCGGGCGGCTGGGCTCTGGCGAAACCGGGGGCGAAACGCCCCAGCCGCCCGTGTCTTATTTCCAGCTCGTCCGCGACTGCAAGCGCCAGCTGATCGAGGCCGCCTTGCGGGAGAGCGGGGGCAATCGGGCTGAGGCCGCGCGCCAGCTGGGGATTCAACGGAGTCATCTCTATCGGCTGATTCGCCAGCTGGAGATTCACTCGCCATGACGATCCCGGCCACCATTCCCCAGGACGCCCAGGCGCGCCGGGTGCGGCTCTTGTCGCGCCTCGAGCGCCGCATGAGTCGGATGGATGGCACCCTCGGGCGGCTCCAGCGCCTGCGGCAGCTCCTGCGGCCGCTGCTCACGCGGCTGCGCACCGGAGAAGATCCAGGGGTCGTGGAAGCAGAGCTTCGCCGAATGGGCTGGAAGCGATGAGGCGTCACGCTGGCGTGCGGGCGGGAGGAACACTCCATGTCCTCGTGGACGAGCCCCGGCGGCGAGAGGAGGGGCGTGATCTCGCGCCGCTCACGTGGCCGGAAAACCCGGAGGCCCGGCCCTATCTGGATGCGCACGGCGAGGTGGTCATTCCCTTGGACACGCCCTGGAAATTCCGCTGGTGGGCCGGCGGGCAGAGTGTGCAGCAGACGCGCAAGGAGCTTGCCGGATGATCTGTGCCCTGTCCTCGTGTCAGCTCCCCTTCGAGCCCCGCGACCCCGCGCAGAAGTACCACCGCCGCGCCTGTGGCCAGCGAGCCTCGGCCTTGCGGCGGGCGGGCGGCTTCCGGCTCCCACGCGGGCGACCGCCGGCCCTCGTGACCGCTGCGCTCAAGATCGTCAAATGGGCGGAGCAGCGGAAGCCGGCGGTTCTTGAGGCGTGGGGAATTCCACGCCGGCGGGCGGGCAGCGGGCGATTGTACGACGAGGTTGTACATTCCTAATGAACGTCCCCCGTCTCGGCCATCTGACGGACTTGCCCCTGGCCCTCCGATATCCGCTGGCGGCCTGGTTCAGCCTGGACCGGACGAGCATCTGGGTCCTGAGTGATGGGCTCGTATCCTGCTCGGCCTGCGAGACTATGCGGGCGGTATTTCAGCTCACGCGCCGGGCGGGGCGGGTGGAGGCGCGATGCCTCAGCTGTGCGAAAGAACCCCATGAAGCGGACGCCCCTGCGACGGCGCACGCCACTAAGGACTAACCGCCACGATCCACGCCAGCGCGTGGATCGCCCAGGCGAGACGCACCCCCCTGGCGCGAGATGGCTGGTCCTCTGCCGGATGATCCGCAGGCGGGATCAGACGTGCCGATATTGCGGGGGCGCGGCGGCGGGCGCGGGGGGCGCGATTGATCATCTGCTGCCGCGCCGGCTCTTCCCCCACGGACAGGGGGATTTCCCGGACAATCTGGCCTTGCTCTGCGTGGAGCACCATGCCGTCAAGACCTCGATCATCGAACCCGCGCTGTACCGGGGGGACTATCTGGCCTTCTCGATGTTTCTGGACCGGATTCGGATCAGTGGTCCGGTGCCCTGCGCGGATGCCATCGGCGACGCCCTCGCCAAGCTGCGGCAGCTCCTGGAGGGCCAGCCCGTGAGCCGAGGCGGCCGGATGACCCGGCTCGACGGGCGGCTCAGGTATCAGGGCGTGGCCCACAAGTGTCGGAAATGCGGACGCAACCACAAGACGCGGGCGCACGGGAAGAAGGGGCAGAAGTGATGCCGAAGGGTCGCCGCTCCCTCCCCATCCTCGCCCTGCCCCCGCTGCCCGGCACGCTGAGAGCGACGAGTTGGACCTTGCCCACCAAGCTCTCCTACGGCGAGTATGAGCGGCTCTGCCGAAGTTTCGGCGGGGGTGCCCGCGGGCTCTCCAACATGCTCCAGTGGGCGGCGGGCGACCTGATTTGCTACGGAGAGCGCCTGTACGGGGAGAAAACCTACCACGCCCTGGAGTTCTTGGGCTTCGATGAGCGCACGCTCTCCAACTACGCTCGGGTCGCCTCAGTGTTCCCGCTGGCACGCCGGCGTGCGCTGCCGCTGACCCACGCCCACCACGCCGAAGTGGCGGCGCTGCACCCCGAGGAGCAGGACGAATGGCTCGACAAGGCCGCAAAAGAGGGCTGGACCCGTGCGGAGCTTAGGCGGGCGATGAAGCGGGAGACCGCGGAGGCCTCGGGGCCTGATCCGCCCCATCCGCCTCATATCTGCGGCACCTGCGGGGCGACATGGGACGGGCAATGAACCCTTTTCGGATCGAGAGCCAGTGGCGCGATATCACCCAATTTACGAAGGCCTCTGGGACGATGGCAAGCTCGAAGGCCTCTCGTTTGAATGCCATGGCTTCTTCGCCTTCCTTTGCTCGAACAAACGGTGCCGACCCTCAGGGATCTACCGCGCGACGGACGGACAACTGGCCGAAGATTCCGGGTTGTCCGTCGGGAAGGTCCATACCTATCTGGATGCTCTCGCTACCCGCTCCCGGATCGTCCGGGATGGGGCTTGGCTGTTCGTTCGCGGCTACCTCGACCGCCAGCCGAAACACGAGCGGCTGATGAAACAGGTTGCCGGGGATCTCAGCGAATGCACGTCAGAGGCTATCGGATTGGCCTTTTTCCAACGATATCCGCTACTTCTTCAGCCCATGCGAGCACTTGTCGGCAACTTGCCCGCATATACTTCATCCTCACCCTCATCCTCAGCTTCACCCTCAGCTTCACATACCCCCCCTCCCCCCTTTCAGGAAAAGGGGGGGTCGTTGCCGTTTGAGAAGTTCTGGATGGCCTACCCCAGCAAGACCGGCAGAGGCATCGCCGAAGAGGCATGGGGAAAACTCATCGCTGGAAAAGGGCGGCATCAGGGGAAACCGAGACCGAGCATGGATGAGATCCTGGCGGCGATTGAGAAGCAGCGTGCTGGCCGGAAATGGCGCGAGGGCATTATCCCGAACCCTGCGACGTGGGTGAATCAGCGCCGGTGGCATGACGAAGTGGACGCCAGCCCGGTCCTGACGCCGAAGACGCAGGGCAATGTCGAGGCGCTCCGCCGGTTCACCGCGCGCGGGCAGAAGGAGTCCCAGTCATGACGGATGGGGATCGCGCCGCCTTCGCGGGCATCCTGGCTGGACTCGCGGAAGTCTTTGGCGAGGCGGTATCCGATCTTCGCGCTGAGGGATATTTCCAGGCCCTTCGCGGTTATGACATGGGGGAGATCGAGGCGATGGCGGCGAGCGCGATCAGTCACTGCCGATTTTTCCCCCGGCCAGCCGATCTGATCGAACAGCTCGAGGGCTCCGAGGCGGATCGGGCGGAGGCGGCCTGGCGGATTGTGGACATGGCCTTCCGCGACATCGGGCAATACCAGAGTGTGCGATTTGCGGATGCCGCGATTGCGGAGGCGCTGCTCCAGGTCTGGGGCGGCTGGATCGAGGCGAATGAGGATTATCACGAATTGGAGGAACCCGCTTGGATCGCTAAGCGAAAAGAATTTCTTTCGGCCTATCGCGCGGCGGATCGACATCGAAACGCGCTGTCTCCTCGCGCACTACCTGGCCTTCATGAACAACGGAATGCCGCCAAGGGCTTTCAGGAGATTGCTGACCATCAACGGAAGACTGCGGCGCTGGTGGGAATCACCCCGCGCCGAGCTCTGTCATCGTGATTGCGGCGGGCTTCGCGGAGGTCCGGCGGCTTCTGGCGGGGGCGCAGGCGGAGATCGTCCGCGCGAATCAGCGGGCGGCGTGAGTCGCGGAGTGTGTGGAGCGAAAGAGGCCGTGAAAAAGGAGAGTATCCATGTCTGATCGGGTTGAAGTCGTCACTCAGGCTGACCTGGATCGTGTCCTAAAAGCGGGCAATTATCCGATTCTCATCGGCGATGGGTGGTTCCAAATCGCGGGGAGCGCCCACGTCCTGGCCCGGGGGAGCGCCCACGTCGAGGCCCTGGGGAACGCCCACGTCGAGGCCCGGGAGAGCGCCCACGTCGAGGCCCGGGAGAGCGCCCACGTCCTGGCCTGGGGGAGCGCCCACGTCCTGGCCCGGGGGAGCGCCCACGTCCTGGCCCGGGGGAGCGCCCACGTCGAGGCCCTGGGGAACGCCCACGTCGAGGCCCTGGGGAGCGCCCACGTCGAGGCCCGGGAGAGCGCCCACGTCGAGGCCCGGGGGAGCGCCCACGTCGAGGCC
>JACQGO010000161.1 GCA_016199485.1 Betaproteobacteria bacterium
GATCGAGACCCTGAAACCCGAACTGCCGATCTTCTTTTCGGTGCACGGCACCGGCGACGAGGAAGCGATCAGGATGTTGAAGGATCGCCTGGGCGTCACGCCGCTCCCGACCATGGAGGACGCCTGCAAGGCCGCGGTGGAGGCAGCGGCATGAGCGGTAAAGATCAGCCGCCGATGAAGTCCAGTTCAAAAGCTAGACGCAAAGGCGCAAAGCCGCAAAGAGAACCAGATAGCCGCCGATGAACGCAGATGAACGGGGATGAAAATCAAGAAATGGACAGGATTTACAAGATTTACAGGGTTAAAGCCTCGTTCCAGAAATCTTATTAGTCCTGTTAATCCTGTCCATTTTTGTCTTTGATCTTATCCGCGATTATCGGCGTTCATCTGCGGCTAATCCTCGCCGCCGCCTCCACCGCCGCCTTGCTGGCGTCGTCCATCGTCGCGAGCGGCGTGACGCCCAGACGATCCTTCAACAGCCTGATCGCCTCCTCGTCGCCGGTGCCGTGCACCGAAAAGAAGATCGGCAGTTTGGGTTTCAGGACATCGATCGCCTCGATGACGCCTTTGGTCATCACGTCGGTGCGCGCGAAGGCGCCGCAGAAGTTGATGACCAGGCTCTTGATGCCGGGTTTCGACAGCAGCAACTCGAGCGCCGGCTTTGCCTGGGTGTAGGCCTCGCCGCCGATCTCGAGAAAGTTCGCGGGACGCCCGCCGTAGTGGCGGATCATGTCCATCGTCGTCATGGTCAGGCCGGCGCCGTTGGCGAGCACGCCCACGTCGCCGTCGAGGTCGATGTACTTGAGCCCCGCCGCCCTGGCTCGGGCCTCGAGGCCGGTCAGCTTCTCGGGCGTGCCCGCGCGCGCCGCGTCGGGGTGGCGGGCGACACCGCAATCGTCCATCACGAACTTGCAGTCGAGCGCGACGACGCGGCCGTCCTTCGCGACGATCAGCGGATTGATTTCCAGCAGCTCGGCGTCGAGGGCGGCGTAGGCCCGGTAGAGCTTCGAAAGCGCATCGGCGACCTTGCCTTCGGCCGCGCCGAGCCCGAGGCCCCGGACCAGCGCACCGGCATCCGCGCGGGAGAAGCCGAGGCGGATATCGACGGGCTGACGGCGGAGCTTGTCGGGCGCCGCCGCCGCGATCTCCTCGATATCCATCCCGCCCTCGGTCGAAAACATGACGAGCGGGCCCTTGCTCGAGCTGTCGTTGAGTACCGCGGCATAAAGCTCGCGTTCAATCGGGACCTGCTCCTCGACCAGCACCTTTTCGACCGTATGACCGGCGATCCCCATTCCGAGGATCGCTGCGGCGCGGGTGCGGGCTTCGGCCGGTGTCGCGGCAAGCTTGATGCCGCCGGCCTTGCCGCGCTTGCCGGCCGGGACCTGCGCCTTGACGACGACGGGGCCCATCCGGGCCGCCACGCCGGCGGCTTCGTCCGGTGTCCTGGCGAGCCCGCCCCTGGGAACGGCGATGCCGTGTCCGGCCAACAGCGGCTTCGCCGCGTGTTCCTCGAAGTTCATTTTCCGTATTTCTTCCAGTACGGACCGAACAGGTCCTCTTCCGAGGGCTGGTCCTCGGGGATCGTGGTGACGATGCGCGTGATGTTCATAAAGTGCCTGTAGTTGAGGTTCTCGGAGATGCTGTTGCGGCCCCAGGTGCCGCATCCCATCGAAAGCGAGAACGGCAGCCCGTTGTCGAAGCTCCCGCCGTTCGCCATGGCGTGCGCCTGGTTGACGATCACGCGGCACACCGTCATCTCGTGGCCGAGGCGCCGGATGTGTTCTTCGTTCCTGGTGTGGATTCCGCACGAGTGGCCGTTGCCCATGTAGTCGTAGATGGCGCGCGTGATCGCGAAAGCGTGGTCGAAGTCGCGCGCGCGGTAGACGGTGAGCACCGGTGAGAGCTTCTCGCCCGAGAACGGATGGTCGCGGCCGAAGCCGGTTTCCTCGACCAGCAGGCAGCGGGCATTGACGAGGTTCGGGCGCGTGAGGCCCGCCACTGCACAGATTTTCGACACCGGCTGCGCGGTGATCGCGGGCGAGAGCTTGCCGCCGGGAAACACTGCTTTTTGCAATGTTTCCTTTTCCGCGGGAGTGAGAAGTGCGCCGCCTTCTTGCGCAAGGGAGGCCATCATCTGCGCATAGACCTTCTCGTGAATGATGACGCTGTTCTCGGAAGAGCAGCTCGTCGCGTTGTCGAAGACCTTGGAACGCATGATCTTGGCGGCGGCGTCCGCGAGATCCGCGCTCTCGTCGACGATCACCGCGACGTTGCCCAACCCCACCCCGACGCACGGCGTACCGCTGGAATAACCCGCACGCACGTTGTTCTGCGATCCGGTCACCGCGACAAGATCGGCCTGGCGCATGAGCTCGGTCGTCAGCTCCTTGGTGACGGGTGCGGGCAGCTGCTGCACCAGGTCAAGCGGCGCGCCGACTCGCCTGAGTTCCTCGTGCACGTACTTGAGCAGCAGCGTGGAAGTGCTCGCGCCCTTGGGAGAAGGCGCGACGATGATCGCGTTGCCGCATTTGAGCGCGTTGATGATGTTGTTGGCGGGCGTCGCACCGGGATTGGTCGAGGGCACCACCGCCGCCACCACGCCGGCCGGGCGCGCGATCTCGGTGATGCCCTTCCCGGGATACTCGGCGATCACCCCGGTCGATTTCGTGCCCTTCAGGTCGCGCAGCAGGCCCAGCGTCTTGCGGTGGTTTTTCGTGATCTTGTCGGCTACTGTGCCGAGCCCCGTGTCCTTTACCGCAAGCTCGGCGAGCGCGCGGTTGTGCTCGGGATTGATGATCGCCCAGCCGGCCGCCGTCACCACCTCGTCGAGCTGCTCCTGCGAGTAGCGCTCGCAGCTTTTCTGCGCCGCGCGCGCTTTCCGGATGAGCTGCGCGACCACTTCCCGCGCCGGGTGTTGCGTTGCCGGGCTTTGTGCCTGTGATTTCATGCGTCGTTCCTCGGTTTCAGAGGGCGATATCCCGCGATCCGCGCATTTTAGCCTGCCGGCGCAGATGCCTGAACAGCGGATAGAGGAGCGTCAGGATGCCGACCAGCATGATCGGGCCCGCCAGCGGGCGGGTGAAGAACACCGTCCAGTCGTTGTTGAAGCTGATCATGGTGGTCATGAAGTTGGTCTCGGCGAGCGGCCCCAGGATCACGCCCAGCACGAGGGGAGTGATCGGGAAGCGGAAGCGCTCGAAGAGGTATCCGAGGATGCCGAAGATCACCATCAGCCACACGTCGGTGATGTTGTTGCGCGCGGCGAACGCGCCGAGCAGGCACAGCATCACCACATAGGCCGAGACGATCACCTCGGGCAGATCGAGCACCTTGACCATGGGTTTGGTGGCGAAGTAGCCGATCACGCACATCACGACGATGCCCGCAAACACCGAGGCGAACATGGCATACACGATGTTGGCCGAGGTCTGGAACACCTGCGGGCCGGGCTGCAGCCCGTGCAACAGGAACGCCCCGAGGATGATCGCGGTGGCCCCGCTGCCGGGAATGCCCAGTGTGACCAGCGGGATGATCGCGCCCCCCACCGAGGCGGTGGCCGCGGTCTGGGGCGCGACGATGCCCTCGGCGATGCCGCTGCCCATCTGCGCGCGGCGCCTGCCGTACTGGCCCTCCATGCCGTAGGAGAGGAAAGAGGCGACCGTTGCGCCGGCCCCGGGCACGATGCCGATCAGAATGCCAGCGAGGCCGCTGCGCAGGAAAGTCGACTTCACCGCCAGGATCTCGCGCAGGCCGGGCAGCTTGGTGCTGATCCTGCCTATCGCCTCGAGCTGTGCGGACGTGAAACCCTGCTCCAGGCGTACGAAGACTTCGCCCAGACCGTAGGCACCGACCATCACCACCAGGTAATCGATGCCGTCCGAGAGAATCGGTATATTGAAGGTAAAACGGTAGGCGCCGTAGGTGTCGTCCACGCCCACGGTGGCGATCAGCAGCCCCGCGAACAGACTGATCAGCGCGTTGGCGAGCGAGCCCCCGCCGAGCGAGACCACGCTCGCCAGGCCGAAGAAGATGATCGCGAAATATTCCGGGGTGGAGAAGGTCAGCGCGACGCGGGCGATCGGCTGCGAGAGCAGCACCATCACCACTGCCGCCACCATGCCCCCGAAAAATGCCGCGATCAGCGTCCACCCGAGCGCCTCCGCCGCCTTGCCCTTGCGCGCCATCGCGTAGCCGTCCCACAGCAGCGGCACGTCGATCGGCTCCCCCGGCACGTGGAACAGGATCGAGGTCCACGCCCCGGCGTAGGTGCCCGAGACATACATCGCGGTGAGCAGGATGATCGCCGCGGTCACGTCCATGCTGTAGGTGAAGGGCAGCGCGAGCACTACCCCCATCACCAGCGTCAACCCCGGCAGCACGGCCACCAGCAGCCCCAGCACGATGCCCACCACCAGCACCAGCAGGTTCACCGGCTCAAAGACGTGGGCAAAGCCGACAGCCAGATTGGCGAGCACTCCTTCCACGGCGCTCCCTCAGCGGATGCCCATGAGCTGCATCAGCAGGAACGTCACCCGGGAGAACGGCTCCACTCCGATCGGCAGCGAGACATACACGAGCTTCATGAAGATGAACATCAGGAGGAGCGTGCCGAGAAGGCTCACCGCGGCGATCACGCCCCAGCGCCGGTAGCGGCCGATGACCATGAACAGCGCAAAGTAGAGCGCGGTGGCGAGGAAAAAGCCGAGTTTCTGCACCGCGGCGACGTAGACCAGGGTGGCGGCCATGCCGAGCGCGAGCAGCAGCGGATGGCTCACCGCCGCCGGCCTTGCCTCGATCTCGCCGTGCTTGCCGGCCGAGTCCTCGACGACCTCCTCGAGCACCCCGCCGACCTCCCCGTCGCGTCCGGCGAAGAACAGCAGCCTCACGATCTCGTAGGCGCAGGCGGCGATCGTCAGCGCAAGGATCAGCTTGGGCCAGAAATCCGGCCCCAGCACGCCCGCGCGCGCGTGGTAATCGATATTCGCGGCGACGTAGTAGAGATAACCCGCCGCGGCGCCGGCCACCGCGTACGGCACGATCTTGCTGAGCCTGGCGTTCGTCACGGCGGCTTTCTTCGCGCAGGGACGGGAATCAGAACGCACGGCGCGGAACGCGCGCCGTGCCGGCCCTGTCACTTCTTCGGCGCATACTTGCGCATCACGTCGAGCTCGCGCTTCATGAACGCGACCGCGCCGGAGGCCGGAATGAAGCTGTCCTCCTCCGCGTACTGGTCCTTGAGCCAGGCCTTGTAGTCGGCGGTCGCGGCGACCTTGGCGAGCGCGTCGGAGACCGCCTTGACTCGGGGGGCGCCGGTGCTGGCCTTCATCGCGATCGAACGGAACTGGTTAATCACGATGTCGCGCCCCAATTCCTTGCCGGTGGGCACGTCCTTGAACGCCGGGAAGCGTTTCTCCGCGAAGATGATGACCGGCCGCATCTGCTTGCCTTCGAGGAAGCTCTTCACGTCGCCGAGCTGCTCGTACAGCAGGTCCGCGTGCCCGCCGAGAATCGCGGTGTAGCGCTCCGAGGGCTTGGGAAACGGCACCGAGGTGAACTTGAAGCCCTTCCCGGCGAAGTAGATGACGTGCAGGTCATCGGCGCTGCCGAAGCCCGTGATCGCGACCTTGAGCGGACGCTTTTTCGCCTCGGCCTCAACGTCCTTCCAGGTCTTCAACGGGCTGTTCTGGGCGAGAAAGAATGCCGAAGGCTGGCGGATCATGATCGCCGCCGGCACGATGTCCTCGAGCTTCCACTTCGTCGCCGGGTCCATCAGCACCGCGAGCGTGTCGGCGATGAAGATCGAGATCGAGTAGCCGTCGGCCGGCGAGGTCAGCATCTTGTTGAGCCCGGTCTGACCGGTCGCGCCGGCGACGTTGATCACCGGCAGCGACACCTTGAGCTGCTTCTCCAGCGATGGCGCAATCTTGCGCGCAAGCTGGTCGGCGCCGCCGCCGGGACCCCACGGGACGATGAACTCGATCGGGCGCGTCGGGTATTTCTCCTGGGCAACAGCCGCGAGCCCGCTCAGTGCGAACACGACGGCCGCGACGCTGTTCAGAGCAAATGCGGAACGCATAGGTCACCTCCTTTGTTGTTACCGAGCTTCGCGTAAATGCAAATGCTTTACGCCGCTCGACCCATTCCGGCCCGAAGCGAGACGCTTCGGGCGTTCACCGGCACGGACGCGCGCAGGCGCGTCCGAGAATTCCCGGCTCACCCCCGCCCCTCTCCCGGAAGGAGAGGGGAACGGTACAGTGCGGAAACGGTTTGTCAACCATTTTCGCAAAGATCGAGATAGCGCCTCGCCGGCGCAACTCCTCGCTTGCCCGCGCGGGTTGCGGCATTTGCCGTCACTCGCGCGCCGGGGCACGACGGGCGTGCAGCGACGTGGTCAACGCCAAGCGGTATTTCCTGCGATATCCGCACGGCATCGCCTCCGCATCCCGCTGCGGGTCACGGATACCCGGCAGCGCCCGGACGCCTATTGTGCGCTATGCGCCTGGTATTTCTCAAGCAGGCGCCTGGGCATGCGGAACGCGTCGCGGCGGAACGGCTCGCCCAGCTCGCGCTTGAGCAGCAGGTCGATCACGGCGGGCTTTCCCGGCGCGACCACGGTCTTCAGCGCATCGCCGATCTCGTCGACGCGCGAGACCGTGATGCCCTGCGCGCCCATCGCGCGCGAACTCCGCGAAGCTCGGGTTCTCGAGGTTGGTGCCGAGGAAGCGGTTCGCGAAGTAGTCGATCTGGTTTTCCTTCTAATTGCAGCTGCCGGTGCCGTGCCAACTATGTCTTGCCATCCGGTCGATTCTGATGAGCTTGGTGGTCGCCCGCGGCCGAGCCGACGAGTTTCGGGATAACAAGTTGTAACGGCGCCAGCCGCGGCCGGGAACACGCCGGCAAGGTCCGTGCAATCCGCGCGCAAAGGCGTAGACTAGAGCGCATGCCGGGCGCCGGGTCACGGCGCCGGGAAGAGCGGGGCTTGAGTCATGAATCCGCTGAGTGTTCTGTCTGTGTTCGTGGCCGCGTTGCTCGCGGGCTGCGCCGCGACGCCAGTGCAGACGCGCGTCGTCACCGTTGACCGGGCAGGGGAAGTGCCGCAAACCGGGGTGCCGCCGCAAGGGGTGATCCTCAGGATGGAAGGCGGCGAAGCGGCCCTGCAGGACGCGTTTTCCGCCGCGCCGCAGCCTGCCCCGCAATCCGTGGCTCCCGGCTACAGCGGTGCGCCGCAGACGCAATACTACTCGTATCGCGTCTATCCGGTCGTTCCCTTCGTTTACTACCGCGGCAGCCGGTTCAGGTTCTTCTATGGCTACCCTTACTGGCACGGCTACCCTTACTGGCATTCCCCGCGGCACCGATTCCACCGCCGTTTCCGCTGGTAGCAGCAGCAGCCGTCGGCTGGCTCAGGCGGACGGCCTGCGCAGCAGATCCACGCGCAGCGGCTGCATGAAGAGCGCCCCCTCGGGCCTCATCGAGCGCATGAAGCGCGTCTTGACCACCTCCCATTGCGCAGGGGTGAGCCGGTGCTCGGTGTGGGTTTCCTCGCGTATCTTCTTTTCGAACTGCTGCCAGTCGCGGAAGCGCTTGGGGGTAAGGAAAAACCTCTCCGTGACGAGCTCCATGAGGCCCGAGGCGATCGCGCGCCTGAGCGCCAGGAACGCTGCCTCGCGCACGAACTCCTCGTCGTGGAATACCCGCATGATCTCGCTGTACTCGCCATCGAACACGGGCTCCTCGAAGTAGGCGAGCCCGCCGGGCTTGAGCACCCGGCCGATCTCCGCGAGCGCCTGGTCCATGCTCTTCACCGGTACGTGATGCAGCGAGCGGAACATGAGCGCGATGTCAAAGCTCGCATCGGGCGCGGAGATTGCCTCGGCGCCGCCCAGGGCGAACTTCACATTGGAGAGGCCCGTGATGGCGAGGTTTTTCTCGTGCTGGATGCGGTCGACTTCGAGCGCGGTGATCGAGATCCCCGGCGCGCTCGCCGCGATCTCGCGCGTGACTTCCGCCGCGCCGCAACCCAGCTCCAGCACCCGGGCGCCGGCAAGCGGCAGCAGGCTTTCAAATACTTCGCGCCGGTTGCAGACTTCCGTCATCGAGGGGTTCTTGAGCCGCATCGCGACGGCATTCGTGCTATTGGGGAGATCGGTGTCTGCGGTGCGCGGGATCGGGTGCATAATGGCTGGTCAATTGGGCGAGCCTCAATGATACCGCAAGCGCCGGGACGGCGCCGGGTCGACCGCCTGACAAGTTCGCGCGGCCCGCGTCTTCTCATCGCAGAGGCTTGAATCAGAGGTGTCGGGCGGCCGCGCCGTTGTGAAGCGCGGCGGCCGGCGTTGCTGCGAGCCGTTGTAATGGTCGCGTCGAGGCATCCTTTGCGCTTTCTTTTTCATCACCGCGCCCGCGCCCGCAACGTAGCGACGTTCATCCGCGCGGGCGTCGCATGCACCGCGCTGCTGCTGGGAGCGTGCGGGGTTCTGCCGTACCGCTCCACCGGCGAGAGCTACTACCAGCCGCCGCCGTCGAGCACGTCTTCATCGACATCCACCACGCCCCCGTCGGCGACCCCCCGGTACCGCTACCGCCATTATTACACCCCGCGCTTCGTGCCTTACCGGGGGTATCACCGTCACTCGCCTCCCCGGTCCCGTCATCGGCGGCGGTGAGGCCGGCGCTTCCCCGTCTGCGGCGGCGCGCGGCCGTTGCGCCGCAATCATCGCGCGTGCAGAACCACGCTCCCGCCGGGAAATGGTAGACTTGACGGCGCCGAGCACACCAACGAAGCGCTATATGAAATGGACGGGAAGAAATACGTCAGATTCCAGGGACGGCTGGTTTTCGTCGGGTTCGGATCGGTAGGCCAGGGAACTCTGCCTCTCATCCTGCGGCACATCGACATGCCGCGCGAGCGCATCGTGATCGTGACCGGCGATCCACGCGGGGAAGCAGAGGCGAGAGACTACGGCATCGAGTACCACGTCGAGCCGCTGACGCGCGAGAACTACCGCGACGTGCTCGGGCCTTTCATCGGCAAGGGCGATTTCCTGCTCAATCTCTCGGTCGACGTTTCGAGTCTCGCGCTGGTCGAGCTCTGCTGCGAGAAGGGCGCGCTGTACCTCGACACCTGCATCGAGCCGTGGCCGGGCGGCTATACCGACGCCGCGCTCACCGCGTCGCAGCGCTCGAATTACGGGCTGCGCGAGGCGGCGCTTGCCCTGCGCAGGAAGTGCCCCGATGCGCCCACCGCGGTGCTCACGCACGGCGCGAACCCGGGGCTGATTTCGCACTGGACCAAGCAGGCGCTCGTCAACGTCGCCCGAGACCTGGGGAAGTTCCAGGGCATCCCGGGCACGCGCGAGGAATGGGCACGGCTCGCGATGGACCTCGACGTAAAGGTGATCCACTGCGCCGAGCGCGACACGCAGGCGGCGAATCCCGACAAGCGCCGCCTCGAGTTCGTCAACACCTGGTCGGTGGACGGCTTCACCGGCGAAGGACGCCAGCCTGCGGAGCTTGGCTGGGGCACGCACGAGAGGCATTTTCCGCCGGATGGCAAGCGCCACGGCTACGGGTGCGACGCGTCGATTTATCTCGAGCGCCCCGGCTGCTCGGTGCGCGTGCGCTCCTGGACGCCTGCCGAGGGTCATTACCACGGCTTTCTCATCACCCACAGCGAAGCGATCTCGATCGCCGATTACTTGACGTTGCGCAACAGCGACAAGGTGGTCTACCGCCCCACCTGTCACTACGCCTACCATCCATGCGACGACGCGGTGCTCTCGGTGCACGAGATGGCCGGCAAGAACTGGTTGCTCCAGGAGCGAAGGCGCATCCTGATGGACGAGATCTACGAGGGTGTGGACGAGCTGGGCGCGCTGCTCATGGGCCACGCGAAGGGTGCGTACTGGTACGGCTCGCAGCTCACGATCCACGAAGCGCGCAAGCTCGCGCCGTATAACAATGCGACGAGCCTGCAAGTCGCCGCGGGAGTGCTGGGCGCGGCGGTGTGGGCGATGGAACATCCGCGGAGAGGCATCCTCGATCCCGATGACATCGATTTCCAGCGCGTGCTGGAGATCGCGAATCCCTACCTCGGCAACATCGTCGGCGAGTACAGCGACTGGACACCGTTGAAGGAGCGCGGGCTGCTGTTTCCGGAGGACATCGACGCCTCCGATACCTGGCAGTTCAAGAATTTCCGGGTGCTGTAGCACGTAGCCCGTAGGTCAGGTTGCGCAGTCAACCTGACGCCCGGATCGTCGGAGGATGGCAGGAACTGTTCGCTGGAGCCCAACCGCCGCCAAGCCGCCCGTGGCCGGCTTGAGTTTGTTTCCGGCAGCAAGGAGGCGGCAATGAAACTACTCAACGCAATCCTGGCGTTGGCAGTGATTCCGGCGATTGCAACGATCAGTGGTTCCGCGCTAGGTCGCGGCGGTCAGGACCGGCAGCGAGCTTGACAAGCTCTTGAACCTCTCTCATCTGGTCCTTCACCAGCCAGTGGGTTAGATCGCCGCTCGATACGACGGCGAGCACTTTGCCGTTTTCCACAATCGGCAGGTGCCGGAACCGCCGCTTGGTGATCAACTCCATCGCCTCGCCGACGGTCGTCGCCGGCGGGACACAGCATGGGTCCTTCGTCATCACCTCGGAGACTTTCGTGCTGCCGGGATCAAGGCCCGCAGCCAGCACTTTGTTCAGCGCATCCCGCTCCGTGAAGATGCCGGTCAACCTTTCGCCATCCATGACGAGCAGGGCGCCGATTTTCTTGGCGCTCATCGTGCGCACGCACTCGGTGACCGGGGTATCGGGCCCAACGGAATGTATCGCCTCCCCCTCCTGGAATATTCTTCTCAATGGAGCCGCGCGCTTGTCTCGCAATCTCATGAAGAACACGCAAACGGCAACGATGATCACGAACAGAATTAGCGCGTACATCACCACCTGGTGAATGATCGCCTGGAGGTCCTCCAGCTGCACAGCAAGCACTGCGGGGGAAAGCAGTGCAAGACCGATACCGATGCCCGATTTGTAAGGAAGCTTTCTCATCGCTGTCGCTCCTCGATTACGACGCTGACCATGCCCCGGCCTCTCGCTTGTTGCCGCTTTGTCACGTGCTTGGGGGACCGGTGTCCGCAGCCCGCGTCATTTTCGATGTCTATAGGTGAGTGTTCGTACCTTGCACCTAGCTACGAGCGACGTCAAGCGCGTTGCGACGGTCCGGAAAACCGTATTGGACCCCGCTTGAGCCGGTGAAAAGGCGGCATCTCGGCGACGCGGTTGACCTTGTGACCTGGCAGCACGTAGGTCAGGTTGCCCAGCCAACCCGACACTTGGATCGTTCGAGCACGTAGGTCAGGTTGCGCAGCCAACCTGACGCTTGGATCTGGGAACGGCCAGGAGCGGTCATTCACGAACGCGCCAGGCTTGGCCCCAGGCGAATGCGCACCATTGGCCTGGCGGGTGGTGTATCGGCATAGCACTCTTGTGCTACAGTACGCCTTTCCGGGGAGAGTGTCGCAATGTCCACAACGACCATTCGCCTGCCGCAGGACCTCAAGGAGCGAGTCGCTCGCGCGGCCAAGCGTACCGGAGCCACGGCGCACGGCTTCATCCTGGAGGCGATCCGGGAGAAGGCCGAGCAGGAAGAGCGAC
>JACQGO010000175.1 GCA_016199485.1 Betaproteobacteria bacterium
CCGGGATGCGCGCCTTCGTCGCGTGGAAATTGGAGCGTATAGCCCGGGATGACCGGGGTGAAACGGGTCTCGGCGGCGTGTGCCGAACGCCCGAGCCACGCGCCGGCAATCGCGAAAGGCAGCGCGAAGAAAGCACGTCGCTTCATGGAACGGGAGCCAGTCGTTCAGCAACCATCATCCATCGTTCATCGCCTCGCGTCGTTGTAGGGTGGGTGAAACGCAGCGAAACCCACCGATCCGCGCGGTGCATCGAGCAGGTAGGCTGCGCCCACCCTACGGTTCTCACCGCGAGCAGAACGAGCACCGTAGATTGGGGTGAACGACGTGAACCCCAACGGGGTCGGCGGTTGATGTTCGGTGGCGCGGTGCGTTCGCCCTCGCGTTGGGGTTCGCTGCGCTCACCCCAACCTACGCTCTCCACGTTCTCGCTTCTCACCAGTCTTCCTTCACCGCGCGCACGACGTCAGTCCCCATCGCGGCGCGGCCGCTCCACATCGCGGTTGCGCTCGACGCGATCATGGTGGCGATCGCGAGCGCTGCGAGCACGAGCCACGGCATGCTGAGATCGATGCTCCAGTGAAAGCTCTGCCGGTTGACCACGTGGATCAGGATGAGGCTCACGCCCCAGCCGAGCGCAAGCCCGAATGCGACGCCGAGTCCGCTCACCACCGAGCCTTCAATTCCCAGCATCGCGGCGATTTCGCGCCGCGTCATGCCGAGGTGGCGCAGCACGCCGAATTCGCGCCGGCGGGCGAGGGCCTGTGCGCCGAAACCGACGCTCACGCCGAACAGCCCGATCAGGATCGCGACGACTTCGAGCACGTAAGTAACCGCGAAAGTGCGATCGAAGATGCGGAGGGAACTCTCGCGCACTTCGTGAACCGCCGCGATGTCGAGATCGGCGCTGGCGAATTGTGCGCGCAGCGCGTGCGCCGCGGCTTCGAGCGTCGCCTCCTTGTCGAGCCACAGCGCGGCATCGCTCGCCAGCCGGTCTCCGGTGAGCCCCGCGTAAATGCCGCGCTCGATCACCAGCGCGCCGGTCTGCCGCGCGTAATCTCGCCAGATGCCGGCCACCGTGAACGCGCGCAGCGCGCCTGCGAGCGGGATGTCCAGGCGCTGGCCCGGCTTGAGGCCGTAGAGATCGGCAGCGACCTCGGATACCCACACTGGTGGCGGATCGCCGTTGGCGAGTGCATGAGGCGCGCCGATCAGCGGGAGCGTGCGCGCGGGGGTAGCGCGGTCGATGTCCCGTGCGAGCAGCACGACCGGCGGGCGATCGGGCGCGAGCAGCACATTCTGGCTGCGCAGGAACGTGGCACGCGCGACACCCGGAATTGCCGCGATCCGCGCTTGTTCCTCGGGAGTAAAAAAGCCTGTTTCGCCGCCGCGCGCGGCACGCACGTAGAAATCGGCGGGCAGTATGCGCTCCAGCCATTCTTCGAACGAGGTGCGGAACGATCCCACCATGATCGCCATTGCCACGGTGAAACTGAAGCTCACGACGATCGCTGCGGCGCTCACCGCGACGAGCCTTGCGGTCGCGCGCAGTTGAGCAACAGCGAGCGCCGCCGCCACCGCGCGCGCCACCGGGACGAGCGCGAGCGAAAATTCGACCAGACGCGGCGCGAGCAGCACCGCGCCCGCGAGTATCAGCGCGATCGCGGCGTAGCCGAACGCCGGCAACTCGTTGAGCGGCGGGGCGAAGGCGCAAACGGCGCCGAGCGCGGCAAGCGCGAATCCCGGCCAGACGAGCCGCATGTGCTTGAGCGCTGTTTCCTCATCGCCTGCCCGCAGCGCCAATGCCGGCGCGCGGCGCGCCGCCTCGATCGCAGGCACTGCGGCGCCCAGCATTGCCACCGCCATGCCGCTGAGGAAATACGCTGCGAGCGCGGAAACCGAAGGCACAAGCTGGGCCTCTACGCCGCGGAAATAACCGGCGCCGAGATCCCCGCCGAGATGACGCAACGTGAGCGCGGCGACAAGCCAGCCAAGGGCGACGCCCGCCGCGGAACCGACCGCGCCGAGCACGGCGCCCTCGGCAACGAGGTGTACGGCAAGTGTGCGGCGCGTCATGCCCAGCACGCGCAGCAGCGCGAGCTGTGCGCGGCGCCTCATCAGCGCGAGGAACTGCGTGGCAAAAACGAGGAAGAACCCCGTGAACAGCGCGACTCCCGCCAGCATGTCGAGGTTGGTGCGGTAGGCGCGCGTCCACAGTGCGCCGCGCTCGGCTTCGATCTCGGGCGTGACCGCGTGCACACCGGGAGGCAGAAGGGGAGCGAGCTTCGCGCGGAAACGTTCGGCATCGACACCGGGCTTGAGCCTCACGTCGATGCGGTTCAGCGTGCCGATGCGCGCGAAGAGCGGCTGCGCCCAGCCGATGTCCATCACCGCAAGGCGCTGGCGGTACGCGTGCGGCGGCAGCACCGCTGCCACCTCCAGGTCGAGCACGCGGGTGCCGACCTGCACCTTGAGCCGGTTGCCGCGCCCGAGCCCGAGTTCGCGCGCAGCAGCATCACTCAGCGCCACCGTATCGGCCTGCAGCAGTTCGAGCACGCTCTCGTTGAGACCCGCGAGCAGGGCGGGCTGAAGCTGTGATGCGCGGAAGATGTCGATTCCGAGGACACGCAAGGTCGTCTCGCGCCCTGCGAGCGCGACGTCGATGTCGAGCATGGGGCTCGCTGCTGCGACCTCGGGCAGCCGCGCGAGGCGCGGGTAGAGCGCCTCGTCGAACCCCGCGCGCGGCCCGCGCACCACGATGTCCGCTTCGCCGGCGAGCGCCGCGACTGCGTGCCTGAATTCGCTCAAGGCGGCGCTGTTGACGAGGTGCACTGCGACGCCGAGCGCGACGCCGAGCGCGACGCCGAGCGCGGCGAGCGCGGTGCGCCCGAGGTTGTGGCTGAGCGACCCGAGGCTCAGCGCGTAGATGAGCAAAGGCTTGCCGCTCAGCATGCTCGCGCTAGTCCCCGAGGCGCAAGCCGTTGACGGTCAGCCGGTGGACGCGGTCTGCGGTTGCCGCGGCGAGCAGCGAATGGGTGACGAGGATGCCTGCCCCTGCGTTCGCCTTCACCGCCTCGCGCAGCAGCGCGAGCACCTGCACGGCGCTCTCCGGATCGAGGTTGCCGGTGGGCTCGTCGGCGAGCACGAGCTGCGGCTGGTGCACGAGTGCGCGCGCAATTGCCACCCGCTGCATCTCGCCGCCGGAAAGTTCGCGCGGATACGCGGAGGCCGCATCGGCGAGGCGCACCGCGGCGAGCATTTCCGCGACGCGCGCCTCGCGGTCGGCAGACTGCTCGTTCAGCGCGAGCGGCAGTGCGACGTTCTGGGCCACGGTGAGATGCGGAAGCAGGTGGAACGCCTGGAATACGAAGCCCATGCGGGAGCGCCGCAAGCCCGTGCGTGCGTCGTCGTCGAGCTGCGTAAGCTCGACGCCGTCGAGCGTGACGCTGCCGCTGTCCGGCAGATCGAGCCCGGCGACGAGGTTGAGCAGCGTCGATTTGCCGATCCCCGACTCGCCCACGATTGCGACGTAGTCCCCGCTGGCGAGATCGAAATCGACGCTGCGCAGCACGGCGCGGCCGCGCGTGCCCCCGTAGGACTTGTTGAGGTTACGAATGATCAGCACCGCACCATCGCGCCGCGTCTGTTCGGTGCGCTATTGTAAGCCCATCGGTGGGTTTCGCTGCGCTCAATCCACCCTACGCGTCGCCCGCAGGGTGGGCGCAGCCTGCCGCTCGATGCGGCGCTAGCGCAGCCGCGTCGGAATCCACACCTCGGAACGCAGCGTGCGGTGCACCGGGCACTTGTTGGCGATTTCCAGGAGTCGCGCGCGCTGCACATCGTCGAGGGCACCGATGAGCTCGATCTCGCGCTCGATCTTGTCCACTTTGCCTTCCTTCGTTTCGCACTCGGCGCAGTCCTGGGCGTGGATCTTTTCGTGCTTGAGCCGCACCGTGACGTGATCGAGCGGCCACTGTTTCTGGTCCGCGTACAGGCGCAGCGTCATCGAGGTGCACGCGCCTAGCCCGGCGAGCAGCAGATCGTAAGGCGATGGGCCGGTGTCGGTACCGCCGAAGCTCACCGGCTCGTCGGCGCGCAGCCGGTGCGCCCCGAGCGCAATCGCCTGCGTGAACTTGCCTTCGTGCGTTTCGGCTACCAGCACGTGCCCCGGTTCGCCCGCGAGCCCGGCCCGGGCGGGTTGCGCAGCGGCCGCCTCCCTGAGGTAGCGGCCCGCCCACGCCGCAAGCACCGCGGCGACGTACTGCGCGTCCTCCTTGCGGGTGAGCAGGTGATCGGCGTCGTCGAGCGACACGAAGCTCTTGGGATGCTTCGCCGCGATGAAGATCTGCGCCGCGTTGTCGATGCCGACCACCGTGTCGCGCGGCGAATGGAAGATGAGCAGTGCCTTGCGCAACCCGGCAATCGCCTCGCGGCTGTTATGGGTCGCGATGTCGTCGAGAAACTGCTTCTTGATGCGGAATGTGCGGCCCGCGAGCGAGACTTCAGCCTCGCCCGCCGTTTCGAGCTGCGGCACCGCCGGCGCGAGCAGATGGCGCACGTGGGCCGGCTCGAACGGCGCGCCGATGGTCGCCACCGCCGCTGCCTCCGGGACCTGGCCCGCCGCAGCGAGCACCGCGGCGCCGCCGAGGCTGTGGCCGATGAGGATCTGCGGCGCCTGATGGTGTTCGCGCAAGTAGGCCACGGCGGCGAGCAGGTCGGCGACGTTGGAGGAGAAGTTGGTGTTGGCAAAATCTCCCTCGCTGCTGCCCAGCCCGGTGAAATCGAAGCGCAGCACCGCGATGCCGTGGTCGACGAGCGCCGCGCTGATTCTCGCCGCGGCGAGCGTCTCTTTCGAGCAAGTGAAGCAGTGCGCGAAGAGTGCGAACGCCGCGGGAGGCGCGCTCGGAAGATCGAGCCGCGCGGCGAGCAGAGCCCCTTGGGCGCCCGGGAAGCGGATCATGCCGCGATTGTCAGCCATGGTTTCTCCTCCGGGATGCTCGGTTCGCTTTCATCGTATCACGCAGCGAGCGGTATCACCGCTTTCCCGCCGGATGCCACAAGAACAAATGCCGAGAGGTGATATCTTAGAGAAAGATTTTGCTATCATTACGCGGCGATTTGATCTGCGTACAACGCGACCGAGGAGGGGTAATCCAGTGATCTCGATCTCCAGACTGACAACCGTGCTGTTCATGGGTGCCGCGTGCTGCGCAGCGGCGGTGGTGCACGCGCAAAACTACCCGGTCCGGCCCCTGCGCATGGTGGTGCCGTTTTCGCCGGGAGGCGCGGCCGACGTCCCGGGCCGCATCCTGGCGCAGAAGCTCTCCGAAGGGCTGGGCCAGCAGATGGTGGTCGATAACCGGCCCGGGGCGGGAAGCACGATCGGCACCGATATCGTCGCCAAGTCGCCGGCGGACGGCTATACGCTGCTCATGGTGTCCAACACGCACGTGATCAGTGCGAGCCTGTACAAGAAGCTGCCCTATGACCCGATCGCGGATTTTGCGGCGGTGTTGCAATTCGCAACGTCTCCGAACGTGCTGGTGGTCCATCCATCACTGCCCGTGAAATCGGTCAGGGAGCTGGTCGCGCTCGCCAAGGCGCGGCCCGGCCAGGTCGACTATGCGTCATCGGGCAACGGCAGCTCGCAGCACCTGTTCACGGCGCTGTTCACGACGCTCGCCGGCGTCAACATGAACCACGTTCCCTACAAGGGCAGCGCGCAGGCGAGGGCCGACCTGATCAGCGGTCAGATCTCGGTCGGGGTTCCCGGAATCGCCAGCGTGATCCAGTACGTCAAGGCCGGCCGGCTGCGGGCGCTCGGAGTGACAGGCACCAAACGCTCCCCGCAACTGCCGCGGGTGCCGACCATTGCCGAGGGCGGCGTGAAGGGTTACGCGGCCGACCAATGGTTCGGGCTGCTCGCCCCGGCGAAGACGCCGAGGGATGCGATCGCGAAATTGAACGCGGTGACCGAGAGGATGCTCAAGCAACCCGATCTGCAGAAGTCGTTCGAGAATCTGGGCGCGGAGGCGAGCTACCTCGGGCCCGATCAGTTCGGCGCCCTCGTCAAATCCGAACTGCCGAAATGGGGCAAGGTGGTGAAGGCGACCGGGATACAGGTGAACTGAAACGCGCTGTCACAGGGCGCGTCGGGCGGTGGGCCGCGCCCACCCTACAGGAAGCTCACGTCATTGTCGCGCTCGATCTGCCTGGCGAGATCGGTCTCCCACGCGAGGTAGTCCTTCATCGCTTCCTCGACCTTTACGCTGCGGTCGTAGGGCCGGTACCACACGTCCTCGGTCACGTCCGCAAGCCGCTCGAGGCCGGTTTCGAGCGGAAGTCCCGCAGCGCGCCACGCTTCGGTGCCGCCTTCGAGAACTTTGACCGGCATCGTGGTGAGCCGCGCTGCTTCGGGTGCGGCGAGCCTCGCGATCACGCCGTCAGGGGAGGCAAGCACGAGCATCCCGGCGCCCGGAACTCGCTTGAGATTATCCGCGAGGTGAGCGCGGATCGCGAGCCATGCGCTGGGGATGTGGCCGTCGCGGTAACGCAGGCTCGTTTCGAAATCGAGCACCACCGCGTCGCTTGCATCGAGCGCGCGCTTGAGATCGGCGGCGGAGATCGCGTCGCAGCGGATTCTGTCGAGTCCCAGCACCTCGACCGGCGCCGCGCCCTTGAGCAACGGTCCGGAGGTGAGCGTGTCCTTCACGACGTAGATCTCTTCCCAGCCCATCTGGATCAGCCATGAGGCGGTCATCGTCGCGCGCACGCCGTTATCGTCGACGAGCAGGATGCGCGCGTTGCGGGTGCCCGCGAACAGGTCCGTGGTCTGCACGAGTTGCCCGCCGGGCGCCGAGACGGTGCACGCGAGGTGCCCGGCCTCGTATTCCTCTGGGCTGCGCACGTCGAAGATATAGAGCGTGCGGCGGTCCATCTCCGCGGCGAACTCGCGTACCGTCGCCACATCGATGTATCTCACGCCGAAGCGTTTGGCTACCCGCGCGGCGGCGGCTTTCGCCTTGGCGAGTCCGGCCTTGCTCGGCGCGGGCGCGAAGCGGTCCTGACCCCGGGCCAGTTCAAACCCGGCGAGGTGCCAGCCCATGGTGCCGTTCTTCAGCGCCACCACGCGGTTAGGGATGCCGGCGTTGATGAGCGACTGCGCGCCGATGATGCTGCGGGTGCGCCCCGCGCAGTTCACCACCACCAGCGTATCCGGTGATCTCGTGAGGTCGTGGACACGATAAACGAGCTCCGCGCCCGGGCAGTCGATGCCGCCGGGGATGCTCATCCTCCTGTACTCGGCGAGCGGGCGGCTGTCGAGAATGACGACCTTCTCGCCGGCGTCGATCTTCGCCTTGATCTCCTGCGGCTCCATGCGCGGCGTATGGTAGCGATGCTCCACGTACTCACCGAATGCCTTGCTCGGCACGTTCATGCCGCTGTAGAGAGAATAGCCCGCAGCGGCCCACGCTTCGATCCCGCCGGCGAGCAGATGGACGTCGGTGTAGCCGTACTGGTTGAGGCGGCCGGCAGCGACCTGGCCGAACCCGTCGTTGCCGTCGCAGATCACGACCCGCGCGGAGCGGCGCGGGACCAGCAGCGGCATGCGGATTTCGAGCCGCGAGAGTGGCGCGGAGCATGCGAGCAACATGTGACGCTTGGCGAACACGCCTTCTTCGCGCACGTCGATGAGCGCAATCTCGGCCCGGTCGTGCAGCATTGCCTTGAGTTGCTGCGCGGTAACCACCCCGACTCCGCGACCGAGCCGCAGCACCTTGTAGGCGCCGCTGGTCGCGTCGTTGAAGCAGACGCGTTCGGGGAGCCCTCCGGCGCCCGTGCCGTAGAGCTGGAGCTGGAAACACGGATCGTCGCCACGCACGTTGGTTGCGCGAAAGATCTTGGGGGTGAGAGCGATCGCGTCTCCGCGGCACACCGTGATCTCGCCTTCCTTGCGCAGCGTGCCGCGGCCCGGTCGCGAGCCATCGTCGCTGCGCGCGTAGCGGACGCTTTGCTCCTCGCCGTACACGCCGGCAATCACCGCCCACGTGCCGTTGTTGTGGGGCGGGCGCGCCCTGCCGGGCAGAACGATGGAGGCGAACAACGCGAATCCGTGCGCGGCGTCTTCGGCGAGACGGTAGTTGGCCGTGCTCTGCCCGGGGATCACGGGAAAGTCCTCCGGCGGGAACAGCTCGGCCCGGGCGGCGAGCTCGCTCATGATCGCTTTCATCTGTTCCAGCGCTGCGCTTTCCGGCTTCCCGAGCGCGCGGATGCGCTCGATCGTCTTGCCAATCGCGGTATTGCGTCTTTCGATGATCGTCAGGTCCACTTCCGTTTCTCCTCTCGAAGGCGCGCGCCGGTACGGGTGGCTGCAGCGTGGATTATGGAGCGCGCGGCACCAAGGCGTCATTTTGCCAGCAGCAGCACGCCGCTCGCGATCATCACCAGCGCCACCATCCTCTGAAACATCGACTGGTTCAGGTTGGCATGAATGCGATTGCCCAGAAACACGCCGATCGCCATCAGCGGTAGCGCCGCCGCGCAGGCGAGCAGCGTGTCACGGTCGATCGCTCCCACGGCGAAATAGCCCGCGGCCCGCGCTACGCCGAGACCGAAGAGCGTGGCGGCAGCCGTGGCGCGAAACCGGTGCTTGTCGAGCTTGTGAGAATCGAGATAGATCGCCAGGAACACGCCGGCCATCGTGCCGAACAGCGTGCCCACGAACCCGGCGGCGGCGCCGGCGGGCGGCGCGACTACCCCGGGGGACACCGCCCACGCCCGCGCCCCGCGCACCGAGGCGAGGAGCGAATACGTGCCATAGCAGATGACGAAGACACCCAGCGAGATCGCCAGCGTGCGCGTGTCCAGTGTTTTGAAGAAGTAAAGGCCGACCAGCACGCCGACGAGGCAGAACGGCATGAACCGCCACATTTCGCGCCAGGCGATGTGACGATGGTCCTTCGCGACGATCGCGTAGGACGAGATCAGCCCGAGCAAGTTGATCATCGGTGCGAGCACCTTGAGCGGCAGCACGAGCGCGAGCAGCGGCCCGTTGGCGCCACCGAACCCGGCGCTTCCACGGATCGCGTAGGCGAGGATCATGACCACGGCGACGTAAACAAGCTCGAGAACGCTGAGCGATTCCATGCGCAGTCTTGTTCGTTCTCGCCGCAGATCGGCGCGGAGGGCGCTTGCGCCGGGGAGGCTATTTCTTCGAGGTGTCGTGCTTGACGAGACCGCCCAGCAGCGCGGCCGTCTGCCGCTGCGGTTTGCGCCGGTGCGGCAGCACGGGCTCGGGATGCGGCGCCCCCGCGCTCACGGCCGGCTCGTACGGCTTGGTGAAATCGAACTCCGGCATCGCCCGTGGCGGCGTCGGCGCGCCGCCGCGCCGCTCACGGCCACGCGCGGTTTGCACGGGACGCTCGGCGCGTGCCGCTCCTCCGCGCCCTCTGTGCTCGCGAGGCTTGCCATGGTGCTCTGAAACTGCGGCCCGCGCGCCGTGCTCGAATCCCGGCGCCTCCGCTTTCGGCAGCGGGCGTTTGACGAGTTGCTCGATGTCGGCGAGCAGCTTGTACTCGTCGGGCGAGACCAGCGAGATCGCCTCGCCGCTCATGCCTGCCCGCCCGGTGCGCCCGATGCGGTGCACGTAGTCCTCGGGGTTGAACGGCAGCTCGAAGTTGATCACGCACGGCAGATGCTCGATGTCGAGTCCGCGGGAAGCGACGTCGGTTGCGACCAGCACGCGCACCGCTCCCTGCTTGAACCCCTCGAGCGCCTTGATGCGCTCGGGTTGCGTCTTGTCGCTGTGGATCGCGGTGGTGACGATGCCGTCGCGCTCGAGCTGGTGCGCCAGGCGATTGGCGTCGCGCTTCATGCGCACGAATACCAGCACCTGCTTGAGATCGCGCGACCTGATGAGATGCGCGAGCAGCGCTCGCTTGCGCGCGGCGCCCACGTGGTAGACCTGGTGCGACACCAGCTCGGCGGGCGCGTAGCGGCGCGCGACTTCGATCATCACCGGGCCGTTCAGCAGCTCGCCGGCGAGCCGCCGGATGTCTTCGGAGAAGGTCGCGGAGAACAGCAGGTTCTGGCGGCGCCGCGGCAGCAGCGCGAGGATGCGCTTGATGTCGGGCAGGAAGCCCATGTCGAGCATGCGGTCGGCTTCGTCCAGCA
>JACQGO010000171.1 GCA_016199485.1 Betaproteobacteria bacterium
CGTGCGTGCGCAGACTTCGTAGCCGAGCACCATCGCGCGCAACATCTGCTCGCCCGGGAGACGGTCCCGCTCCGCGATCGCGAGCGCCGCGGGAATCACGCTGGTGCCGGGGTGCGTGCGCGTCGCCGGGTGCGTGTCGTCGGTCTCGTCCGCGTGCCCGCACATGCCGTTGGCGAGCGCTGCGTTCACGGTCGTTGTGACGATGTGGGTACCGATCACGCCCGCCTCGCGCGCCCCGCCGAAGGGCTTGACATAGGCGATGGCGCGTTTCCCCGGGGTCAGCCGTGAGCCGGAGATGATCGCCGCGAATATATCGACGAGATGCAGCCTGGCGCGATCTACGACCTCCTGCGGTAGCTTGCGCTTGAGGGCGGTCGCCATATACGCGCTCAACTCCCGCATCAACGGCGAAACCGGTTCACGCTTCTTCACGATTGCACTCCTCATGCGAACGCCCGCCGCGCCTGCCGCGGTTTTTTCGGGTCCTTCCGGGTTTTCTGTAACGTTTAGTGGCAAGAATGTAAACGTAGTATTTTTATCCACCGCTGTATGGATTCCCGCTTGCGCGAGAATGACACGGACGAAAAAGTCTGAAGCGCCTCTTTTCCCGAACCTCGGCTATTTCGGCACCCCTGCCTGCTCGATGATTTTCCTGGCCAGCGCGATTTCCGAGACCAGGTAATCGTGGAACTCCTTCGGCGTGCCGCCTTCGGGCTCGGCGCCGTCGGTCATGAAGCGCTGCCTGATGTCCGGTGAGTTCACCGCCTTCGCCGTCTCCCTGCTCAACTTGTTGATGATCGCGGCAGGGGTGTGGGCGGGCGCCAGCACGCCGTACCAGGTGGTCCTGCGATATCCCTTGACTCCCGCTTCGGCCACGGTGGGCAGTTGCGGGAGGGCCGCGGAACGCTTGACGCCGGTCACCGCGAGGGCGCGCAGCTTTCCGCTCTTCACGTGAGGCAGCGAGGAGAGCATGCTGACGAAGTTCATGTGAACCTGGCCGGAGATGACGTCGACCAGCGCCGGGCCGGCGCCCTTGTACGGCACGTGAACGATGTTGACGCCGGCAAGCGACTTGAAAAGCTCCCCCGCCAGATTTCCGGAAGTGCCGCTGCCGCCCGAAGCGTAGTTGAGCTGGCCCGGCCGCGCCTTCGCGAACGCGATCAGTTCCCTGATCGCGTGCACCGGCAGCGACGGGTGAACGACGACGAGCAGCGGCGCTTCGGCGATCAGGCTCACCGCTGCGAGGTCCCTGATCGGATCAAACGACAGCTCCTTGTACAGGCTGGGGATGACGGCGTAGCTGCTGGTGACGACCAGCAGGGTGTATCCATCGGGAGCGCTCCTCGCGACGAATGCCGCGCCGATCGATCCACCGGCCCCCGGGCGGTTGTCCACGATCATCGACTGTTTCAGATTCTCGGACAGCTTTTGAGCCACGATACGCGCCACGATATCGCCGCCGCCGCCGGGGGAAAATCCGACCACGATCCGAATCGGCTTTACCGGGTATTCGGAAGCGGGCGCGCCGTCTGTCCCTGCCGCGTGCGCCGCGACGAAGACGGACATCGCGCACCACATTGTGGCGATCCTCAAAAAGCAGATTGCAGGCCTGAGCATCGTTCCTCCTCATTCACCGATCAGCGTGTCGCAGGAACCCGTTCCCGATGTGAGCCGGCGCACGGTCTCGTCGAGCGCCTTGTCGGCAAGATCGACCAGTCGCTCCTCGTTCAGGAACTCCGGGTTACCCTTCAAGACGATCGCCAGCGCTTCCGGCGCCCTGCGCGCTTCCAATGACACCTTTACGAGCTTGCTGAAAGCCTCGGTGGCGAGCACCACGGCAGGCTTCCCCGCCGCGACCAGCTTCGTGGCGTCGTGGATACTCCACGACGTGCAGGACCCTCAGTTGGCGAGCCCTACCAACGCGACGTCGCAATCGTCGATGACGCGCTGTTCGACCGCCTCCGTCATCGGGCCGTTGATCGGAATGTCGTACATCCGAACCGCGGAGACGAAGTACGTTTCTTTCGCGCGCTGGGTGAAGCGTTGCGCCATCCGGTCCATGCTCTTCCAGCGATTGGAGAGGATGCCTATCCTCAGTCCTTGCAGACCCGGCACGCACGGCAGGCGCTGTTCACGCTCCGTTCGAGGCGTCGCGACGGGATTCAAGATCTTGATCACGGTTCTCTCCTGCTACTGAGCTTCGCGAAATCGACTAACACTCCGCTCTGTCACCACGAAGTGGAACCACCCCGGCGATTTCATCGCCACCCCTCCTTGATAAGGAGGGGAAAAGCTCTCCCCTCCTCTCCGAGGAGGGGTTGCGCGCAGCGCGGGGGTGGTGTGAATGGATGTCACCAGCTTCCACAACCGTCAACAATATCGGACCAGGCTGATCGCGAGATCATTGCCGAAGCTCGCGAGAAACGCAACGTGATTGAGCTCGGGCCCGCCCGCGACGATGACGACGATGTCCTCGGGGCGCCGGCAGATGCAGATCTTCCCGTCGCGGATCTGCTGCCGGCTGCTGGTGTCGAGCAGACGCGGCGGCATCTCGGCCCGCGGAAACATGGTGCGCTCGAACAGCTCGCGCTTGATCCTTTGCTTGTCCCAACCGGCCTCCGCGAAAATGCGCGCGTGCGCGGGCGGCAGGATGACGACGGGGTTCCCGTTGCCTTTCGTATAGCTGTTGGCGCCGAACGCGGTCATCGCGTTGGCGAGCATCTTCAGGATGCTTTCGGGCTCCAGGTACGACGCGGCACAGCTCTGCGTGCCCTGAACGCTGATCAGCGTGACGGTGCTCTGATCGCGTGCGTACCCCTGCTCCACATGAAACGGCTCCCAGGGATTCTCCTCTTCCAGCTCTCCCAGGCAAAACGAGTACTTCCCGGGCATGCCGAGGATGGCCTTGTCGACCTCTCCCGGCGCCGCGCCCCCGATATTGATCAGGATCAGCCGGATCGCGCGCCCGATGGTCGCGTTGGCGCGCCAGCCGGGGCCGAGCGCCCCCGCGCCGCAATTCACGCCGATCTTGTGGCGGACGGGTCCGTTGATGAGCGCGAGCGGCGCAACGGGATTCGTGGTGGTCTGAATGCCGGTCAGGTTGAATTGCGGCTGCGCCATCGCTTCCACCGCCGCGATCAGCACCGGGAAATACTCGGGGCGGCAGCCGGCCATGACGGCGTTGACGGCGATTTTCTCGACTGTCGCCACGCCCGCTTTCGGCGGAAGCTCGGCGAGAACGTGCTCCGGAGCGAGGGAGAAGCCGCTCATCATTCTTTTCACCCTCGCCTCGGTCGGGGGGATGACCGGCAGCCCGTCGGTCATCCCTCGTTCATACAGGACGTCGAAGATCTCCTCCACGTCCTCCGGAACGTCGAGCTCCCGTGCCTCGGGGTTGCCAGGATCACCCATCGGGCTTGTCCATAGTCACGTTCGGTCATTCAGTGGTCGGCGATCCCCGCTTTTGCGACGACCTTCCGCCAAAGCGCGATCTCCTTGCGGATTTCGTCCAGGAAATGTTCCGGCGTGCCCCCGGCGGGCGACACCCCGCTTGACTGAAAGCGTTCCTGCACATCCTTCTGCCGGATCGCTTTCTCGATCTCGCTGTTGATGCGGTCCACGATCGCGCGAGGCACCTGTTTGGGAGCGATGAGCCCCTGCCAGCTCGTGACCTCGTATCCAGGCAAGCCGGATTCCGCTACGGTGGGGATGTCCGGCGCTTCGGCAACCCGTTGCGCGGAAGTCACCGCTACCGCTTTCAGGCGTCCTGATTTCACGAAGGACAGCGTGGTCGTAATGCCGCTGATGTTCAGGAAAGTCTGCCCGGCGATCGTATCGGTGACCGCGGGGCCGGTGCCCCGGTACGGAACCAGCGTCATCCGCACGCCGGCCATATACTGGAAAAGCTCGCCCACCATATGTCCCATGCTGCCCCGGCCGCTCGTGGCGTAGGTGATCTGTTCCGGCCTGGATCTTGCCAGGGCAATCAGCTCCTTGACCGTCTTGACCGGCACCGACGGGTGCGCGCTCACCAATAACGGCCCCTTGACAATCTGGATCACGGGCGAGACGTCTTCGACCGGATCGAACTTGATCCTGTAGAAGCTGGGATTCACGCTGTAGCCCGCCGAGACCAGGACAAACGTATAGCCGTCCGGCTTCGATGTCACGCCGATCTCGGTGCCCAGGGTACCGCCCGCACCGGGACGGTTGTCGACGATGACCTGTTGGCCCAGCGCCTGCGTCAGCTTCGGCGCGATCAGCCGCGCCACGACATCGGTCGCTCCTCCCGGCGCGAAAGGCACGACGATGCGAAGCGGCTTTGCCGGATACTGCTGTGCAAGAGCGAGCGACGATGTTGCAAGAATTGGCAAGATCATCAATACATGGCGGAGCATCATTTCGGTAACCTTTCGACTCAGCGGCACGACTTTTTTCAGCCGGTGGTGCGCGGCGGCAGCTTGCTCATATCCCTCTGCTCCGCTCGCAGCCGCGCCCATGCGCGGGGCAGCTCGACGCGGCGGCTGGTCCGGCCCCCTTGGGCGTTGTTCGACATGTAGCCGCGCGACTGATTTCTTCCCGGGTCCCCGGCGACCACCAAGCCGATGTGCTCCGGCTTGACGATGATCGGAACCGGGCGGTGCGGATCGTCGGACGCCGCATAGTAACTCGGAAGCGTGCCTTCCTCGACCAGCCTGGCGAGATCGAGGTCGAGCCCGGCGGTGTGCGCGCAGAAGTAGCGCATCAGCGAGGCGGGCATGGTCGCCTTCTCCCACACGTAACGCCTCACCTCGTCCTTGCTCCATTCCCCGGCGATGACCCCGGCGATGCCCGGCCCGATCACGATCAGCGGATGCCAGTAGCCGCGCTTCACTCCAGAATGCGACCCGTAGCAGAACACGCGTCCGAGCACATCGACGAACTGCTGCACGTGATTGACCGCCGCGTCCCCGGAGCTGTACACCGGTGGACTGATACAGACCACGCTCTGCACGGTGACCACATTCTCGCCGGCCTTGAAGCCCAGATCCTCGGCGAACGTCGGCCACCCGATGCCGCGCGCGTACTCCTCGTCCTCCGCCAGCGCGACATTGAAAGTGTAGCCAATGCTGCCCTTGTCCCCGGTGCCCGGCGGGGTGCGGTAGCCGCAGACATTGCGCAGGTAGAGCCGCGTGAACCGGCCGATGCTGGAATTCGCCTGGCGCCCGACCTTCATCGCGCCCTGCCCGAAATTGAAATCGAGTTCCCTGACGACGGGACCGCTGACGATGACCAGCGTCTCCCACGCGGGCGTGGAACCGGCGCTTTCTATCCGGAAATTCGGATCGGCCATCGCCTCGACGATCGCGACGAGCAGCGGCATGTACTCGGGCCGGCAGCCGGCCATCACGCCGTTCACCGCAATGCTCAATATGCTCGCTTCCCGCCCCTCCGGCGGCAGCACGCGGATGACTTCATCCGGATCGCGGTCGGTGAACTTCAGGAACGCGTCGACGCGCTTGCGCGTGGGCGGGATGACGGGAAGCCCGTCGCTCCAAAGCTGGCGGTGGAAGTGTTCCTGGATCTCGTCGAGCGTCCCCCGGAACACCACCGAGCCGGGCTGCGGTTCGACCGGGGTTGCATCGAGGTCCAGCGCTGCTTCGGACGTGAGGCCCCTGATAATGTCGGGCAGCACGTTCCTTTCCACTTTCGCACGCAACTCCTCGTCGCTGTCGACCATGGGCGCGCCCGGGTACGTTGCAATCGCGAGCGGCAGCCCGAGCCCGCGGGACACCTGCGCCGCCTGCTTCAGGAACGCGGACCCGATGATCGAGACCGTGGGGACGCCGATCTTTTCGGCCACCGCGGCGGCCCGCAGCACGGCGGGCGCACAGTTTCCTCAGGCGCCGATGCCGGAGATCACCGCGTCGCAGCCGTGAGCGCGGATCTTGTCGGCCAGCCCGGCGATGATCTCCCGCGATCGCGCTCCGTGGAAGTTGCCGAATTCGCAATAGTCGACGAACCTGATGCCCGGATAGCGCGCCCGTAGACGCTCGCGGATCATCGGATACACGGCGTCGCCGCGGAAAATGTAGTCCCACAGCTCCCCCACCGTCTTGCCGGAAAGATCCGGCAGCCGCGGCGCGGCGCCGTGCGCAGGCACCGCTTTTTTCGCGAGCGGCCACAACACTTCGTGACGGGGCTCTGCGTTTTTCATGCGCACCGGCCCGTTCTCCAGCCCGACTTGCGGAGATCCACTTTTCAGATTCGCCCGTTTCACAGTCGTTCCCCGCCACGCGATGCTACGTCAAAAAAAGTTCTTCCGGCTTTTCCTTGGGTGTCATTCCCGCGGAGGCGGGAATCCATTGGGCGCCTATTCGATGAGCTCGTCGTACAGATTCCACCAATACGGATTCTTAGCCTGTACCAGCTTAATCTTCCAGGAGTGATTCCGCTCGTTACACCAGCGTAGGGCGTCCGGTGGCTTCCGTTAGCAAAAATGCAAACGTAGCATGTCTTGTCCACGGCCGTATGGATTCCCGCCTGCGCGGGAATGACGCTCCCCTTCAACTTTCAATCCGCCTAACCGTTTATGGATTCCCGCCTGCGCGGGAATGACACCTACCGAAAAGTCGCAAGAATCCAAGAACCAAATAATTTCATGTTGACACCGCGCAGCAGCCTTTGCAATCATGCGCTCTTCATCGCCCCATGAATTCCGGTTATCGGGATGGAGCTGCGCGACCTCGAATACTTCGCCGCGGTGGCCAAACACCGGCACGTAGGCCGTGCGGCGGAATCGCTCGGGCTGAGCCAGCCCGCGCTGAGCAAGAGCCTGCGCCGCCTGGAGACGACCACGCAGGTGAAGCTGGTGACGCGGACCCCGAAGGGCGTCGACTTGACGGCCGCGGGCGCGACGCTGCTCGCGCAAGTCAACCGCCTCCGGCTGTCGATGGACGACGTGATGCGCGCCGTCGCCGACGTGAGCGAGGGACGCGCGGGCGACCTGCGGGTGGGCGCGGGCGCGGTGATCGCCGGAGACCTGTTGTCAACGG
Source organism: Betaproteobacteria bacterium (assembly GCA_016199485.1). Classification (GTDB taxonomy): domain Bacteria; phylum Pseudomonadota; class Gammaproteobacteria; order Burkholderiales; family SG8-41; genus JACQGO01. Next base: position 7,035 of record JACQGO010000171.1, read on the forward strand.
GATACCGCGCTCTACGTAAGGCCGCGCCGAACGTAACGCTCAGGATCGTGGTCGACGTCACGGAGCGGCTGATACCGTTGTTGCTCGCGGGGGAACTCGATCTCATCATCACCGTCATGTCTTCGCCCGCGGATGAATACCTGGTGCAGGAACACCTGTTCGACGACAAAATGGTCGTCGTCTCCTCCGTCCATCATCGGCTGGCCGGGAAGAAGCGGGTGAGCCTCGCCGACCTCGCGCAGGAGTGCTGGGCGCTCTCGGCGGTCAACGTCCAGTCGTGGCAATGGATGCACCGGGCGTTTGAAGACCATGGCTTCCCTCCCCCCCGCGTCGCGATGGTAGGCCCCACCTCGCTCAGGCTTCCGATCGTGGCTTCTTCCGACCTGCTGGGTTTCTGCGCGCGCAGACTCCTGAAACGGCCCGTTCCGCCTTACGCTCTCGCCGAGCTGCGCGTCAGGGAACTGCGGTGGGTCCGGCGCATCGGCGTGAGCCGTCGAAAGGATGCCTACCTCTCGCCGGCGGCGCAGCGCCTGATAGGGATCCTCAAGGCCACCGCCGCGAAAATCGCCAGAACTTGAGCGCCGCGCGCAAGACGCGGGTAGCACTTGGTCATCAGCGTCTCATTCCCGCGACTCTTGCGCCGCGAACTTGGAAAAACAAGTTGGAACGGCACTAATCCGCCTTCGCCCCGGATTCCTTGATCACTTTCGCCCAGCGCACCGTTTCGGACTTGATCAAATCGGCGAATTGCTCAGGCGAGCTCGGGGCCGCGATGAGCCCGGCGGTCGCTATCCGGTCGAGCACGGCCCTGTCACCGAGAATATCGACGATTTCTCTGTTCAGTTTTCTTACGACTTGCCTGGGCGTTGCCGCCGGCGCCACGACGCCGAACCAGGTCGTCACGACGTAGTCGGGGAAGCCCGACTCCGCCACCGTGGGCACCTCGGGAAGCGTGGGAATCCGGCGTTCCGTAGTTACTGCGAGCGCCTTGACTCGCCCCGCTTTCACCTGGGGTATCGCGGGCGGCGCGGTGGAAAACGTCAGGGAAACCTCTCCGGCGATTACCGCCGTCATGGCGGGTGGGCCGCCTTTATAGGGCACATGCGTCATCTTGATGCCGGCCATCGTCCGGAACAGTTCGGCGGCCAGATGAGTGCCGTTTCCGCTCCCCGATGACGAGAAGTTGAGCGCTCCGGGTTGCGCTTTCGCAAGAGCGATCAGATCCCGAATCGATTTGACCGGAAGCGAACGATGCGCCACGACCACCAGCGGCGAGCGCCCGGCCAGGCTGACGGGCGCAAAGTCCCTGATCGGGTCGTACGGCAGCTTCTTGTACAGCCCGGGGTTGATCGCAAGGTTCCCGATGAATCCCATGAGCAGCGTATGCCCGTCGGGCTGCGCCCTGGCAACGATCTCCGAGCCGATGATCCCGCCGGCCCCGACGCGATTGTCGATCACGAACGGCTGACCCAGGCGCTCCGCGAGTTTCTCGCCGATGGCGCGGGCAAGCGTATCGCTCACACCCCCCGGCGGGTTGAGCGCGATCAACCGCACCGGCCTGCTCGGATACTCCGCTTGCGCCGCAACGGCCTGGGAGAGACAAAGCACGAGGACTGCGAGACTCCGGGCAATTGTCCTTCCGAACATTACATCCTCCTATCCCGCAAGCCTGGTGGATGAAGCCGGCGGCTTTCTACTCGTTCTCTGTCCGGATCAGCTTCCCGTGTAACCGATTCCCACCCGCCGGGCGTCAAATCTTCACAACGTCCTTCGTCGCTCCGGCCTCGTGCACCGCATACTTCCGCAGCATTTTTTCGGAAAGCACGAGCCCGATTCCCGCGCCTTCCGGCAGCTCGAGGGAACCGCTTCCCAGGTCGAGACCCGGCTCCGTGAGGTCTCCGAGCAGCTTGGCGGGGCCGACCATCTCGGCGACCGGACACACGTGCGGATACGCGCACGCCAACTGGGCTTCCGCGGCCGCTTCGATGCTGGAACATATGCCCTGGCCGATGACGAGCTTGATTCCGGCCGCCTCGGCGACGTCGATGATCTTGCGCGCGGCGATGTAACCTCCCACCTTGCTGATCTTGATCTTGATCGCGTCGGCTGCTCCCGCGGCGATGAACCGATAGGCGTCTTCCGGGGTATGGACGCTCTCGTCCGCCAGGATGGGCACGATGCCGAGCCTCGTCAGCTTCACCATCGCATCGAGATGCTCGGCGGCGACCGGCTGCTCGAGATGCTCGATCGCAAGATCGCCGAGACCGCGGGCAAATGTCAGCCCATCCGTCGGAGAATATCCCGCGTTGGCGTCCAGGCGGATCGCCACCCCGTCGCCGACCGCGCGCCGGACTTGCCGCACTCTCGCCAGGTCCCCGGCGACATCGGGCGTTCCCACCTTCAC
>JACQGO010000172.1 GCA_016199485.1 Betaproteobacteria bacterium
GGGATGGCGCAGGTCACCGCCGGGTGCGCGAGGATCCATTTCAGGAAGAACTGCGCCCAGCTCGCGCAGTCGAACTGTTTCGCCCATTCGGGCAGCGGCTTGCCTTTCACTTTTCCGAACAGGCCGGCGTGGGCGAAGGGACGGTTCACGATCACCGCGGTGCCGCTTTCGGCGCACGCGGGCAGCAGCCGATTCTCCGCTTCGCGCTCGGCCATCGAGTAGTTGAACTGCGCGAAGTCCCACCCGCCCGTTCTCACGAGATGCTCCAGCTCGCCGTAGGCGCCCGAGTGGTAGTGCGTGATGCCGAGGTAGCGGATTTTTCCCGCCTCCTTCCACTCGCGCAGCGTTTTCGCGTGCGTGGCCACGTCGAGCAGGTTGTGCACCTGCATGAGGTCCATGCGGTTCGCGCGCATGAGCTTCATCGAGCTCTGCATCTCGCGGATGCCCTCGTCGCGCCCGCTCGTCCACACCTTCGTCGCGAGGAAGAGCTTCTCGCGGATGCCGAGCTCGGCGGTGAGATCGCCCACCACGCGCTCGGCCTCGCCGTACATCGGCGAGCTGTCCACGACGCTGCCGCCGAGCGCGACCAGCTGGCGCAGCACTTCCTTGAGCTCCGCGCGCTGCGGCGCCGCGGGGCCGACGTCGAACGTCCGCCATGTGCCGACCCCGAGCGCGGGGAGCATTTCGCCGCTTTTCGGGATCGGGCGCTTGAGAATTGCGGAGGGCGCCGGCGCGGCTTTTGTTCGAGGCATGAGCGCGAGCGTAGCCGCGGCCGCGAAACTCTTCAACACGCGGCGCCGGGTAGGACGGGGAGAAGGGCGTTTCATCCTGAAAACGGCAAGTCAGCCACAGAGAGCACAGAGAGCACAGATAGATTCAAGGATTTAATCAGCACATCGTCCCCCCGATCGGTGAACTACGGCAAGCACTTTCGTCCTTGATTGTCCTCTGAGAACTCTGTGATCTCTGTGGCTAGCAGCTTTTTCTGGGTTCATGGTGTGCTCGCGTGTGGTTACGGACATTCACCGCGGCGCCGCGGACGCGCCGGCGCGCGGCGCGCCGCCCTCGACCGGGACGAGGCGGTACCCTTTCTCCCTCATGCACGAAGTGAAGTGATCCTGCTCGCGCAGCAGGCGTTCCGACTCGGGCGCCGAGCGTGGCATGACGACCGGGCGTCCGGCGCGGTCGGTGCCGACGACTTCCGGCAACCCGTGATCGCGCAGCGACGGCTCGCGCATCGCGGCAAGGCGCGCCTTGCGGCGGCACTCCCCGGTGTCGCTCTGGAGCTGCGTTTCATCGGTTCCCGGCTTGTGCCAGCGCAGCTCGGCGCAAGCGGGAAGAGCGAGCAACAGCCCGAGGAAAAACGCCACTCTTGCTTGTCGCGACATGGCAGACGTCGTTCGCTCCTCACTATGCCCGGGTAGATACTATGCAGGACTCGCCCCGCCGAGGTCCTTGAGATACGACCGGGAGCTGCGTCCCAAAGGCGTGACCCTGTAACTGCTCCGGCAGGAATACAAGGCGGGCGATCGGACCGGATTCGGCTCCCGCTGGTTCTGTCCGAGCTCCCTCGCTATGGTTCCTTCCGGGTCGTTTCATCGTCTCTGCTCCTGGCAAAAGCACCTTCACTGGGAGCAGTTCTACCACTTATCGGCCTGTCCAGGTTCTTGGCGCCAGCTCGCCCACCAAGCGCTTCCGGATTGACCGCATTCACCGGCTTTCCGGACGCAAACGCGAGGATGCTCTCGATCGCGGTGCTGTACCAATGTTCGTAGGTGTCTTGCACGATGCCGCCGAGGTGCGGCGTGCAGATCACGTTCGGCAACTTGAGCAGTGGGTGATTGCCGCCGACCACCGGTTCGTCCTCGTAGACGTCGATCGCTGCGAAACCAGGCCGGCCCTTCGCCAGCGCCTCGAGCAGCGCGCCCTCCTCAATCAGCGGCGCGCGGCTGGTATTGACGATCAGCGCGGCGGTTTTCATGCGCGCGAGGTCCGCGCGGGTGACGATCCCGCGGGTTTCCGCGTTGTACCGGATGTGCAGGCTGATGATGTCCGCGTTTTCGAAAAACGCTTCGCGGCTCGCGGGCACCGTGTAACCCGCTTCGCGTGCCCTGGCTTGGGACGCTTCCCGTCCCCAGCAGATCACTTTCATGCCGAATGCCTTGCCGACGTGCGCCACGTGGCCGCCGATTTTTCCAAGCCCGTATACGCCGAGGGTCTTGCCCCGCAATCCGGTACCGACTGTGGTCTGCCACATCCCCCGCTTCAACTGCTGCACTTCGTGCGGAATGTGGCGGAGGCTGGCGAGGATCAGGCCCCACGTGAGCTCCACCGTCGAATGCGACGCGCCATAGCGCACGGCAGCGACCACGATGCCTTTCTCGCTGCACGCGGCGATGTCGATATGTTCCCTGTGGCTGCCGGTCTGCGCGATCAGCTTCAACCCGGGCAGCTTTTCGATGACCGCCCGGGGGAACGGCGAGCGCTGCTGGGAAAGGATCACCGCGTCGGCATCCTTGAGCCGCGCCGCCAGCCTGGCGGGGTCCTTTTCGGTGTCGTGGAATACCACCACCTCGTGGTCCTTGAGCCGCGCGAAGCAGGCGAGCTTGCGAAATGCGTCCTGGTAATCGTCGAGCACTGCGATTTTCACCGATCACTCCGCGCGAAGACGCCGATTCGTGCAGCCGGACTAGTCAGCTTTGATGCCGGCTTCCTTCACGAGCCTGGTCCATTTCGCGAGATCGTTCCTGATGATCTCCGCGCATTCCTCCGGCGTATTCCCTACCGGTTCCGAGCCGTCCGCCGACAGCCTTTGCTTGAAGTCGGCGGTGTTTACGATCTTGACTACTTCCCGGTTCAGTCGCATCACGATAGGTCCCGGTATCCCCGCCGGCCCGAGCAAGGCGTACCATGCGCCGGTCTCGAAGCCCGGGACGCCCTGCTCGGCCAGGGTCGGGATCTCGGGAAGTAACCGTGAGCGCTTTACACCAGTAATCCCCAGGGCCTTAAGCCGACCGGCCTGGACATGCACCATCGACCCCGCCGCGCTCGCAAACAGGAGCTGGATTTCTCCACCCAACACCGCGGTAAACGCCGGCCCCACGCCTTTGTACGCGACGTGGACAATCTTGGTACCCGTGACATGATTGAAAAGCTCTCCCGCGAGGTGGGTCAGCGTACCACTGCCTGCCGAGCCGAAGTTGAACCGGCCGGGCTTGGCCTTGACCAGTTCGGTGAACTCCCGCGCCGATCTTGCCGGGACCGAGTTGCCCGTAACCAGCAGCATCGGAGCGGCTGCGATGAGGGTAATCGGCGTAAAGTCCTTGATGCTGTCGTAGGGCAACTTTGGATTGAACGCCTGGTTGACCCCGTGAGTACTGCTGTTTCCCAGGACAAGCGTGTAGCCGTTGGGGGCAGCTCGCGCCGCGATCTCGGCGCCTAACGCGCCGCCCGCCCCGGGGCGGCTATCGATGACGACGGGCTGGCCTATGTTGTCACTTAGTCTTGCGCCTACCAGACGCGCGATGGAATCGACACCCCCTCCGGGCGCAAACGGGGAGATGAGTCGGATGGCGCGCGTCGGGTAGGACTGCGCCAAGGCATCCACCGCGCATATCGCTAATATGGTGAGAAAGAAGACCGGGCCCGCCGAACATCGTGCTCTTGGCATGAGGTTGCCCCCTGCTTCGATTACGAATGGTGACGCAAATTGGAAAACATCTCAACGGGTGAACTCCGCTTCCGCTATTCGCTGCGCAGCGCCTCCACGGGATCGAGCTGCGCCGCGCGCCGCGCGGGGAGCACGCCGGCCGCGAGTCCTATCACCACCGCGACCAACTCCGCGAGCGCCGCATAGCTCCAGGGCGTGTGCACGGGCAGCGCCGGCAGCGCGAGCTGCAGCAGCAGCGCGATCGACCAGCCGAGCAGCAGTCCGGCCGCCCCGCCGATCGCCGCCAGCAGCGCCGCCTCGCCCAGGAACAGCAGCAGGATGCGCCGTTGTGTTGCGCCCACCGCGCGCAGCAGCCCGATCTCGGAGGTGCGCTCGGCCACCGCGATGGTGAGTATGGTGAGTATGCCGACACCGCCCACCACGAGCGAGATGCCGCCCATCGCCGCCACCGCGAAGGTGATCGCGTTGAGGACCGTGCCGAACACCTCGAGCATCTTCCGCTGCGGCGTGACGGTGAAGTCCTCGGCGCCATGGCGGGAGATGAGAATGCGCTTGATGCCCTGCTCGACCTCTGCGAGCGGCGCGGTGGGCTCATAGGTGACGTGGATTTCCATCAGGCTCTCGCGGTTGAACATCTCGAGCGCCCGCGCGACGGGAATGAACACCGTATCGTCGAGGTCGAAACCGAGCACCTGGCCTTTGGACTGCATCACGCCGACCACCCGGTAGCGCTCGCCGCCGACGCGGATGCGGCTGCCGAGCGGATTGTCGCCGCCGAAGAACTCCCGCGCCACCTTGGAGCCGAGCACGGCGAACGCGCGCGCGCTGCGCGGGTCTTCCTGCGGCAGGAATTCACCGGTTGCCACGCGCATTTTGAGCGCCTTGGGAAAGTCGGGCCCCACGCCGTAGAGCGTGACGCGGCGGCTTTTACCGAAGTACTTGACGTCGGCATTGCCCTGCACCATCGGGTCGCTCACCTGCACGTAGGGCGCGCGCTTGAGCGCGAGCGCGTCCTCGATGCTGAGCGGGCGCACGGTGTTCACCGCGCCGAGCGACGCGCCGTGGGTCTCGATGCGGCCCGGCGTGACGTTGATGAGGTTGGTGCCGAACTGCGTGAATTCGGCGATCACGAAACGGTGCAGGCCCTCGCCGATCGAGGTGAGCAGGATCACGGCCGCGATGCCCACGGCGATGCCGAGCGCGGTGAGCGCGGTGCGCAGCCGATGCGACCTGAGCGAGTCGTAGGTGAAACGGATGAAATCGGCGAAATGCACGGGCGGCCTATCGGCGCGACAGCGCCTGCACGGGGTCGAGCGCGGCCGCGCGCCGGGCGGGCAGAACGGTGAACAGCACCGCCGTGATCACCGCGGTCGCTGGCGCCGCGACCATCGCCCACCACGGCGCCTGGAACGGAATCGATGGATAAAGCTGCGCGGCGAGGTGGCTGCCAAGCTGCCCGAAGGCGACGCCCGCCACCGCGCCTCCGATCGCGAGCAGCACCGCCTCGGTGAAGAACGCGAGCCGGATCTCGCGGCCGGTCGCGCCCAACGCTTTTAACAGGCCGATCTCCCGCCGGCGCTGCGTCACGGCGATCAGCATCACGTTCATGATGAGGATGCCGGCAACGGCCAGGCTGATCGCGGCGATGCCGCCCACCGCGAGAGTGAGCGCGCGCAGGATGCGGTCGAAAGTGGCGAGCACCGCGTCCTGGGTGATCACCGTCACGTCGCGCTCGCCCTCGTGGCGCAGCCGGATGATTTCCTCGATGTCCTCCTTGGCGTAGGGAATCTGCTCGCGGCTCTTCGCCTCCACGAGCACGCGGAACAACGCCTCCGTGTTGAACAGCGCCTGCGCCGCGGCGAGCGGCACGATGATGATCTCATCGGTGTTGAAGCCGAGCGACTCGCCCTGTCTGGCGAGCACGCCGATCACGCGGAAGCGGCGATCTCCGACGCGCAGCCATTCGCCCAGTGCCGGCCGGGCACCGAACAATTCGGTCGCCACCTTGGCCCCGATCACGGACACCGGCAGGCTTTGTCGCGGGTCGCCTTCCGGCAGGAAGCGGCCCTGCGCCATTTCCATGCCGCGAATGCCGATCAGCTCGGCGGTCGAGCCGAGCACCGGCGTCTCGCGGCGCAGCGCGCCGACACGCACGTCGCCCGCGCCGACGATGAGCGGCGCAAAACGCCGGATCGCGTGGCTGCGCTTCAGCGCGAGCGCGTCCTCGAGCGTGAGGTCGCGCGGCGTCTTGCCCAGCAGCACGCCCGGCATGGCGCCCGCGGTTTCACTGCGGCCGGGCAGGACGATGACGAGGTTGGTACCGAGCGAGCCGAACTGCTTGAGCACGTACAAGCGCGCGCCTTCGCCGAGCGAGGTCAACGCCACCACCGCCGCGACGCCGATCCCCATCGCGAGCAGGATCAGCAGCGTGCGCCCGCGGTAGCCGCACACCACCTGCCACGCGAAGTTGAGCATGTCGGCCGGTCGCATTAGCTCTGCTCGTCGGAAACAATCGCGCCGTCCACCATGCGCAGCCGCCGGTGCGCGCGCGAGCCGATCTCCGGATCGTGGGTGACCAGCACCACGGTGCCGCCGTTGTGATGCACGCGTTCCAGCACCAACATCACCTCCTGGCCGGTGTGGCGGTCGAGGTTCCCGGTCGGCTCGTCGGCAAGAATCACCGACGGGTTCATCGCCATGGCGCGGGCGATCGCGACGCGCTGGCACTGGCCGCCAGAGAGCTGATCGGGGCGATGCCGCGCCCGGTCCTCCAGCCCGTATTCCGCGAGCAGGCGGGCGAGCCGCGGCCCGCGCGCGGCGGGCTCGATGCCCGCCAGGATCATCGGCAGCGCGATGTTCTGCGCGGCGCTGAGGCGCGGCACGAGGTGGAAGAACTGAAACACGAAACCGATTTTCTCGCGCCGCGCGCGGGCCAGCTCGTAGTCATCGAGGCCGGTGACATCGCGCCGGTCAAGCTCATAGGTACCGGCGCTCGGGCGGTCGAGTAGCCCGATCACGTTGAGCAGCGTCGACTTGCCCGAGCCCGAGGGACCCATGATCGACAAGTACTCGCCCTGAGCGATCTCGAGGCTCACGGCGCGCAGCGCGTGAACCTGTTCTTCACCCACGACAAAAGTGCGCTCGATGCCAGTGAGACGGATCATTACGGGCGCGGCTTGGCTGCGTGCTCCACCACGGCGCGCGCGCCGGCTTTCACGCCTTCGCGCTCGAGCGAAGTGACGACCCGGTCGCCGCGGGCGAGACCCGCCTTTGCCTCGGTGAATTCCCAGTTGGACAGCCCGGTCTCGATCCGGCGCTCTTCGAGCGTTCCGGCGGCGCCCAGCACGAGCACGCGGTTGCCCGGCATCAGCGCCGTCGTCGGTATGCGCACCACGCCCTCGCGCGCGGCGACGACCACTTCGATGTCGGCGCTGTAGCCGACGAGCAGGTGCCGCGCCTCGCCGGGATCGTCGAATTCGACCTCCACTTCCACGGTGCGCGCCTGCTTTTCGACCGCCAGCACGTAGGGCGCGATGCGGCGCAGCCTGCCGCCGAAATGCTTGCCGCGGTAGGCGTCGAGCGTGATGCGGCCCGTCATGCCGACCTTGATCTGCGCCGCGTCCACTTCGTCGATCGGCGCGGAGACATACAGGCAGGAATCGTCGATCAGGTCCACCGCCGGTAGCGTGGGAATGCCCGGCGGGGACGGCGTCAGGAATTCGCCTACTTCGCCGTTCACTTCGGCGACGATGCCCGCGAACGGCGCGCGCAGCACGGTGCGATCGGTGTCGGCGCGCGAAGCCCGGATACGCGCCTCGGCTTCCGCCACTTGCGTCCCCGCGGAATCGCAGCTCGCCTGCCTGGCGGCGGCATCGGCGTTGGAGCGCTCCACGGCCTCCTGCGAAATGAAATTGCGCGCATGCAGCTCGCGCGCGCGGGCGGCATCGCGTGCCGCGGCCTTGGCGAGCTCGCAAACCTCGCGCACGCGGGCTCTCGCCGTTTGCAACTGCTCGCGCGCGATCCGCTCACGCGCCGTGAGGTCGTCGTTCCAGAGCGTGAGGAGCACCTGCCCGGCGCGCACGCGGTCGCCCTCCCGCACGTTGAGCTTCTCGATGCGCCCGCCCGCCGGCGGCGCGAGCTTGGCGCGGCGGCAGGCCGCGACGGAGCCCGCGCGTGTGTTCGCCACCGTGTTCTCCACGCGGCCGACATCGGCTTCGGCCACCACCACCATCACGGGCTTGGGCCGGGTCGCATACCAAACGGCGGCGGCTATTGCCACGAGAAGCGCCAGCAGCCCGAAACGCGTCGCCACCCGGCGCAATCGGCCAGCGTTATTGCTGGAGTAGGACAGATTCATATTCGCAATTATGGCGCGTCGCGGACGGCGGGTCGAGAAATGGCCAGGATGAGCAAGGTGATCAAGGATGCCAACGTCCGCGCCGAATCGCTGCAGGTATTAGAGACGGCTTTTAGCAGAAAAACAGATGAAGCCGGCAGAAATTATTCCTTGAACGCATGAAGTGCGTCGCATAACATCTTCGTACGCGGATCAGGAAAGCGATGCGTCGACAGGCGTTGCGCGATCTGCGCTCCCGGGCCAAACCGGGTTGATCGCAGAGCGAGCGGTCTCCGTGCCAAGCGGGGATTCCGCGGTTGATACGAATAATGAAGCTATCTTGTTGATCCGGAGGAGTTATGCGGGTACCGCGTTGTGTGGCGTGGACGTTGCCGGCCGCCATGATGATTCCGGGCGCGGGCGTGGTGTCCGGCCAGAGCTATCCGAACAAGCCCATTCACATCGTCACCGCCCAGGCTGGGAGCGGCAACGATTTCGCGGCGCGTCTGGTCGCGCAGGGGCTTACGGGCAGCCTGGGACAGCAGGTGGTAGTGGAGAACCGGACGGGCGCCGGGGGAATTCTCGTAATAGAACCCGTGGCCAAAGCGCCGCCCGACGGGTATACCCTGCTTCTCTACAACACTCCCATGTGGGTCCTGCCGTTCATGCGAAACGTGTCATGGGATCCGCTGAGGGATTTTTCACCGATCACGTTGGTGGTGAGCTCGCCCAACATCCTTGTCGTGCATCCATCGCTGCCGGCAAGGTCCGTCCAGGACTTGATCGCTTTGGCCAAAGCCAGGCCGGGAGAACTCAACTATGCGTCGGGTGGAACGGGCTCTTCAACTCATCTCGCGGCGGAATTGTTCAAGGCCATGGCGGGCGTCAATATCGTGCGCATTGCCTACAAAGGCTCTGCATCGCCGATGAGCGATCTCATCAGCGGCCAGGTGCAGCTGACATTCGGTATCGCGGCTCCGGTGGCGCCGCATGTGAAGTCGGGTAGATTGAGAGCCCTGGCGATCACCAGCGCCGAGCCGTCCGCGCTGTTCCCCGGTTTGCCCACGGTGGCCGCTTCCGGCCTGCCTGGGTATGAATCGGTGTCGCTGTTCGGCATGTTTGCGCCGGCGAAAACTCCCGCGACGCTCATCCATCGACTGAACCAGGAGGTCGTGCACGTGCTCAACAGGGCGGAGGTGAAAGAAAAGTTTTTCAATATCGGAGTAGAGGCCGTCGGCAATTCGCCGGAGCAGTTTGCGGCCATGATCAAAGCCGACATGGCCCGCTGGGGCAAGGTGATCAAGGATGCCGGCATCCGCGCCGAATAGTTGCGGCATCTCCCTTCACGAGGCGCGTGAATCTCCCAGCTTCACGGCGCGGCGACAAAGCGACCCGCGTGCATTCCGCTTGAAAGGAGGCCGTCATGCCGGCAGGGAACAACGACGGTTACTATGAGGTCTTCTGGCCGCGGGCGCCGCGCCAGGCGAGAGTAAAGCCAGTCGCGCGGCGGCCGCAATCGCTCGACGGCAAGACCGTTGCCGAGCTGTGGGATTTTCTGTTCCGGGGTGATGAAATATTCGGGCTGCTGGAGGAAGGAATTAAGGCCCGCTTTCCCGATGTTCGCTTTGTCAGCTGGCGCGAATTTGGCAGCATACACGGCGCCAAGGAAAGGGAAGTGCTGGCCGGACTCCCGGAACGCTTCAAGGATCTCGGCGTCGACGCGGTCGTCTCCGGCATGGCTTGTTGAGGAAGCTGCACGCCCGCCGTGTTGCGGGCGAGTGCAGCGTGCGAAGCGGCGGGCGTTCCGACTTCGTCCCTCGTGTCCGAAGGCTTCATTGGCCAGGCCGCGGCGACATCCGTGGGACTCGGCCTGCCCCATATTCCGGTTGCGCTGGTGCCCGGACATCCTAATACGCAGAGCAAGGGCGAGCTTCGGCGCAACATACTCGAGGTGACGGTCGAGAGGGTCATCGAAAATCTCACCCGCATGCCGGCGGCGGGGAGGGAAAAGCCCGAACCCGGGGCTCGCGACATCATATTCAAAGGCGGTTTCAACGCGGTGAACCGCTATTTCTACGAAAATGAGCTGAGCGACGGGCTTCCCATCGTGCCTCCGATCCGCGAGGCAATCGACGCCTTCTTGCGCTTCACCAGCCGCGATCCCGACGAGGTGCTGGGCGTTATCCTGCCCGACAGCCGTGCCGCGACGGTATGGAGCGTTGCCGTAAACGCGGTGATGGCCGGCTGCCGGCCTGAGTACATGCCGATTCTCGTGGCACTGATCGAGGCAATGTGCGACCCGCAGTATGGTGTGGAACACAGCGGCAATACACCCGGCAGCGAAACGCTCATCATCCTGAACGGGCCGATCATCAAGCAGCTGGGGTTCAATTACACGCAAGGCGCATTGCGTGACGGGTTCATGCCGAACACGACCATCGGCCGTTTTTGGCGGCTCTACCTGAGAAATGTCGCCGGGTTTCTGCCCCACAAGACGGACAAGGCGACCTACGGGAATACGTGGCGGGTCGTGCTCGCGGAGAACGAGGATGTTCTGAAAAGGATCGGCTGGGAGCCGAACAGCGTCGAGATGGGTTTCCGCGCCGGAGACAACACGGTGACAGTCGGGCGCTACAGCGGCGGCGGCTGTTTTCCTTCGGTTTCAGGCAGCACGCCCGAACAGGTGCTTCCCTATGTCGCCGATTCGGTCTTGAAGTACCACACCTGGCAGATCCTTTCCACGACGAGCCATGGCGGCGGCAAGCTGCGCCCGCTGGTGGTGATGAGCCCGATCATTGCGGAGACGATTGCGAAAGCCGGCTGGTCGAAGTCGGACGTGAAGCGCTATCTGTACGAGCATGTGCGGCGGCCGGCGTGGGAGTTCGAGCGCTATCTGCGCGACTGGACCATGAAAGGAACGTGGAACCTCGCGGAGGACGTGCGGCTGGGGCGCATCCCGAAAGTATTCCACGAATCGGATGATCCGAACCGTCTGGTGCCGATCGTGTGGGAACCGAAGGATTTCATGATTGCGGTGACCGGCGATTCGCTGCGCAACAACGCGTACGTATTCGCGCACCAGGGTTATCTCGGCTACCCCGTCGGGAAAAAGATCGAGCTCGGCGTGGAGTGGGAGCGGCTGCTGATGGAGGAGGGACGATGAGTCGAACGGTTTTTCTGGTGTCGCCCGAAGCGCCGGTGCGGGTCTCCTACGGCCCTGCGAGCGCCCGAAAGCTTGACCTGCGCGGGCTGCGCCTGGGGATTCTGGACAACGGCAAGGGCAACGCCGACCATTTGCTCCAATTCGTAGCGGAAGGAGTAAAGGCGCTGCTGGCCGTGACTTCGGTGGTGTCGCGGCGGAAAGCCAGCATGAGCACGCCGGCGTCGGGTGAAATGCTCGATCAACTGGCTGCGGAGGCTGACTTCGTCGTCAGCGCGATGGGGGACTGAGGATCCTGCACGTCGTGGAGTGTCCACGACATGAGGGAGCTGAAAAGGCGCGGTCTGGCGGCTGCGCTCATCTGTTCCGAATCCTTCCTTGAGCTCGGGAGGACACAGGCGCGGGTGTTCGGCGTGCCGGATCTCCCGCTGGTCGTTGTTCCACATCCCCTGGGCGGGCTTGCGCTCGACCGGGTGGAGGAGCGCGCCCGGGCGGCCGTTCCGCAAGTGATCGAGATCATCAAGGAGCATGCGCAATGACGGATCTCGCACGATTGCTCAAGGCCCCGGACGCGGGATTCGAGGTCGCCGACGATTTCGAGGCGGCGAACGAATTCTGCAACGAGCGCGGCTGGACCGATGGTTTGCCGGTCGTGCCGCCGGCGAGCGAGCGCGTGGAGCGGATGCTGGTGTTCTGCGACCGGCCGTGGGACGAGCCGGTGGCGATGATTCCGCCCCGCTACGGCGCCGCGACCCCCATACGTCTCGCGGCCAATGCCGTGATGGCGGGGTGCCGGCCGGAATACTTCCCGGTCGTGGTGCTGGCCATCGAAGCGTTGTGCGAGGAGCGCTTCAACCTCTACGCCGTCCAGGCAACAACGCACTCCTGTGCGCCGCTCGTCATTGTCAACGGCCCCGTGGCCCGGGAACTCGGGATGAACGCCGGCCATAGCGCGCTCGGTTCCGGCACCAGGAGCAATGCAACGATAGGGCGCGCCGTGAGGCTCGCGCTGGTCAACATCGGCGGCGCCATTCCAGGCGTCGGCGACATGGCGACCTACGGCTCGCCGGCGAAATTCAGCTATTGCGCCGCGGAGAACGAGGCGGCGAATCCCTGGCAACCGCTGCACGTCGAGCGCGGAATGCCGGGGGAGGCGAGCGCGGTGACGGTGTTCGCGGGAGAGGGACCGCATAATGTCAACGACCACGAAAGCACGACCGCCGAGGGGATACTGAAGACGATCGCGGGAACGATCGCGACACCCGGAGCCAACATCGTCCATCATCCATCGTCCGAGGGCGTGATCGCGTTCTGTCCGGAACATGCCGCCACGGTGAGTGCGGGCGGCTACTCTAAGCGCAAGGTGAAGGAATATCTTTACGAGCACGCACGCGTGCCGCTCGGGAAGTTCTCGGAGGAGAACGTCAGGCGCAGGCTGCGGGTGAAGTACGGAGAGCGCTACGCGACGGCTGGACCGGAGACCCTGGTGCCGATCGTGCAGAGCCCGGATGATTTCATCGTGATCGTCATCGGCGGCGCCGGCAAACATTCGGCTTTCATGCCCTCATTCGGGAATACGCGGTCGGCGACGCGCATGCTTGCGCACGCGGACGGCCGGCCCGTGCGCTCGATCCAGGAATTGCGGCGTCGCTGAACTGAATGCGGTTTAAATGCCGGGCTCTTATTCTCCGCGGATGCCCGCATCCCTGATGACCTTGCCCCACTTCGCCATGTCGGATTTGAGCGTGGCCGCAAAGGCCCGGGGAGAACTGGCGACCACCTCGATCGCGGAACTGAAGAGCTTTTCTTTCACGTCCGGCGCGTGAAGCGCGCGCACGACGGCCTGGTTCAGCCGATCGATGATCGCCGGCGGCGTTCCGGCCGGGGCGAACATGCCCAGTATGGTTGATGACTCGTAGCCAGGAAGCCCCGACGACGCGACTGTAGGCAATCCCGGCGTGAGTGGGGAGGGCCTGGCGCTCGCAACCGCCAGTGCTCTCAGCCTGCCGGACTTGATATGCGGTGCCGCGGCGCCGGCGTTGGGAAACATCACCTCCACATGGCCTCCGATCAGCGCGACGAGCGCCGGCCCGACTCCCTTATAAGGAACGCGCACGATGTCGACCCGCGCCATCGACTTGAACAGTTCGGCCGCGAGATGCGGCGTGGAGCCTGTTACGCTCGAGCCGTAGTTGAGGTCCCCCGGCCTGGCTTTGGCCAGGGCGATCAGCTCCCTGACGGACTTGACCGGCAGCGAGGGGTGTACTACGACCATGTCGGGCGAGTTCGTCGTCAACGCGATCGGTGAAAAATCCTTCACCGGATCCCAGGGCACGTTGTCCCGCATGAAAGGGGAAAGCCAGAAGCTGCTCCCGTAGGAGAGGAGCGTATGACCATCGGGTGGCGACTTGGCCACGATTTCTCCCGCGATCGTTCCACGATTGTCCACGATCACCTGCCGGCCGAGACTTCCTGTAAGCCCCGGCGCGATCAAGCGCGCCACGAGATCGTTTGCGCTGCCGGGTGCGGTGGTGACGATGCGAATCGGCTTGTTCGCATGAGCCTGGGCGAAGACCGCGCCCGCGCAAAGCATCCACGCCAGGAACGTCCATGGATCAACACGGCTTGTCACCACAGTCCTCCTCGCTGGTTCAAGAATCTACAACAAATAATCGGCTGCCTGCATGATGGTCGTTGCGTGGATCATCCAGCTGTTGCAGTCAGCTCGTGATATCTCAAACCGTCCGAGTACCCGGGTCTTGCAGCCTTCCGATCGGCCACCAGGTCCAGTTGCACGCCGCTCGCTTTCGCCAGAACTACCGTAAAGTGAGAGATCGCGTGGTGTGAGCGGACAATGCAACCCTCCACCAGGTGACCGCAATACGTCTTCACGGCCTGCCCCGACCCGACCGTGAGCGTCAGGTGCACGTGGAGATACGGGCTCCCGGCTTCTTCTCCCTGGAAAATACCCCCGCTGTCGCCTTGCCGGAATTGCCCGATGAGCCCGTGGCCGCTCACCTCGAAGGGCCCGGTAAGCTCGACGATTTCCGGAGTCCCTGTCTTGACCTGGCTGGTGGTCAACAGTTGCAGTCTCGCGCTCTCAAGCCCTCCCGTAATGGTGAGCACGACACCCGTCTTGATACCATTTTCCTTGCACACCCGCCTCAGCTCTTGATAAAGATCCGCACGAGGCTCCAGCCGTGCGTACACAATGGACTCCAGGTTGCCGCACACGACACTTGTCGACGCGCCCATGATTGCCTCCCTTGATTTCCCACGATACGCAGAACTGAAAACGCTCTTTGCACGACTTTCATTAATGCCGCGACCGCAGTACTTCCTTGACGCTGCTGGTGATATGAGAACATGCCTCGAAGAAGATCCGGATATCCGAGGTGCACGCGAGGAAAGTAGTTCCCTCCCGGACCAGCTCGGCGGCGGACGCGAAGTTTGGATAATAGAACGGACGCCCTATCGCGATGCTTTTTGCAGACACGACTTTCGTGAGATGGGCGATCGCTTCCCGGACGGGCGGGGCGTTCATGTCGGGTTCGCCCATGGACATCGCCAGATCGCGCGGCCCGATGTACACCACATCGATGCCCGGCACCGAGACGATCTCTTCGATTTTCTCGAGAGCTTTGTGTTCCTCGACAAGCACTACCGTGATCACCTGGGCATTGGCGCTCTCCCAGAAAGCGTCACCTTCCTTCCTGATTCTTGAGTAATAGCCCGTGGCACGGGTGTTACTGCATGTCCCACGCGTCCCGCTTGGTGGATAACGGGTAGCTCGCACAGCCCGGCGGGCGGAATCTCCATCATTGACATGCGGAACGACAACACCGGCGGCGCCGGAGTCGAGGACCTTCATAATCATCGTCTCATCATTCTCCGGCACTCGCACCAGCGGCGTCGCTCCAGAAAGCTCCGCCGCTCGCAGCAGATTCTCCAGCAGCAGCGTATCGTAGGGACCTGCGGGAGCATGCTCGCAATCGATCAACATCCAGTCGAATCCTGCCCGCCCGATTACTTCTACCATTCCCGGGCTGGCAGAATAAGTGTGTGTTCCCAAACACACCTCGCCAGACCGCAACCTTTCCTTGAGACTCTTTCCAGCCATGTTATCCTCCGTTCCGTCCCGACGACGCCAACAGGGAGACTAAACGATATCAAGCGGCATGATTCTTGATCCAGGTCAAAACCGCGCGGCGACCCGCGGTCAAGCGCTCTCGCATTCCGGCGATTGATTCGCAATACGGTAATCAGCGAAGCGGCGCCTCCGCCGGCCATATTCCGCTACGACGCGCGATGCGGCAAGTCGGGCTCTCGGGCGTCTTTGATGTAGATCAAAGCGGTCCCTCTCGAAGTCCGATATTGATCAAGGCTGGGTTGGCCGCCCTCCGACCCCAAGATGATCCTTTGGGAGCAAAAGACATGACTCCTCCTACCTGTGGCGGATGGATAAACGAAACCCTTTCGAGCCGGCTCTATGCGCAGCGCCTCCGCTCCCCGCTTGCGGTAATGCTGGCACTGTTCTTTTCCTTGTCCTGCGGGATCAGTGATGCCGACACTACGACGGGCGAACGCATACCGTACCCCGTAAAGCCCATTCGGGTGGTTGTTCCCGCGGCCGCTGGCGGCGGGATAGACATCCTCGCACGGACGATCGGCGCCAAGCTGACGGAAGCCTGGGGGCAGCCTGTAGTGGTCGACAACAGGGCGGGCGGTTCCCA
>JACQGO010000173.1 GCA_016199485.1 Betaproteobacteria bacterium
CACGCCGTGATGGCGGTTGCGTTCCTGGTACTCGATATACCGCCAGGAGGGATTGCGCGCCGCCGTCCACGTCCCGTCGCTCCGACCGAACGCGTAGAGCTTGCGCTCGCGGGTCGCGCAGCGTATCCCCTCGAACGAGGTGTTGACGGCACCGCCGGGCGTCCTGATCACGAGGGTGTAGCGCACCACGCCGTCCGCGCCTACCGCGATCGACCCGGCGTCGACAAAGAACCGGTTGGGAGTCGCGGCGCCGGCCTCGAACGGGACCAGGTTCTCCGGCCTGGGATACGCAGGAAGCTTCACCTCGATTTCCTTCCAGCGCGCGGGCTCCTCGAACAGATCCGCGGGCGGCGGTAGCTGCGCCGCGGCACTCAACGACAGCAAGCTGAAAACGACCGGCAAGTACCGCATGGCGCGCTTCAGTCGCCGTAGATGTATTCGCGCGTGAGGGGCAACCCGAGCGCGCCATTCGCAAGCGGCTTGCCGGCGAGCACCTGGAACACCGACATCCAGCCGCGCTCGAACGCGTGCGCCGAGCCCGCCATGTAGATGCGCCAGATGCGGTAGAGCTTCTCCCCGACCAGCGCGACCGCGGCATCGCGTTTGGCTTCGAGGCGTTCGACCCAGTGCCAAAGCGTGTTCGCGTAATGCGGTCGCAGACTCTCGACATCCCAGCATTCGAGCCCCTGCGCAGCCATCTCCTCGATCACGCGGGAGACGTGGACGAGCTCGCCTCCCGGAAACACATAGTCGTCGACGAACTGGCCGATGCCGCTGCCGAGCTCGTCCTGGTCGAGCAGGTTCAACGTGATGCCGTGGTTGAGCGCGAGCCCCCCGGGCTTGAGCAGGCGGAACATCTTGCCGAAATAGAGCGGCAGGTTGCGCCCGCCCACGTGCTCGAACATGCCGACGCTCGCGATCTTGTCGAACAGATCGTGTTCCGGCAGGTCGCGGTAGTCGAGCAGATCGACGCGGCAGCGCCCCTCCAGGCCGAGCTCCTCGATCATCCGCTGCGCATGCACGTGCTGGTTGCGCGAGAGCGTGATCCCGGTCGCGTGCACCCCGTAGTTCTGCGCCGCCCACGTGACGAGCGCACCCCAGCCGCAGCCGATGTCGAGAAACCGCTCGCCCGGCTTGAGTTGGAGCTTGCGGCACATGTGGTCGAGCTTCTGGGCCTGCGCAATATCGAGCGTGTCGTCGGCGCGCCGGAAATAGGCGCACGAGTAGACGCGCCGGCTGTCGAGCCACAGCGCGAAGAACTCGTCGCCCACGTCGTAGTGGCGCTGGATCGCGGTGCGGTCGAACAGCCGCGTGTGGCGCAGGAACTTCCGCAGCACACGCTGGCCGCCGCGCACGCTCGAGCCCGCGTTACACAACGCCTCGGCCATTCCGACCACGTCGCGCGCATCGCCCTCCACGTCGACCTGCTGCTCGGCGTAGCATTTTGCGAGCTCGCCCATCGATGGGTTGAGCAGCGCGCGGAGCGCGCCGGGGTTGCGGAGCGTGACACTCACGCGCGCCGGGCCGGCGGGCGCAAAGGTGGTACCGTCCCACAGCTTGACGGCAAGCGGCGGGTCGAGGGCGCACAGGCGTCGCTCGAGCAGGCTCTTGGTGCGGGACTGCAGCATAATGCTCCCCGAAAGAGCCAATATTATAAACGGAGTCCGACCGCGCCCGCCCGCGGCCTGGCGCCGGCCGGCGTCAGCTCGCGAGATCGCTCAACAGCGAGGCGCGCACCGCCCGATCCACGTCGTCGACCGCGGCGCGGTAGTGCGGGTGGTCGATGCCGATCGCGAGCCGCGCGTCGGCGCGCAGCGATTCCACCATCGACGAATCGAGCTCGAAGCGCAGGAAGTGCACCGAGGAGGTTTTCTCCGTCGTATCGCGCTCGAGATCCTCGTCGGCGATCGCGTAGACCGGCGGGCGCTCCCCGACCCCCACCCACACGCGGTCTTCTACGCCGATCAGCTTCGCCAGCATGCGCTGGCGCTCCGCGGCGTCGGGATACTCGATCATCATCGTCGCCTTCCAGTTGCTGCCGTCGGGGATCAGCGGATTGTAGACGTCGAGCTCGTGCCGGATGCCCTCCTCCTCGAAAATGCGCTCCGCGCGCAGCATCTCCTGGACCTGGTAGCGCATCGTGAGCTCGTCCTCGAAGATCACGGTGACGTGCTCGCCGAGGCGCACGGTGCGGTTTTTCTTGTGCGCCATCACGCGCGCGCGGAATTCCTCGCGCGCCCTGGCGTAGGCTTCCAGCGTCATCAGGCTCTCGCGGGTGATGTGCGGCATGCATGGACCCCGTGAAAAGTGAAACGTGAAAAGTGAAACGCCAGTCAGGACCAGCGCCTCGCCGCCCGCGTCTCGCATTTCACGTTTCACATTTCACGTTTCACGTTTTACGTTTCACACCTCGCTCACAAGCCGTATGCGATGCGCAGCAGCGTCAACGGGTGTGCCTTGCGGGCGCGCGACTCGCCGATCCCCTGCGCAATATGCCGCGCCGCAATCGCGCAGTCCGAGCTGATGTAATCGGGATCCTCCGCCGCCATCTGCCGGAACACCGGCCGCCCGATTTTCATCGAGTTTTCGTAGTATTCGCGCTTCACGCCCCAAGTGCCGTCGTGCCCCGAGCAGCGCTCGACGGTGTTGACCCTGGTGTCGGGCACCATGGCGAGAAGATCGCGCGTCTTCTGTCCGATGTTCTGCACCCGCAGGTGGCACGGCACGTGGTACGACACCTTGCCGAGGCCTTGCTTGAAGTCGGTTTTCAGCAGCCCGTCGCGGTGCCGCAGCACCAGGTATTCGAAAGGATCGAACATCGCTTCGGCCACCGCCTTCACGTCCGCTTCATCCGGAAACATGAGCGGCAGCTCCTTCCTGAACATCAAGGTGCAGGACGGCACCGCTGACATGAGCGCGTAGCCCTCGCGCGCGAGGATCGCGAGCGCCGGCATATTCACTTGCTTGTCGCGCGCGACCGCCTCGAGGTCACCGAGCTCGAGCTTGGGCATGCCGCAGCACGTCTCCTTCTCGACGAGGACGACCGGGATCTCATTGTGCTCGAGGATCTTGAGCAGATCGTGGCCGATGCCCGGCTCGTTGTAATTGACGTAGCAGCTCGCGAAGATCGCCACCTTGCCCGGTGTGTTCCTGCCGTCTCGCACCGGAAACGCGGCATTGGGTCGCGCCGTTGCGCGAAACTTCGCGGCGGCGTACTCCGGCAGCACGCGCTCGGGGTGCACGCCGAGCGCGCGGTCCAGGACGCCGCGCGTCACCTTTGCCCTGTTTGCGGCGTTAACGAGTTGCACCACGACCGGGATCGTTGCGAGCCTGCCCACCGCGTCGGTGCTGGAGAGCAGCCTGTCGCGCAGCCTGACCTGCCCCTTCCTGAACTTGACCGCCTTGGCGCGCAGCATGAGGTGCGGGAAGTCGACGTTCCACGGGTGCGGCGGCACGTACGGGCATTTCGTCATGTAGCACATGTCGCACAGGTAGCACTGATCGACCACTTCCCGGTAGCGCTCCCGGTCCACTCCGTCGAGTTCGCCGGTCGCCCCTTCGTCGATCAAGTCGAACAGGCGCGGAAACGCGGTACACAGGTTGACGCAGCGGCGGCAGCCGTGGCAGATCTCGAAAATGCGCCCGAGCTCGGCGAGGAGCTTGCTTTCGTCGTAGTACTCGGGCGAGCGCCAGTCGATACGATGCCGGGTGGGAGCCTCGAGGCTCCCTTCGCGCGCGCTCATTGACGGGTGAAGGGTAAAATGTGAAGGGTGAAGGGCGTGGTCGGCGAAGGGTTCGATGTTACCCCTTCACTCTTCACCCTTGACCCTTCACTGCGTTCAGTCGACCAGTTGATCGAGCGCCTTCTGGAAGCGGTTGGCGTGCGAACGCTCGGCTTTCGCCAGCGTCTCAAACCAGTCGGCGATCTCGGTGAAACCTTCCTCGCGCGCCGTTTTCGCCATGCCGGGATACATGTCGGTGTATTCGTGGGTCTCACCGGCAATCGCCGTTTTCAGGTTTTCGCGCGTCCTGCCGAACGGCATTTCGGTCGCCGGGTCACCGCACGACTCCAGATACTCGAGGTGGCCGTGGGCATGTCCGGTCTCGCCTTCGGCCGTCGAGCGGAATACCGCTGCCACGTCGTTCTGCCCCTCGACGTCGGCTTTTCCGGCGAAGTACAGATACCGGCGATTGGCTTGCGACTCGCCGCCAAAAGCGGCTTTCAGATTGGCGTGCGTCTTCGATCCTTTGAGTTGCATGGCTTTCTCCTTTTGATCAATGTGTTAGTCCGACACCAGCCGAAACGCGGATAGCCCGGGAATCTCCCCGCAGCTCCCCGCATGAAGACGGAATGCAGTAATTAGACTTGATCTAATCTATGAATTCAGTATAAGACTGCTCGCGCAGCGTGTCAAACCGCAGGAGATCGTCGGCCCCTCAGTGCGCGAGCAGGGATTCAATTTCCGAGAAGGTCCGCGCGACCTCGTTGGTGATGATGGTGATCCCGAGTTGACGCGCAATCTGGGTCGCGGAGAAAAGCCCGCGCACGGTCTGCCTGCTCCTGTCATCGTGCTCGACCACCATCGCGTGCTGGCGGCCCGCCTTCTTCAGCGTCGCCACGACGTGTCCGACCTTGGCGCTGTGCACGTCGCGAAGATCGAGCACTTCGAGGCGCTCCTGCGGGGTCATGATGTCGCGCACCAGCACGTCTTCGCGCCTGCAGCCGCGCGCGGTCACCGCTTGCATCGGTTTTTCGCCGAACAGGTCGGTGGCGGTGATCAGCCCCACCATCTTGCGCTGCTGGTCGATGACGAGCAGCAGGCGCACGCCCCGCTGGATCATGCGGCGGTTCGCTTCGTCCGCCGTGTCGTGCGGCTGGACGATGACCGCGCCCACGTACTTGAGGTCCGTCATTACCATGATCGCGGGATCGTCGAGCGTGACACGCTCCGGGATGACCTGCGAGGGCTGCGCATAACCCGCACCGCGCTGGAGAAGCGAAGACGGCAAAACGGCGTAATCCCTGAGCACGGCCCCTTCTCCTTCCTGAGGTCAGTCAAACGCGAATAGCCAACCCGCCCCGGCGATAAAGCGATGTCCAGGCAGCGATACCCGCCGGTACTTTTCAATATTAGACCGCGTCGCGGGCGTTAGGTTGACAGTGCGGCTTCATCCGCGCTCGAGCGCGCCCGCCCTGAAGCGCCGGTGACCGGATTTCCTGAACAGGTGTCTCGAAAGCTCGAGCAGCGCTCTCTGGTAGACCTCGCGCTTGAACTCGATTACCGAGTCGACCGGCACCCAGTAATCGCTCCAGCGCCATGCGTCGAACTCGGGGTGGGCGCTCGCGCGCAGGCACACGTCGCAGTCGCGCCCGACCAACCGCAGCAGAAACCAGATCTGCTTCTGCCCCCGGTACTTGCTGCGCCATTCGCGCCGGAGCCACTGCGACGGGACGTCATAACGCAGCCAGTCGCGCGTGCGCCCGAGGACCTTGACGTGCTGCGGACTGAGCCCGATCTCCTCCTCAAGCTCGCGATACATCGCGGCTTCCGGGGTCTCGCCCGACTTGATTCCGCCCTGCGGAAACTGCCACGAATGCTGCTTGACCCGCTTGCCCCAAAACACCTCGTTTTTCCAGTTACATAGAATGATACCGACGTTGGGGCGATAACCGTCACGGTCGATCATCTCGCTCACCCCTCGCAAAGTCTGTCGCTCAAAATTCTTCCACAATTCCGCAAAGAATGAAAGCGTTAAGCGGTGCCGGCGAGGGGCCCCTGCTGCGCCTGGGGCCGGTCGACATAGAGCCGCGCCTTGTCGTGGCGGTTCATCCGGCGCAGCGACTGAACAAAGCGGGGGAACTCGAGCCCGTAAGCGCTCTCGAGTTCGCGCGCGCGCGCCGCGAGCTCGCTCCACGAGGGGTCGCCGGGATGCCGTCTAAAACCGAGCACGATCACGTTTCCCGGCTTCTCCGCCGGCAGGCACAACGTGCCCCCGCGGAATGCCGCCTCGATGCGCGCGAGATAGTCGCCGAACTTGCGGTCGCTGCCCCACAGGTTGACGACGAAGACGCCGCACTCGGTGAGCGCCTCGGCGCACGCCGTGTAAAACGTCCTGGTGGAAAGCCCGGTGACCTGCGACTCGGCATCGTAGCCGTCGACCATGAGCACGTCGGCAAACGCGCGTTTCGCCGCAACGTATTGCGCGCCGTCGCCGATCACCACGGCAAAACGCGCGTCGTCCGGCGGCACGTGAAAATACTGGCGCGCGACCGCCACCACGCGGGCGTTCACCTCCACCACGGTGGTCGCCACGGCGGGCATGCGGTGATAGACGAATTTCGCGAGCGAGCCCCCGCCCAGCCCTATCATCACCATCCGCTGCGGGTGTGCATTGAACAGCAGGAACGCTACCATGCTGCGCGTATACGAGAGTTCGAGGTCGTAGGGCCGCGCGAGCCGCATCGAGCTCTGTATCGTGTCGCTGCCGATGTGCAGCGACCTCACGCCGAACTTCTCGCTCACGTACACCGTTTCGTTATCGTCCGCGGGCTTGCGCACGCGCCATTTCGCCAGGAACTTCATCTCGCCGTTTTCCGATGCCGGCAACGAACACGGTAGAATAAGACTTTTTGCAGCAAGCGACCAGCCATGCGCGTCTCGCGGTTCTTCATCTCAACGCTCAAGGAAGCGCCCACCGAAGCCGAAGTGGTGAGCCACCGGCTGATGTTGCGCGCCGGCTTCATCAAGCGGCTCGCGAGCGGCATCCATAGCTGGATGCCGCTCGGGCTGCGCGTGCTGCGCAAGGTCGAGGCGATCGTGCGCGAGGAGATGGACAGATCGGGCGCGGTCGAGGTGCTCATGCCCGCGGTGCAGCCGGCCGAGTTGTGGCAGGAATCCGGCCGCTGGGAGATGTACGGCCCGGAACTGCTGCGCATCAAGGACCGGCACCAGCGCGACTTCTGCTTCGGTCCCACGCACGAGGAAGTCGTGAGCGACATCGTGCGGCGCGAGATCAGGAGCTACCGCCAGCTCCCCGTCAACTTCTATCAGATCCAGACCAAGTTTCGCGACGAGATCCGGCCGCGCTTCGGGGTGATGCGCGCCCGCGAGTTCATCATGAAGGACGCCTACTCGTTTCACGCCGACAAGGCAAGCCTGGACGCGACCTATCGGGCGATGTACGACTGCTATTCGCGCATCTTCACGCGCCTGGGCCTGAAATTCCGCGCGGTGGCCGCGGACACCGGTGCGATCGGCGGCACCGGCTCGCACGAATTTCACGTGCTGGCGGATTCGGGCGAGGACGCGATCGCCTTCTGTCCGCAGTCGGAGTACGCGGCGAACGTGGAGCTTGCCGAGGCGGTGACCGCGGAAACGCGTCAACCGCCGTCGCAACCGCTGCGGAAAGTCAGCACCCCCGGCGTGCGAACCATCGATGACCTCGCGCGTTTTCTCGGCATTCCGGTCGACAAGACGGTCAAGACGCTGGTCTATGAGGGCAAGGAAGGGGTTGTCGCGCTGCTCGTACGCGGAGACCATCAGCTGAACGAAGCGAAAGTTTCCAAATTGCCGGAAATCAGGACGCCCCTGCGGCCGGCCACCGAACAACAGGTGCGCGCAGCGTTCGGCGCCGGATTCGGATCGCTCGGCCCGCTGCTCTCGGGGCAAACCGACGCGCGGCGTAGAGCCGCGGCTGCGATCCGCGAAGAGCGCGAAAAAAAATTGACCATGAAGATTGATCGCTCCGTTGCGGTGATGAGCGACTTTGCATGCGGGGCCAATGAAGACGGGGTTCACTACACCGGCGCCAACTGGGGCCGGGATCTGGCCGCGCCCGAGCCCGGGCAGGTCGCCGACATCCGCAACGTGGTCGCCGGCGACCCGAGTCCCGACGGCGCAGGCCGGCTCGAAATCTGCCGCGGCGTCGAGGTCGGGCACATCTTCCAGCTGCGCACCAAGTACTCGAGCGCGATGAACCTCACCTTCCTCGACGAAACGGGGCAGTCGCGGGCGATGGAGATGGGCTGCTACGGGATCGGGGTGTCGCGCATCGTCGCGGCGGCGATCGAGCAGAACTACGACGAGCGCGGCATCATCTTCCCGCGCGCGATGGCGCCGTTCGAGATCGCCATCGTGCCGATCGGGCTCGGCAAGAGCGCGGCCGTCCGGGATACCGCGGAAAGGCTCCATGCCGACCTGCTCGCGGCCGGCATCGACGCATTGCTCGACGACCGCGACGAGCGCCCCGGCGTGATGTTCGCGGACATGGAACTTATCGGCATCCCGCACCGGATCGTGGTGGGGGAGCGCGGGCTCAAACAGGGCGCCGTCGAGCATCAGGCGCGGCGCGACGCGAAATCACGGCTCATCGGCTTGCAAGAGGCGGTCGGATTCGTAAAATCTGCGCTATGCGAAAACTGACGGGACTGGCGTTGGTCCTGTGCTCCACGGCGGCGTTTGCCGGCGCCCAGGTCTACGAGCCGCTTTCCGCGAGCGTGCGGGCAGCGCTCTCCAAGGCGATCGCCGATCACGCGGTGCCGTACCTCGCGTTTGCTTCGGAAGCCGAGGCGCGCGCGTGGCTCAGGGCCATGTCGAAAAAGCTCGAGCGCCGCATGCCGGACCGCGTGGTGCGCGAGGAGTTTCTGGTCACCGTGCACTACGAGGCGAAGCGCGCCGGGCTTGATCCCCAGCTCGTGCTGGCGGTAATTCAGATCGAGAGCAATTTCCGCAAGTACGCGGTGTCGCGCGCCGGCGCGCGCGGCTACATGCAGGTGATGCCGTTCTGGGTGAACCTCATCGGCACCAGGGATCACAACCTGTTCCACCTGCGCACCAACCTGCGCTACGGCAGCGTCATCCTGCGCCATTATCTCGACATGGAGCAGGGCAACTACTTCCGCGCTCTCGGCCGTTACAACGGCACGCTGGGCCGTCCCGAGTATCCGACCATGGTGGTGCGCGCCTGGCTCAATCAGTGGAGGTATCCGGTGCGCACCGCGGAAAGCGCCCGCACGCGTCCCGCGAGCTGATCCTCCGCGCGCGCCGCGGCACTCACAGTGCCTGAACGCGTGCGGTCGGGACTGTCTCCGCCAGGGGCTGCGCGGTGCGCGTGAACAGTTCCCCGAGCGTCATCGCCATCGCCTCTTCGACGCGCGCGGCGAGGTTTCGCGCGAGCGCGTCGAGCTCGTGCCCGTAGCCCCAGGTCCCCGCGTCGGGACGCAAGACCAGCAGCCGGTAAACATCGGCGACACGAATCTCGTGCGCGTCGCGCGCCAGCACCCAGCCGCCTCCGGCGACCGCCGCTATCCAGTTTGCCGCGGCAAGCCGCGCGAGCAGCGCCTCGATCCTGTCGATGCCCCGCTGCGCGGCCGCGTGCAGCCGCGACGGCGCCACCGCTTCCCCGGTGCGGTGCGCCTGCCACAGCACGCGCAGAATCCGCAGCGCGTCGAAGAACTCGTCGCCCGGCGCGCTCTGCGCCTGGTCTGCGCGCGCGCGCCATTCCGGCAGCACCGCAACGACCACCGCGCCGAACACCACGACCATCCAGGAAAGATAGACCCACAGCAGGAAGATCGGGATGCTGGCAAACGCCCCGTACACCAGCTTGTAGGTCGGAAACTGCGTGACATAGAACGCGAACCCGCGCTTCATCGCCTCGAACGCAAGGCCCGCCGCAACGCCGCCCAGCAGCGCATCGCCTAACGCGATACGGCGGTTGGGCACCGCGAGATAGAGCAGCGCGAACGCGACCGAGGTGAGCACGACCGGCATGATCTTCAGCAATGCGACGCCCGCGCCGGGAATGTCCCGCACCACGCCCAGCGAGATGCCCACGAGCCAGTAGGTGAGCGAGAGGCTCACGCCGATGAGCAGCGGGCCCACGGTGAGCACGGTCCAGTAGATCAGCACGCGCTGCAGCATCGGCCGCGGACGCGTGACGCGCCAGATGGTGTTGAACGCGCGGTCGATCGTGAGCATCAGCAGCAGCGCGGTGAGGCCGAGGAACGCCGCGCCGAGGGCGGTGAGCCGTCCCGCGTTCTCGGTGAACTGCTCGGTGTAGGCCGCGATCGCCTCCGCCGACTCCGGCACCAGGTTCTCGAGCACGAACCGCTCGAGATGCTCGGTGAACGCGCCGAACACCGGGAACGCCGAGATCACGGTGAGCGCGACGGCCACCATCGGCACCAGGGCAAGCAAAGTCGTGAAGGTGAGGCTCGCGGCAACCTGCAGGCAGCGCTCTTCGACGAAGCGCGCCGCCACCATGCGCGCAAGCTCGATGAGCGCCGCGGGTTTTTCCGACATGGTCGCAGTCCGTACGCGTTATATAATAACCGCGAACCTTGCCCACGTCCCGTGAAAGAAGTCCTCGTTCTCTACTACAGCCACTACGGCGCGGTGCGGCAGATGGCGCAGTTCATTGCGCGCGGCGCCGAGCAGGTGCCCGGTATCGCGGCGCGCATCCGTACCGTCCCCCGGGTGTCCGCCGTATGCGAGGCGGTGGAAAGCGCGGTCCCCGACAGCGGCGCGCCGTACGCCGAGCCTAGGGATCTCGAAGAGTGCGTCGGAATCGCGCTCGGATCGCCGACGCGCTTCGGCAACATGGCGGCGCCGCTCAAGTATTTCTGGGACTCGACTTCGAGCCTGTGGCTGTCCGGCGCG
>JACQGO010000174.1 GCA_016199485.1 Betaproteobacteria bacterium
CTGGAGGGACCGCGCGTTCCTTCCCGCACCGGTGAAACCGCGAGTCGTCGCGTCTATCAGGTTGATTCAAAATTATCATTCAATCCCGCGAAAATCCATCCCTCGAATGCTCAAAACGGGGGCAGGAGTCCAGAAACGCGCTCGCAAAGAAATAAAACACTTCGGGATTCCCGCTTTCGCGGGAATGACAGTTATAGACATTGTCACGGGCTTTTGCATCAACCTGCTAGACGGCGATCCTGGGGGCGCCCACTTGAAGGGTGCCCCCGGATCGCATTATGCTTGCACGACGTGCCGCACGCGACGATTGTTCCAACAACGATCCATCATTCAGAGGAGGATGACTCGTGGCATCGTACCTCCGCATCCCATGTGCGCTGTTCGTGGTTTTGTCGGTGATCGCCGGCACCGCAATGGCGCAGAAGTATCCGGCCAAACCGGTGCGCGTCGTAATACCGTGGCCCGGGGGCGGCTCCAACGACATCGTGGGGCGCGTCGTTTTTGACGTGGTCTCGCAATCGCTCGGGGAGCGGTTCGTTATCGATAACCGTCCCGGGGCCGCCGGGAGCATCGGAACCGTTCCGGTGGCGAAAGCGCCGCCCGACGGCTACACGCTCATGGTTCAGTCCACCACGCATCTGGTCAACGCGTACGTTTACAAGGATCTGCCGTATCACGTGGTCAGGGACTTCGTCGGCGTCAGCATGCTCGCCTCGCAGCCGGGCGTGCTCGTGGTACATCCTTCTCTGCCGGTGAAGACGGTGAAGGAGTTCGTGGCGCTCGCCAAGGCGCGGCCGAACGAGATCCTCTATTCGTCGCCGGGCAACGGCAGCGCGCCGCACCTGTCGATGGCGCTGTTTATCTCAATGACGGGAATCAAGATCGTACACGTGCCGTACAAGGGCGGCCCGCCGTCGGTAGGCGCTGCCACTTCGGGTGAGACCCAGGCGACGATCGCGACGGTGGGTACGGTGGTTTCACAGATCAAGGCGAAACGCCTCCGCCCGGTCGGTGTCACCACGTTGAAGCGTCTCGCGCAGTTTCCCGATGTGCCGACGATCTCCGAGAGCGGGGTTCGCGGCTACGAGCGGAGCCCATGGATCGGCGTCTTCGCCCCGGCGGGCACGCCCAAGCCGATCCTCGACAGGCTCAGCGCCGAATTCAAGAAGGCGCTCGACAAACCCGAGGTGCAGAAGGTGCTCACGGCACAGGTGCTGGACCCGCTGCACATGCCGTGGGGCGAATTCACGGCTCTTCTGAAGAAGGAATACGAGGAGTACGGCAGGATCGTCAAGCTCGCGGGTATGAAGGTCGAGTAGAACGATCCGCGGCGGGAACCTCACCGGCGCGCGCGTGGAATAGGCTCCGGTCGTGTGCGCAGCGCCGGCCGGGCGCGGGAAGCGGGGAAAGAGGGCGCCGCCAGACCCCGTGAGGCGGCCCGTTACCTGCGTTTCCGGTTGAGAAAGGCTTCCATGAGGCGCCTGGGTTCGTCGGTGCGGCGCGCCTCGACACAAGCCCGGATGCCCTGCCGGATCCCGTCGGTTACCGACATCCGCTCCCAATCCCGCATCAGGGCCTTCTGCAGGCGGATCGCCCTTGGACCGCCAAGCAGTATCGATGCTATCCATTTCTCGACGGCGGCGTCGAGTTCGGCGGCGGGCACGAGCTTCTGGAGGAACCCGCAGCGGTACGCTTCGGGGGCGTCGATGTGATCTCCGGTGAATACCAGCTCGGCGGTCTTGCCCCAGCCGATGATCGCAGGCAGAAGCACGGCTTCCATCCCGGACGGTATGCCGACGCGCACTTCCGGCATCCCGAACTTTGCGTGGTCGGCGGCAACCCGCATGTCGCAGGATGCCGCCAGCTCCATGCCGAGGCCGAAACAGTATCCGTTGATGCGGGCGATGACCGGCACCGGGCACGCGCGTATCGCGTCGCAGGCGAGATGCGTCAGCGTATGCTCCTCTTCGGCCTCTTCGGCGGTGAGGTCCTTCATTTCCGCCACGTCGGCCCCTGCGATGAACGATTTCTCTCCGGCCCCGGTGAGCACGACCGCCCGCAGCATCTCGTCGCGTGACAGCGTGTGGAACGCTTCGGCCATCGCGCGCTTCCCGGGCATGCCGAGCGCGTTGCGTTTGGGGGGATTGTTCGCGGTCACGTACCCGACGCGCCCCGCCGCCCCGCGGTCCTCGACGCGAACCGTTACGAGACTGGAGTCTTGCGCATCCGAACTCATGCAATATTCCCAGCTTGCCCGTTGGCGATCAGCACCAAACCAGTAACCTCAGTGGGGGCTGTCATTCCCGTGCAAACTCTGCCCTCGAATGACGTAATCGGGGGCGGGAATCCATACAGCGTTGAACAAGGCGTATTACGTTTGCATTCCCCGCAGTGAACGTCACCGGAATTCGGGTCGGCAGACCCTTTGCGATGGACCCGTTAAATAGGCACCCTATGGATTCCCGCCTTCGCGGGAATGACACCCACGGGAAAGTCGGAAGCACGGGAATAGTAGCACATCCTGCGCCGGGCATCGGCATTGCGGCTCTGGCGTGATGCCGGATTCCACCGGGCATCTGTTAGAATCGCTGTCCTGACACGGGAATGCGCAAGGAGAAACGATGAAGCTCTACGGATCGCCCACCTCGCCCTACGTGCGCAAGGCGCGCGTGCTGATCAACGAGAAGAACCTGCCGGTCGACTTCATCATCGAAGATCCGTGGCCGGAAGACAGCCCGATCCCCGCCAGGAATCCGCTCGGCAAGATACCAGTGCTCGAGATCGGCCCCAACAGCTATCTGTTCGAGTCGGTGCTCGTCGTGCATTACCTGGACAACGTCGACGGGAAGCCGCTCACGCCGAAGGATCCCGCCGGCTACTGGCAAGCGCAGTGGTGGCAGGCGCTCGGCAACGGCATCATCGATGCGGTGATCGCGCGCGTACTGGAAACGCGCCGGCCGCCGGAGAAACAGTGGGCGGACAAGATGGCGCGCGAGGAGAACCGCGTGCACCGGGCGCTCGACGTCGCGGAGCGCGCGTTCAAGGGCGGCCGCTACCTCGTCGGGCCCGGGTTCACGCTCGCCGATCTCGTGATGGGCGTGGCCCTTCAGTACGTGGACTTCCGCTATCCGCACGACTGGCGCAGCGGGCATCCCGGGCTCGCGCGCTGGCACGCGGGCATCACCGCGCGCAAGTCGTTCCAGGAGACGCTGCCGCCGGGGTTCGTGAAGCCGGCGTGATCGCGCGTGCCGCGTGCAGGTTGGGGTAAGCGTGCGAACCCCAACAGTCATCGCCGAAGAGAACGCAGGAGCAGCGTCAGAAATGCCGCGACGCCGTCACCGGCTTCACCGCCGGGTCGAGCTTGAGTTCCAGGAGGGTGTTCTTCCCGATCCCGCGGCGCGCCGCGGCGAGGAAGACGTCGAGCTGCTCCTCGGTTGACGCCTGCGCGTAGCTCCAGCCGTAGAGCGTCGCGAGCCCGCTGAAATCGATCACCGGCGGCTCGATCGTGAACAGATCGAGCGCGCCTCCGGTGAGACGCCCGGCCGCCTCGTTGAGCGTGGAGTAGCGGCGGTTGGAAAGGATCACGAGCAGCATGCGCGTGCCATGGTGCTCCGCAGTCCACAGCGCCTCGCTCGCGTAAAGCGCCGATCCGTCTCCGATCACCGCGACCACCTGCCGCCCGCGGCACGCGAGCGCGGCGCCCACCGCCGCCGCGAGCCCCCAGCCGATGCCGCCACTGCCGTTGATGAGATATTCCCCGGCGGGCAGCTGCATCCACTGCCGCACGTCGGAGGTGGAAAGCCCCGCCTCATCCACCCAGATCGCATCGCGAAACTTCTCCAGCAGCGCGTGAACCGCGCGCGTGGGATGCAGCGCCCGATCGTCGCGCGCGGGGAGCTCCGCTTCCGGCCGCATCGAGCCGCGGGCCGCGGCGCGCCGCCTCGCCCGGCTGCGGGCCAGTTTCGCGATCTCGACCAGCGCCGCGCGGGTATCGGCGACGCGGGCGAGCGTGAATTCTCCGTCCGCGGCGAGCACCGCGGGATCGTTGCCGATCCACGCCTTGGGCTGGGACAGGCGGATTTCGCTGTGAAGCGTGGTGCGGAAACCGCGGCCGCCGACGAACAAGAGGGCATCATGCGCGGCGAGACGCTCGCCGATCTGCCTGTGGCTCGGCGGGAGATATCCCGCGTAGAGCCGGGAGCCGCTCGCGACCGGCAGCACGCCGGTGTAGGGCGCGACATAAACCGGCGCGGAGTAGAGCTTCGCCAATGTTTCCAGCGCAGCGGCTGCGTCGTTCCAGTGCACGTCCTCGGCAGCGATGAAAGCCGGGCGTTTCGCTTGCGCGAGGAAGCGGACATAGTTCCGCGCATCCTCGGCGCCGAGAGCGGCGAGCCGCGGTGCTGCGACCGGCACGGGCCTCGCGTCGATCTCCTGCTCCAGGAGATCCGGCGGGCAGACGAGCGCGACCGGTGCGTACGGCGGGGTCAACGCGGCACGCAGCGCGCGCCGCGTGTTGTAAGCCGCATCGTAGCGCGTGTTGATCCCGAATACCGCCTTGCATACCGAGGCGGCCATTTTCTCGACCGGGCCCCACAGGATGGGATGGGTATGCAGGAAACGCCGGTCCTGACCGCCGATCAGCACGAGAAGGGGTGTTCCGGCGATGCCGGCGGTGTAGAGCCCGCCCATGCCGTTGCCGAGCCCCGGCGCGACGTGCAGGTTGACGACACCGAGCGAGCGCGCTGCCCGCGCGTAGCCGTCCGCCATCGGCACCGCGGCGACCTCGGACAGCGCCACGACGTACTTGAGCCGTCTGCGCCGCTCGCACAGACGCACCAGTGGAATCTCGGTCGTCCCGGGATTGCCGAAGATGCAGCGGACGCCGTTTTTTTCTAGCGTCTGCAACAGCAGCTCGGCGATTTTCATGGAAGATGCTCGTCGTTAACAGACTTCACCGCGTCGGCCACGCAGCGATGGCAGGAAAACCCGCAAGGCCGAGAGTGATCTGCACCGTACGATATAATTCGCGGCAAGTCAAAGCTGGCGCGGAAGAATCGCCATGGCGCCGGCGCCGCGGTGCGACCCGCACGAGATGCCGCGGGCGGGCAAAACGCGATGAGTGGAACCAGTTCCGGACCGCGTGACGCGCAAACGCTCGCGGAGAAGCTGATCGCACGCGCGGCGGGGAAGCGGGCGGTGCGGCCGGATGAATTCGCGAAATAAGAAGGCAATCGCGCGCGATTGCGAAACAGTGGGGGGAGAAAACGGGGACGGAGATGGCGATGCGGAAAAACAGGGGAGGCGGAGCCCGCGGCTTCGCGGAAGTGTCGAAGGCGCGGCTCGGGAAGGCGCAGTCGCGGGAGATGCTGGACTACGTCTGGACGCCTTACGCGGACATCGATCCCGAGAACGTCGCGGCGATGATCCGCTGCAACATGGCCCACACGGTGATGTTGTGCGAACAGGGCATCATCTCCAGGCGCGAGGCATCGGGAATACTCGGGGCGCTCAGGGCATTGCAGCGGCGTTCCCGGAGCTTTCCGTTCGATCCGGTCAAGGGGGATCTTTTCTTCAACGTGGAGGCGCACGTCATCGCGCGCGCCGGCCCGGACATCGGCGGCAAGATGCATCTCGGGCGCAGCCGTATCGACCTCATCGCGGCGCTCATGCGGCTCAAGGTGAGGAAGAACCTGACACGCCTGCTGGCAGCCGTGATGGCGTTCAGAAAGGCGCTTCTCTCCCGCGCGAGAACCACCGCGGACGTGGTCATGCCCTCATACACCCACCTGCAGCCGGCGCAGGTGACGACGTTCGGGCACTACCTGGTGGCGTTCCATGACGTCGTGACGAGGGACCTGCAGCGGCTCTTGAACGCGTTCGTTTCGACCAACGCCTCTCCGCTGGGAGCAGCGGCGGCATCCGGAACGTCGTGGCCGCTCGACCGAAGGCGCGTCGCGGAACTGCTCGGGTTTTCCTCGGTGATCGAGAACACCAAGGACGCCGCGCACAATTACGACTGGCTGCCCGAGGTGATGGCGGCGGCGGGCATCCTGATGAGCAACGTCGCGAGAGTCGCCACCGACCTCTACATCTGGTGCAGCAACGAGTTCGCGCTGGTCGAGCTGGACGGCGCGTTTGCCGCAAGCAGCAGCATCATGCCGCAGAAGAAGAATCCGTACTCC
The DNA here is from genome assembly GCA_016199485.1 of Betaproteobacteria bacterium. Taxonomy (GTDB): domain Bacteria; phylum Pseudomonadota; class Gammaproteobacteria; order Burkholderiales; family SG8-41; genus JACQGO01. The sequence continues at coordinate 6,183 of JACQGO010000174.1, forward strand.
TTGGAAATGATCAAGGCAAGAACCGGCGAAGTGACGACGGCGTTCGGCGCGATCCTCGAAATACTGAAAGGCGACACGGGAGGCACGGCGTTCGACGTCAAGCTCACGGGACCGCGAATCGCGGACAATGCCGTGAACCGGGCGGCGGACATGGTGGCGTTGATGACCCCGCTCTTGAAGACGCTTAGGCTGAACCGCGAGCGGATGGCGGAATCCGCGGGCGACGGCTTTACCACCGCCGTCGCGTTGGCGGATACGCTGGTGGAGCACGGCCTGTCGTTCCGGACGGCGCACCACATCGTGGGAAGGCTGGTGCGCCTTGCGACGGAGCGCGGTCTCGGGTATCGCGACGTGGATCGCGCGCTGGTCGATGAAGCCGCGCGTGACATCATCGGAAAGGACATCGGGTTGAGCGCAACCGCCATCAAACGCGCTCTCGACCCGGACGGATTCGTCCGCTCGCGGCGCGGAAACGGCGGACCGGCCCCGGGAGAGGTGCGGCGCATGATCGCGAGCCGCGAGCGGCAGAACGCGAAATGGGAGCGGGCGGTAGGCGGCGCCGTTACCCGGATCGCCGACGCGGATCGCAGGTTGATCGCTGCGGTGGAACGGCTCTCGCGGGGCTGATCCGTGTCACGTACCGCGTTTGTGGTCGAGAAACGCTTCCACGAGTGGGTTCAGCGCAGGATGAAAGGATTGGGCACTTCGGTCGCGGTCGAAATCCACACGCTCTTCACCTGCATGTATTCCCGGATCATGTCCTGGCCGTTCTCGCGCCCGATGCCGCTGCGCTTGTAGCCGCCGAAGGGGGAGAGAAAGCTCACCGCGCGGTAGGTGTTCACCCATACCGTGCCGGCCTGCAGCCGCTCGGCCATCGTGAGCGCGCGGCGCATGCTCTGCGTCCAGACGCCGGCGGCGAGGCCGAAGACCACGTCGTTGCCGATCGCGACCGCGTCTTCCTCGTCCTTGAACGGGATCACCGCGAGCACCGGTCCGAACACTTCCTCCTGCGCGATGCGCATCGAGTTGCGGACGCCGGTGAAGATCGTCGGTTCGACGAACCAGCCCTCGCCGCACTCCGGACGCGTCGCACGGGAACCGCCGAGCACCGGTTTCGCGCCTTCGCCCCTGGCGATCTCGATGTAGTCGAGGATCTTCTTGAACTGCGGAGGGTTGGTGACGGGGCCGATCTGGGTGTCGAGGCTCATCGGGTTGCCCATTTTCGCCGTTTTTGCGAACGCGACCAGCTTTTCCACGAACGCATCGTGGATCGATTCCTGCACCAGCAGGCGCGAACCGGCGATGCAGGTCTGCCCGGTTGCCGCGAAGATGCCCGAGATCACTCCCTTCACCGCGTTTTCGATGTGCGCGTCGTCGAACACGATGTTGGGCGACTTCCCGCCCAGCTCCATGCTGACGCGCTTCAGCCCGCGCGCGGCCGTTTCGTAGATGAGCTGCCCGGTCTTGTCGGAGCCGGTGAACGCGACCTTGGCGACCATCGGGTGTTCGACGAGCGGCATGCCGGCGTCGGGACCGAATCCGGTCACCACGTTCACCACACCCGGCGGGAAGCCCGCCTGCTCGAAAATCTTCATGAATTCGAGGATCGAAGCGGAGGTGTATTCGGACGGTTTCACGACCACCGTGTTGCCGGCGGCGAGCGCGGGAGCGAGCTTCCACGCGGTGAGCAGCAGCGGCGAATTCCACGGCACGATCGCGGCGACGACACCGAGCGGCTCGTGGCGCGTGTAGTTGAAGGTGTCGGGCTTGTCGGTCGGGATCACCGCCCCCTCGATCTTGTCGGCGAGCCCGCCGTAATAGTAGTACCACTGCGCCATGTAGGCGGTCTGCGCGCTCATCTCGGCCAGGAGCTTGCCGTTGTCGCGCACCTCGATCTCGGCGAGGAACTTCGCTTTCTCGGCGATCAGGTCGCCGAGTTTTCTCAGCAGCGTGCCGCGCCGGCTGGCGTTGAGTTTTGGCCATTCACCGGAAGCGAAAGCCTTGCGCGCGGCCCGCACCGCGCGGTCGAC
>JACQGO010000004.1 GCA_016199485.1 Betaproteobacteria bacterium
ATGAATTTCCCCTTCGAATCTTATAATGTGCGGTAGCCGAAGTCTAACCGCTGCCGGCGGTCGTGATGACGCGCGCACCATCCTATCCGTCCCACCTGGTCAGGGCCGTTCTGCTCGCGGACGGCACGCCGGTCACGATCCGCCCGATCCGCGGCGAAGACGCCGACATCGAGCAGGCGTTCGTGCGGGGGTTGTCCGGGGAGTCGCGTTACTACCGCTTCATGGATACGCTGCGCGAGCTCACTCCGCAAATGCTCTCGCACTTCACGCAAATCGACTACGCGCGCGAAATGGCGCTGATCGCGGTGGTGCTCGAGCAGGACCGCCAAAGACAGATCGGGGTCGCGCGCTACGTCATCGGACCGGATGGCGCGAGTTGCGAATTTGCAATCGTCGTCGCGGACGAATGGCAGCGCAGAGGAGTCGGCAGGGCCCTCATGCAGGCGCTGATCGGTGCCGCCCGCGAGCAGGGTTTGCAGACGATGTTCGGCGACGTGCTCGCCGGCAACCACAGGATGCTGCACTTCATGTCCACCCTCGGGTTTCGCCTGAGATCCGACGAGGACGATGCGCGCGTGGTTCGCGTCGAAAAGCGGTTAGACCGGGACTAAACCGCCGTGTTGTGGCACACTAAAACATTTTCGCGCAGCACGGAAATGGCACAATCGCTGGACAAGGTCATCTCCCAGGTCGGCAACGTCATTCTCGGCAAGGATCGGCAGATCCGGCTCGCCGTAGCGTGCCTGCTCGCGCGCGGCCACCTGCTGATCGAGGATATTCCCGGCGTGGGAAAGACGACGCTCGCGCACGCGCTGGCGAGCTCGCTCGGTCTCGCCTTTCAGCGCATCCAGTTCACGAGCGACCTGCTGCCCGCCGACATCCTCGGCGTCTCGATCTACGAGCGCGACAGCGGGAGGTTCAAGTTTCACCCGGGGCCGATATTCGCGCACGTCATTCTCGCCGACGAGGTCAATCGCGCCACACCCAAGGCGCAGAGCGCCCTGCTCGAAGCAATGGAAGAGCACCAGGTCACCACCGAAGGCGAGACGCGCACGCTACCGCGGCCGTTTTTCGTGATCGCCACACAGAACCCTTCGCACCAGGTTGGAACGTTCCCGCTGCCGGAGTCGCAGCTCGACCGGTTCCTGATGCGCATCGAGCTCGGCTACCCCGATGCGGAGGCGGAGCGCGCGCTGCTGCAGGGCGTCGACCGGCGTGACCTGCTCTCGCAGCTCACTCCGTGCATGGCGGTTGAAGAACTCGTCGAGCTGCAGCAGCGCGCGAAGCGCATCCACACTTCGGGCGCACTGCTCGACTACGTGCAGGCGCTGATCGCCGAAACGCGCCGCTCGCCCGATTACGTGAGCGGGCTCTCCCCGCGCGCCGGACTCGCGCTGCTGCATTGCGCGCGCGCCTGGGCGTTGATCGAAGGGCGCGAGCACGCGATTCCTGAGGACGTGCAGGCGGTGCTGTCGAGCGTGGTCGGGCACCGCCTGAGCCCGACCGGCGAGGCCGACCGCGTCAACGGCGCCAACGTTGCCGGGCACCTGAGCAGGCAGGTGGCGATTCCGTGAAGATTCGGACGTGAGAAACTGGTCTCCTGGGTCGTAAATTCATAGCTATTGATGAGGACAATCACTTCGTGCGGTGAAGCGTCCTGGGGCCGCAGACACCGCGCAACGGGTACCCGATGCGGCAAGGCGGGTCAACACACGACCACACCTTGCCGCATCACCCGTGAAGCGCGGCGCGGCCCAAGGACGCTTCACCGCACGAAGCGCTCGTCGCCCGCACGGGGCCGGGCCGCGGCGAGCCGGTTTGCGGCGGCGATTCGTGCCGCGTAGCGATGTACGCCGCACTCAAGCGCCTCATCGACACCCGGCTGTTTCAGTTGCGCGGCCCGCAACCCGGCGCGATCGTGCTGGTGCAACGGCGCATATTTATCCTGCCGACGCGCCACGGCGTGGTCTTCGCCGCGGTGCTGGCGCTGATGCTGCTCGGATCGGTCAACTACAGCCTGAGCCTCGGCTTCCTACTCACCTTCCTGCTCGGCGCGATGGGCGTGAACGCGATGCTCTACACGTTCCGCAATCTCGCCCGGCTGCGGATCGCCCCCGGCCGCACCCAGCCGGTATTCGCGGGCGAGACCGCGTATTTCACGGTGTGCATCACCAACGCGAGCGTGACCGACCGCTACAGCATCGGGCTCACACGCGACCGCCGGCATGCAGTATTCGTCGACGCGCCGCAAAGCCAGACGGCGCTCGCAAGCGTGCCGGTAGCTGCGCCGCGGCGTGGCGTGTTGCGCCCCGGCAGGATCACCCTGTTCACGCGTTACCCGCTCGGCCTGTTCCATGCCTGGGCTTATCTCGAGCTCGACATGCGCTGTCTGGTGTATCCGCGTCCGGAGGCCGCGCGGATGACGCCTCCACCGCCAACCCCCAAGGCCGGCGAGGGCTTCGAGCATGGCGCGGGACACGAGGACTTCGCCGGCTTGCGGCCTTATCACCTCGGCGACGCGCCGCGGCACATCGCGTGGAAAGCCGCGGCCCGCGGCCAGGGGCTGCTTACCAAGCAGTTCAGCGGGCGCGCCGACGCGGAACTGTGGTTCGACTGGAACGAGCTTCCGGCGCAACTCGACGTTGAAGCGAGGCTGTCGCGCCTCGCGCGCTGGGTGCTCGACGCTCACGCCGCGGGCCGCGCTTTTGGATTGAGGCTCCCCGGCGTGACGCTCGCGCTCGCCGCAGGCCGCGCCCAACGCGACCGCTGTCTCGAAGCGCTCGCGTTGTTCGGCCTCGAGGACGGCGAGAGATGACGGCGGGAGCGCCCGTGCTGAGCCTGCGCAACGTCTGGTGGCTGCTCGCGGCGCTCGCGATGGTGGGCGCGCCGCACGCCGGGCGTGTGCCGTGGTGGATCACCGCGCTCGCGGTGACGCTGATGGCGTGGCGCGGGTATCTCGCGCGTTTCAACCTGGGTCTGCCCAGCCGCTGGCTGCTGCTGCTGGTGATCGCGGGCGGGACCGCTGGCGTGTTCGTGAGCTACGGCACCATCTTCGGGCGCGACGCGGGCGTTGCGCTGCTCATCATCATGCTCTCGCTCAAGCTGCTCGAGCTCGCGACCCTGCGCGACGCAATGCTGCTCGTCTTCCTCGGCTACTTTCTGGTCATCACCAACTTCCTCTACTCGCAGACGATACCGACGGCGCTCTACATGCTCGGCTCGGTATGGTTCATCACCGCCACCATGATCGGGCTCCACTTCGCCGTCCGTTATCCCGGCCCCGCGGCGCCGCTGCGCACCGCGGGGGTGCTGCTCGCGCAGTCGGTGCCGCTCATGCTGGTGTTTTTCGTGTTGTTCCCGCGCGTGCAGGGCCCGCTGTGGGGCCTGCCGCGGGACGCGTACGCGGGCATCACGGGCCTTTCCGATACCATGACGCCGGGAAGCATCGCCAACCTGAGCCTGTCCGACGCGGTCGCGTTCCGCGCCACCTTCAACGGCCCCATACCCAACCCGACCCGGCTTTACTGGCGCGGGCCGGTGTTGTGGGATTTCGACGGACGCACCTGGTCCGCCGGCCGGCCGTACTTCGGAAAAATGCGCTACGAGACGAACAGCGCCCCCGTCGAGTACACGATCACGCTGGAGCCTCACAGCAAGCGCTGGATGTTCGCACTCGATCTGCCGGCGCGCATGCCGCCGGCCACGATCGTCACGTGGGACTTCCAGATCCTGTCGACCATCCCGATCCACAACCGCGTGCGCTACGAGATGAGCTCGTACACGTCCTACCGCTACGGCGAGGAAGAGCGCGAGCCGGTGCTCGCTCGCGCCCGCAGGCTCCCCGAAGGCTACAATCCGCGCACGCGCGAGCTCGCGCGGAGGATGCGCGGCGACGCGCCGGATGACCGGGATCTCATCCGCAACGTGCTCGCCAAGTTCCGCAACGAGAATTTCTTCTACACGCTCTCCCCCCCGCCGCTCGGCGAGCACTCGGTCGACGAGTTCCTGTTCGCTACGAAAAGCGGGTTCTGCGAACACTATGCCGCAGCGTTCACCGTGCTGATGCGCGCCGCCGGAATTCCGGCGCGGATCGTGACGGGCTACCAGGGAGGCGAAGTCAATCCTATCACCGATTATCTGATCGTGCGCCAGGCCGACGCGCACGCCTGGGTCGAGGTCTGGCTCGAGGGCCAGGGCTGGGTGCGGATCGATCCGACCGCTGCGGTCTCGCCACAGCGCGTGGAGCGCGGCATTGCCGCCGCGATCCCGGTGTCCGATCCGCTGCCGCTGCTGGTGCGCACCGACTACGAGTGGCTGCGCCGCATCCGCTTCACATGGGATTCCATCGCCAACAACTGGAACCAATGGGTGCTGGGCTACACCCAGGAGCGCCAGCGCCAGTTCCTGCGCAGCTTCGGCATCGCCGATCCCGCGTGGCGCAATCTCGCCGCGATGCTGCTGGTCGCAACCGGAATCGCGGTGCTGATCCTCGCGGCTCTCGTGCTGCGCAAGTTGAAGACGACGGTCACCGATCCGGTGCTGCGCGCCTACCGCAGGTTCTGCGGCAAGCTCGCCCGCAAGGGCCTGCCGCGTCACCCGGCCGAGGGCCCGGCGGATTACGCCGCGCGCCTCGCACGCGAGCGGCCCGAGCTGGCGAAGGCGGTGTCCTTGGTGAGCGCCCTTTACATCTCGCTGCGCTACGGGACCGATTGCGACCCGGCGGACGTGCGCGAGTTCACGCGGCTGGTTCGCGAGTTCAAGGCTTGAGACGCCCGGCGCGGGGCACCGCGCTGCCGCCACTCCCGCCGGCAAGGTGGTCGCGGTTCGCGGTGCGGCCCGCCCTGTGCGCCCTGCGGGCGCAGCCGGACGCTCCGGGAAAAGTTACGGCAGAATGTCTTTCGAGACGCCGCGGCGCTTCAGGATGTCGCGCAGGTTGTGCAGCGCCTCGAGCTGGATCTGGCGCACCCGCTCGCGGGTGAGGCCGAGGCGTCCCGCGAGCCGCTCAAGCGTGACAATGTCACGGCCGTTCAGGCCGTAACGCCCCTTGATCACGTCGCGCTGCTTCCCGCTGAGCTGCGCGAGCCACTCGCGCACGCACTCCGTCAACTCCCTGTGCGCGACGCGTGTCTCCGGCGGCGGAGCCCGCTCGTCGGGAAGCGATTCGCCCACCGAGAGCAGCGGGTCGATCTCGAGCGGCGCGTCGAGCGAGGCAACGCGCTCGTTGTACCGCAGGATGCGTCGCACTTTCTCCGCCTCCCACCCGAGCAGATGCGCGAGGTCCTCCGCCGTCGGCTCCCTGTCGCTGTGCGTCTCGAGGTGGCGTCTCGCCCGCAGCAGCACGTTGAGCTCCTTGATCACGTGCACCGGCAGGCGGATCGTGCGCGACTGGTTCATGATCGCGCGCTCGATGCTCTGGCGGATCCACCAGGTGGCGTAGGTGGAAAAGCGGAACCCGCGCTCCGCCTCGAACTTTTCCAGCGCGTGGATGAGCCCCAGGTTGCCTTCCTCGATCAGGTCGAGAAACGCGAGCCCGCGGTTGAGGTAGTGCTTGGCGATGCTCACCACCAGCCTCAGGTTGTGCTCGATCATCTTCTGGCGCGCCGCGAAGTCGCCCCCGCGCGCGAGGCGCGCGTAGCGCAGTTCCTCGCCGGGGGTCAGCAGCGCGTTGTGCCCGATCTCGCTCAGATAGAGCTGGGTCACGTCGGACAGCAGGTCCGTTTCGACGGCGTGCGTCTCGAAGTTCGCCTCCGCCGCCGCAACGGGCATCGTTTCTTCAGGCAGCATTTCTTCGATGGACGAACGCTCGCGCGTCATGCCGGCCCGCTTCCCGGCAGCAAGCGGATCGGATCCACCGGCTTGCCGAAGCGCCGGATTTCGAAGTGCAGTTTGACCCGATCCGTGTCGGTGTTGCCCATCTCGGCGATTTTCTGCCCCTTCACCACGTTCTGCCCTTCTTTCACGACGAGCTCGCTGTTGTGGGCGTAGACGCTCAGGAAGGTCTTATTGTGCTTGATGATGACGAGTTTGCCGTAGCCGCGCAGCCCGCTGCCGCTGTAGACCACCCTGCCGGCCGCGCTCGCCAGAACCGGCTGCCCGAGCTTGCCGCCGATGCTCACGCCTTTGAGATTCGCGCCCTCGCTGAACGTGGAGATGACCTTGCCGATCGCCGGCCAGCCCCAGTCGATGTTGTCGTCATCGACCGCGGGTGCGCTCTCCGGCCTCGGATCCGCTTTCGCCACGCGCGCGGGTTCGGTTTTTGCCGCCGCCTGCCCCGACATCTGCGCGAACGCCTGGTCCGAATACGGGAGCTTCACTCCCCTAGGCTGCGTCCTGGGCGCGTCTCCACCCGCTGCCGGGACAGGCCCGTCGCCCGCGGCGACCGGTCTGCTCTCGACGGGCGGCAGCGGCTTGATGGGAGAGACGACCGCGGTCGCCGTCGCAGGTGGGATGAGGCGCAGTTGCTGCCCGGCCTTGATTGCGTTCGGGTCGCCGAGCCCGTTCCATTCGGCGAGATCCTTGTAATCGAGGCCGTGATCGAGCGCGATGCTGTAGAGCGTGTCGCCCTTCCTCACGGTGTAGAACTCGGGCCGTCGGTCGGGTGGCCTTGGTTGAGGCTTGGCGGCGGTTTTCGGCGCGGTGACCGGCTTCGCTTGCGGTAGCCGTTCGATCACGGGTGCCGGCCGGGGCGCGGTCATGCAGCCACCGGCGAGCAGTGCGGCCGCAGTCACCACCGCGAATGTCGGAAGGCGCCTCGTCAATCCTTCGCCCACTGTGCAGTCATTCGGTTCCCGGCATCAACGGCACAAACTTTACCTGATCCAGCCTGTTTTCGGTATAGCCCTGCCGCGTGCGCTCGATCACCGCGAGGTGCTGCCGGCCGCGCTCGGTGACCGGCAGGACCATTCTACCACCTACCGCCAGCTGCTCGAGCAGGATGCGCGGCACGTGCGTCGCCGCCGCCGTCATGACGATTGCATCGAAGGGAGCAGACTCCGGAATGCCGAACTGGCCGTCGCCATGCCGCAGCCGCACATTCACGATGCGCAGCTCGCGAAGATGCCGCCGCGCGTGGCTGAGCAGCGCGGCGAGGCGCTCCACCGAGTAAACCTGCGGTGCAAGCCGTGCCAGCACCGCTGTCTGATAGCCGCAGCCGGTACCAATCTCGAGCACCTTTGCGAGCGGCGCCGCGGCGTGCACCAACTCGCTCATGCGCGCCACGATGTACGGCTGCGAAATCGTCTGGCCGAATCCGAGCGGCAGCGCGATGTCTTCATAGGCGCGGCTCGCCAGCGCTTCGTCTACGAAGATGTGGCGGGGGACTTCCCCCATCACGCCGAGCACGACCTCGTCGCGTATCCCCTGCCGGCGCAGACGCTCGACCATCCGCAGCCGCGTGCGCTGCGAAGTCATGCCGATGCCGCTGTGGCGGGTGTTCATGGCAACCAGGACTTGACCAGGGAAATCTGCGAGGCATGGGTGAGATCGATCTGCAGCGGCGTGACCGATACCGCGTTGCGCGCCACGGCGTGGAAATCGGTGCCTTCTCCCGCGTCCTGCGCGCCCCCGGCCGCGCCGATCCAGTAGACCGTCTCGCCGCGCGGGGTGCCCGACTTTACCACCGGCTCCGCCTTGTGCCGCTTGCCGAGGCGCGTGACGTGGATCCCGGCAAGCCGCTCGTACGGCACGTCGGGCACGTTCACGTTGAGCAGCACGGGCTGTCCGATCGGAGATGACTTGAAGCGCGTCACCAGCTCCGCCGCGATGCACGCCGCCGTGGGGTAGTTGCCGTGCGAGGTGCTCACCAGCGAGATCGCGATCGAGGGGATGCCGAGCAGGAAACCTTCGGTCGCCGCGGCCACCGTGCCCGAATAAATCGTATCGTCGCCCATGTTTGCGCCGTGGTTGATGCCCGAGATCACGACATCCGGCAGCCGGTCGAGCAATCCCGTCACTGCGAGGTGCACGCAGTCGGTTGGCGTGCCGTTGACGTAGTAGAACCCGTTGTGCGAGCGGCGCACCGTGAGCGGCCGGTCCAGCGTCAGCGAGTTACTGGCGCCGCTGCGGTCGCGTTCGGGCGCGACCACGGTGATCTCGGCGAGCGGCGCGAGCGTTTCCGCGAGAATGGCGATGCCCGGGGCAAAATAGCCGTCGTCGTTGCTGAGCAGAATGCGCATCGTCTGGCGTGCAGATTATATCACCGGGGGTGCCCTGAAGCGGACGGTGCATGCGGTTACGCTGCGGCATCTCGAAGCCGGGAAACGTGGTCGGGGACGAAGACGGGGCGGCGATCGTGCTGGAGCTTGCCGGGGAAATCATCGCCGCGGCGGGTGCCCGATCCCCCAAGGGAGCGGCCATCCTGCAGTCGATCGAGGCGGGCACGCCAGTTCCGGCCGCGGTCGATCAGGCGTTCGCGCAGGAGGGTTGCGAGTTCCCAAAGCGCGCCTGCCGCAACGACCGCACTGTAGGCCGCGCCTGGCGCCGTTCATCTGCCGCTCAGGGGGGGCACCGGGCGCTTGGCCATTGCCTTCAGCACCTTCTCCGTGATGTCGATCTGGCGGCTGTGGAACACCGCGTCCTGCAGGACGAGGTCAAACTTCTCCGCTTCCGCGATGCTCTTGATGACGATGTTCGCGTCCTCGATGACCTTGCCGCGCGCCTCGCGTTTGCGCAGCTCGAGGTCCTCGACGAAGCCGCGCCGCGCCTGCTCGAAGCGCTGGGCGAGCGCGTTGAGTTCCCGCTCGCGCGCTTCGCGCTCGGTGGGCTTCATCTTCGCGCCGCCTTTCTCCAGGCGCGCCTGCAGGTCCGCAACCTGCTTCTGCATGTCCTGCAGCTGCCGCTCGCGCGGTGCGAACTCCTTTTTGAGCGCCTCGATCAGCTTGAGTGCGGTCACCGACTCGTTCTCGATGCGGTAGCCGTCGACGAAGCCGATCTTGATGCCCTGCGCGCCGGCGCAGGCCGCACCCAGCGCCAGCACACCTGCCAGCAAAATGTCACGAAGTCTCATCAAACAGTCTTCACGCGCCATCCCGGCGACGAAAAAAAAGTGGCGCGGTAAAGGGGGACGATGCACAAAAAAAGCGCGGCGCGCAATGTCCGCCTGATGACGCGCGCGGATTGGTCGGGGCGGTGAGATTTGAACTCACGACCACCGGCACCCCATGCCGGTACGCTACCAGACTGCGCTACGCCCCGACGCTGCGGATTATATCAGATCGACGACAGAGCCCGCCTGCGGCCCGGCGAGAACGGCGGGAAATACTGCCAGTGCCGTTCCAACTTGTTTCCCCGAAACTCGTCGGCTTGCCTGCCGGCGACAATCAAGCCCATCAAAATCCACCGGATGGTCAAGAATAGTTGGCGCTAGGCACGCAGCAGGTCGATGACGCTCTTCAGCTCCCTGCGCAGATGCGCGAGATTGACCTTGCTCGAGCGGGCGGCGCGCGACGGCTCGGTCACCATCTCGTCGAGCCGGTTGCGCGCACCGCTGATGGTGAAGCCCTGATCGTAGAGCAGCTCGCGGATACGCCGGATGAGCAGTACCTCGTGGTGCTGGTAATAGCGGCGGTTGCCCCGCCGCTTCACCGGTTTCAACTGCGTGAACTCCTGCTCCCAATAGCGCAACACGTGCGGTTTCACCCCGCACAGCTCGCTCACTTCACCGATCGTGAAGTAGCGCTTCGCTGGTATCGGCGGCAGCTCTTCCTTACGATTGCCGCTGCTGCTGTTGTTGTTTGCTTCCATGATAGTTCTGTTCCACCATCGCCTTCAGTTTCTGCGAGGCGTGGAACGTCACGACGCGCCTGGCGGTGATCGGTATTTCCTCGCCGGTCTTGGGGTTGCGGCCCGGCCGCTGTGGCTTGTCACGCAGCTGGAAGTTGCCGAACCCGGAGAGCTTGACGCCCTGTCCGCCCTGCAGCGCGATGCGCACCTCCTCGAAGAAAGACTCCACCATGTCCTTGGCTTCGCGCTTGTTGAATCCGACCTTTTCGAACAGAAGGTCGGCGAGTTCGGCCTTGGTCAGAGTCATGGGTTCCCCTTGTCAACGAAGTTTCGCATCGAACTGTTTTTGCAGTATGCGGACCAGCTGCGAGACCGCGGTGTCGACTTCCGCGTCCGTCAAAGTCTTATGAGTATCCTGCAATAAGACTCTGAATGCAAGGCTTTTTTTGCCTGTCTCTACGCCCGTTCCGCGATATACGTCAAATACGCCGATGTCGGTGACGACAGCGGGGCGGTCTTGTTGTAGCGCAGCGAGCAGCGTTGAACTGCCCACCGACTCGTCCACGATCACCGCGAGATCGCGCCGCACCAGCGGGAACTTCGAGACCTCCCGGCATGCCGGCAATTCGCGCGCAGCCAACGCATCGAGGTCGAGTTCAAACAGCACCGGCGCGAGGGCTAGATCATACTTCTGTTGCCAGCGCGGATGCAATTCCCCCAGCCAGCCTGCGGTCTTGCCGTCGATCATGATGTGCGCCGACTTCCCCGGATGCAGCGCCGGATGCTGCGCCGCCTCAAACTGCGCCGTGCGCGGCCACAATAACGCGTCGACATCCGCCTTGACGTCATAGAAATCGACGCGGCGCGCGGGTGCCCCCCACTGCTCCGGCAGCGCGTCGCCGCAGGCGAGAGCGCCGAGCCGCAGCGGTTGCGCATACTTCCCGTCGTCGCTCACGAAACAACGCGAGAGCTCGAACAGCCGCACCCGCGGCTGCCGGTGCGCGAGATTGAAGCACAGGCAGGCGATGAGGCTGCCTGCAAGGCTCGAGCGCATCACGCCCATCTGCCGGGCGATCGGGTTCGCCAGCGCTATCGGTTGCGCGTTGCCGCACAGGTCACGCTCCCATTCCTCGTCGACGAAGCTGTAGCTCACGATCTCCTGATAATCGCGCAGCGCCATCAGCTCGCGCAGCGCGGCATGGGGGCGGCGCGTTTCCGGCGCCGGCAGCATGCTGGACGGCGCGGCGGGAGTTGCCGCCGGAATGTTGTCGTAGCCGTGAATGCGCGCCAGCTCCTCGATCAGGTCCTCTTCGAGCGTCAAGTCGAAGCGGTAGCTGGGAGGCGTCACGGTGAACACGTCTTCATGCGCGGTGAACTCGAAGCGCAGGCGGCGGAAGATGTCTGCGGCATGGGTCGCGCTCAGGCTCACCCCGAGCAACCTCCGCACCCGTGCGAGCCGCAGCCGGATCGGTTCGCGCTTCGGCGGATCGGCGCGCGCTTCGGTGATCGCGCCGGCTTCCCCGCCACAGACCTCCAGCACGAGCTGCGTCGCGCGCTCAAGCGCCGCCGCCGTGCCGGCGAAATCCACCCCGCGCTCGAACCGGTACGAGGAATCCGACCCGAATCCGAGCACGCGTGACTTGCCGGCGATCACCTCCGGAGTGAAAAACGCGCTTTCGAGAAAGATGTCGCGGGTTTCCGCGCCGACCGCCGTTTCCACGCCGCCCATGATTCCGGCGAGCGCGACCGCGCGGGCTTCGTCGGCGATCACCAGAAAGCGGTGGTCGAGCGCCGGGGTCTGATCGTTGAGCAGCGCGAGCTTCTCGTCGGCGCGCGCGAAGCGCACGTGAATCCCGCCCTTGAGCCTGGCGAGATCGAACGCGTGCAGGGGCTGCCCGAGCTCGAGCATCACGTAGTTCGTGATGTCGACCACCGCGCTGATCGGGCGCAGCCCGCTGCGCTCGAGCCGCCGCACCATCCATGCCGGGGTCATCGCCTTCGCGTTGACCCCGCGCACCACGCGCCCGCAGTAGCGCGGACACGCCTGCGGCGCATCAAGCTTCACCTCGAGACGGTCGGATACGCGAACCGGGCAGGGCTTGACGCGCAGCGGCGTCAGCGTGACGCCGGTCACCGCCGCCACCTCGCGCGCGACGCCGTGAACGCTGAGGCAGTCGCTGCGGTTGGGCGTGGGCTTGAGCGTGAGCACCTGATCGTCGAGATCGAGGTACTTCCTGATATCCGTCCCGACCGGCGCATCCTCCGGCAGCGCCAGGAGCCCCGCCGCCGCTGCGTTCAGCCCCAGCTCTTTCGACGAGCACAGCATGCCCCGGGACTCGATGCCGCGCACCTTCGCGACCTTGATGCTGGGCCCTCCGGGAAGCCGCGCGCCGGGAAGCGCGAGCGGCGCCTTCATGCCGGCGCGCACGTTGGGCGCGCCGCACACCACCGCGAGCGGGGCGTCGCCGCCGGCCTCGACCTCGCACACGGTCAGCCGGTCGGCATCGGGGTGTTTCCGGACCGAGAGCACTTCAGCCACCACAACCTTGTCGAACGGCGGCGCCGCGGGCTCCAGCGCCTCCACCTCGACGCCGGCCATGGTGAGCGCTTCCGCGAGCGCCGGAGCAGCGAGCGGCGGGTTGACAAAGGTGCGCAGCCAGTTTTCCGAAAACTTCATCATTTATTGGCCACAGAGAACGCAGAGGACTCAGAGACTCTGATTCAAACGCTCTCCGTGAACTCCGTGCCCTCTGTGGCTAATTGAACTGTTTCAAAAACCGCAAATCGTTCTCGAAAAACAGCCGCAGGTCGTTCACTCCGTAGCGCAGCATGGCCAGGCGGTCGGGGCCGAGCCCGAATGCGAAGCCCTGGAATTTCTCGGCGTCGATGCCGACGTTGGCGAGCACGTTGGGGTGCACCATGCCGGCGCCGCCCATCTCGAGCCAGCCCTCGCCGAAGCTCATGTCGATTTCGGCCGAAGGCTCGGTGAACGGGAAGAACGAAGGGCGGAAGCGCACCCTGAGATCCTCGCGCTCGAAGAAGCGCCTGAGGAAATCCACGAGCACGCCCTTCAGGTCGGCGAACGTGATGTGCTCGTCGATCCACAGGCCCTCCACCTGGTGGAACATGGGCGAGTGCGTGGCGTCGTAATCGCAGCGGTAGACCCGCCCCGGCGCGATGATCTTGATCGGGGGCCGGTGCGTTTCCATGTAGCGGATCTGGATCGGCGAAGTGTGAGTGCGCAGCAGATGCTTCCCGTCGGCGAGGTAGAAAGTGTCGTGCATCGAGCGCGCCGGGTGGTTTTCCGGCTGGTTGAGCGCGGTGAAGTTGTAGTAATCGGTTTCGATCTCCGGGCCGTCGGCCACCTCGAACCCCATCGAGCGGAACAGCGTCTCGATGCGCTCCATGGTGCGCGTCACGGGATGGATGCCTCCGGTCGCCGGCCCGCGGCCGGGCAGGGTCACGTCGAGCGATTCCCCGGTCAGCCGCGCCTCGAGCTGGCGCGCCCGGATGCGGTCGCGCTGCTCCTCGAGCGCCGCTTCGAGTCTTTCCTTGGCGACATTGATGCGACTGCCGAACGCCGGACGCTCCGCGGCCGGCAGCTTGGAAAGCCCCTTGAGGAGCTGCGTCAGCGCGCCGGACCGGCCGAGATAGCGCGCCTTGGCCTGCTCGAGCCGGTCGGCGTCGTCGATGCCCGCGAACGCGGCGAGCGCTTCCTTCACGATGGCTTCGACGTCCTGCATGCTAACCACACAACATGGGAAGGCGCGAATGAGGCGACGAATGTGGCTCTCGAACTCGTGAACCGTGAGCCGGGAGCCGGGAGCCGGGAGCCGAATGGAATGTGACGGAGGATCCGCCGGATCACGGATCACCGATCACGGCTCACCTTTTCGGTTCTATTTCAGGCGGCGAGGCCGGCCTTGGCCTTCTCCACGAACCGGGAGAACGCCGGCTTGTCGAGGACCGCGATGTCAG
Organism: Betaproteobacteria bacterium; assembly: GCA_016199485.1. Classification (GTDB taxonomy): domain Bacteria; phylum Pseudomonadota; class Gammaproteobacteria; order Burkholderiales; family SG8-41; genus JACQGO01. The sequence goes on from JACQGO010000004.1 coordinate 13,699, forward strand.
CCAGCACCTTGCGGTCCACGGCGATCGCCGCCTTCTTCAGTCCGTTCATGAACCGGCTGTAGGTCATCCCATGCTCCCTCGCCGCGGCGTTGATGCGGGCGATCCACAGCGCGCGGAACTCGCCCTTGCGGTCGCGGCGGTCGCGGTAGGCGTACTGGCCGGCCCGCATCACCGCTTCGTTGGCGATGCGGAAGACGTTCTTGCGGCGGCCGCGGAATCCCTTGGCGCGCTGGAGGACCTTCTTGTGTGCGGCGCGGGCAATGACGCCGCGTTTGACGCGTGGCATGGCGGGCTCCTTTAGTAGGGCAGCATCGTGCGGACGGCGGGCCGGTCCGCCTGGTGCACGCCGGTGGAGCCGCGCAGGTGCCGCTTGCGCTTGGTGTTCTTCTTGGTGAGGATGTGGCGCAGGAACGCCTGGCCGCGCTTGATGCCGCCGCCCGCGCGCTTCCTGAAGCGCTTGGCGGCGCCGCGCTTGGTCTTCAACTTGGGCATGACAACTCCTATCTCCGTTTTAGCCTAGCGCCGGGTGCCTGCCTTCCGGCAGGGCTTCGGGAACCCGGACAACTACTTCTTCTCGATACTGGCCGCGGCTTCCGGCGCGGTCTTTGCGGCGGCCGGCTTGACCGGGGCCGCCGCTTTCCTTGCCCCCGCTTTTGCGGCGGTTTTCTGCGGAACCTTGCCCTTCTTGGGCGCCAGCACCATGATCAGCTGGCGGCCTTCCATCTTCGGATACTGCTCGACCGTGCTGTACGGCTCGAGCTGGGCCTTCACCCTCTCGATCAACCGGAATCCCAGCTCCTGGTGCGCCATCTCGCGCCCGCGGAACCGCAGCGTCACTTTCGTCTTGTCGCCTTCCTCCAGGAACCGCGTGAGGTTGCGCAACTTGATCCGGTAGTCGCCCTCGTCGGTGCCGGGGCGGAACTTGATCTCCTTGACGATGATCTGCCTCTGCTTGAGCTTCGCCTCGTGCCGCTTCTTGGCCTCACGGTACTTGTATTTCCCGTAATCCATGACACGGCACACCGGCGGATTCGCCGTCGGTGCGATCTCGACCAGATCGAGCTCGGCCTCTTCGGCCAGCTTGTTGGCGGCGGCCAAGCTCACCACACCGACCTGTTCGCCGTTGGCCCCTATAAGCCGGACCTCCGGCGCGTTGATCTCGCCGTTGATCCGCGGTTCCTTTTCCTGTGCGATGTAGAACCCCCTGCGTTTCGTTAATCTTGCGCCGCGCGTCCCAGCCGGACCTCCTCGGCCCGCAGCCTGGAGACGAAATCGGCCAGACTCATCTGGCCGAGATCCTCGCCCTTGCGGGTCCGCACGGCAACCTTTTGAGCCGCCATCTCCTGGTCGCCCACGATGACCTGGTAGGGCAGCTTCTGCAGACTATGTTCTCGAATCTTATAGGAAATTTTCTCGTTCCTCAAGTCGCTCAGTACGCGCAATCCAGCCTGCTTCAGCTCGGCCGCGACGCGCTCCGCGTAGCCCGCCTGGCGCTCGGTGATGTTCATCACCACTGCCTGAACCGGTGCGAGCCACAGCGGCATCGCACCGGCGGTGTGCTC
>JACQGO010000002.1 GCA_016199485.1 Betaproteobacteria bacterium
CCCAAGATCGCGGCGCTGCTGGCGCTCGCCGCGCTGCCCGAAGCCGAGCCGGTGCCGGCGGTCTCCTACAAGGCGGAAGGGAAGCTGCTCATCATCGGCCAGGCGTCGGTTGCGCTGCAGTGGGCGGAGCGCCTGGGCGAACAGCTCGGGGTCACCGTCCTCGTCACTACGGATGCCGGTGCCGCCGAACTGCCGCTGGAACGGCGTTTCCCGGTCTTTTCCGGTCGCGTCACCTCTCTCACCGGCTATCTTGGCGCTTTCGAGGCTTCGTGGGAACAGGTCAATCCGATCGATCTCGATGCGTGTACGCGGTGCAACGCGTGCATCGAAGTCTGCCCGGAGCAGGCGATCGATTACAGCTACCAGATCGACCTCGAAAAATGCAAAGCGCACCGCCAGTGCGTCAAAGCCTGCGGCGAGGTCCGTGCGATCGATTTTGAACGCACCGAGCGCAGCCGCAGCGGTCGCTTCGACCTGGTGCTCGATCTGTCACCCAAGCCGTTGATCAACATCCCGCAGCCGCCTCAAGGCTACTTCGCTCCCGGGCGCGATCCGCTCGAGCAGGCACTGGCGGCGGCCCAGCTGGCGCAATACGTGGGCGAATTCGAGAAACCCAGATTTTTCGCCTATAAGGAAAAGATCTGCGCCCACAGCCGCTCCGAGATCGTCGGCTGCACGCTGTGTCTCGACGTTTGCTCGACGCGCGCCATCTCGAGCAAGCGTGAAGAAAACCGCGTTGAAGTGGAACCGCATCTATGCATGGGCTGCGGCGGTTGCGCAACGGTTTGCCCGTCCGGCGCGATGACCTATGCCTACCCCCGGGTAAGCGACATGGGTCTGCGCATCAAAACGGTGTTGCAGACCTATCGCAAGGCGGGTGGGGAAAACGCGTGCCTCCTGTTCCACAACGCCACGGACGGGCGCGAGCTGATCGCGCGGCTGGGAAGGCGCGGCAAGGGTTTGCCCGCACGCGTGATTCCGCTCGAGACGTTTCACGTCGCCTCGTTGGGAATCGACGTCCTCTTGGGCGCCATTGCCCTTGGGGCCTCGCAAGTCGCGATCCTCGCCACCGGTTCGGAATCACCCGACTACCTTGTTGCGCTGCGTAAACAGCTTGATTTTGGGCGGGAAATTCTCCGCGGTCTGGGCTACGGCAGCAGCCACTTCGCGCTGATCGAAGCTCACTCTGTAGCCGCCCTCGAGCAGGCGGCGTGGGGGCTCGGCGATGCACGGGAGATGAAGCCGGCGGGGTTCAACCTCTCGAACGAGAAAAGGACGACACTCGACCTGGTTTTTGATCACCTTGCCAAGCATGCTCCTGCGCCAAGAGACGAGATTCCGCTCCCGGCCGGCGCGCCGTACGGATCGCTACTCGTGGACAAGAAGACCTGCACGCTCTGCCTCGCGTGCGTTGGCGCCTGTCCGGAAAACGCGCTGCTCGACGCGAAAGACGCACCCAAGCTGAGGTTTATAGAGCGAAATTGCGTGCAATGCGGGCTGTGTGAAAAGACTTGCCCGGAGGACGCGATCAGCCTGAAGCCGCGCTTGTTGCTCTCGGCTCAGGCCAAGTCCGAGGTCACGCTCAACGAGGCCGAAGTGTTCACCTGCGTCAGGTGCGGAAAGCCTTTCGGCACGAAGCAAATGATAGAGGGCATGCTGGGCAGGCTCGCGGCGCACTCGATGTTTGCGGAAGAGGGCGCGCTGGAACGCCTGAAAATGTGTGCAGATTGCAGGGTTATTGATCTGATGCAAAATGCCAAGCACGGGTCTATACTGAATCACTAAGAAGAAATACGCATGGTCACCGCAACCACGCAGGTTCGGGACACAAAGGTGGAGGTAGCCCCGGAAGACCGGACGCGGGCCGTTATGTACGCGTTGATCGGCAACTTGTTCTTCGGCCCCCCGTCCAAAGCCTTATCGGCGGCAATCGCCCGAGGGGATGCGATGAGTGAGGAGGGCACTGATACCGCATTCCGCCGCGCCTGGAAGGCGTTGCGCGATGTCGCTGCGACATCCGATCCGGACGCCGTCCGCCGGGAATACGACACCGTCTTCGTAAGTGTCGGGCGCGCCCCGGTGAGCTTGTACGGCTCCTGCTATCGCGCCGGCCTCCCGGCGGAGAAACAACTCGCGGGGTTACGTGACGAGCTGGCGCAGCTTGGGCTCGCGCGCCGCGAAGCGCGCGGCGAACCGGAAGACCACATTTCCGCGTTGTGCGACGTGATGCGCTTCCTGATCGCGGGTGACGACGCGACACCGCCCGCCGCGCTCCACGTACAACGCGATTTCTTCGAGCGCAACATCCAGCCCTGGTATGCGGGGCTGTGCGACGCGGTACACGAAGCCGTCGACACGACCTTCTACAAGCGGGTTGCAGATCTGGCGAAGGCATTTTTCGAGATCGAAGCCGAATCGTTGCAAATTGCATGACAACAGGAGGGAACGCCATGAGCATCAAGAGCGTCAGCCGCAGGAAGTTTCTCATGACCCTGGGAGTGGGTGGTGCTGCGGCAGCGGCGGCGGTCACGGGCCGGCAGCGCGCGGTGGCCACAGCCCCGAAACCCGCTGCGGCGAGGCAGGGCAAGGGGTATCAGTTGACCGAGCACGTGCGCAGGTACTACGAAACCGCGAAGGTTTGACGGTTACGGAGGGCAGAACATGTTACTCACCAGAAAAGCAGGCAGCCAGGCAGCCCCCGGCCTTGTAAGCCGGCACGCCACGACGTTCCTCGGCAATACCATGGACCGCCGCGCCTTCCTCAAGCGCTCCGGCATCGCGGTTGGCGCGGGTGCCGCGTTGAGCCAGCTTCCGTTCTCCATGATGGGTAGAGCCGAGGCGGCGGCGCCGGCGGCAGGCGGGCTGGAGGTGAAGCGTACCGTCTGCACGCACTGTTCGGTAGGCTGCGCGATCGACGCCGTGGTTCAAAACGGAGTGTGGATCCGGCAGGAGCCGGTCTTCGACTCGCCGATCAACCTCGGCGCGTACTGCACCAAGGGCGCCGCGGTCCGCGACCACGTCACGACGCATGACTCGCATCGCCTGAAGTACCCGATGAAGCTCGTCGGGGGCAGGTGGCAGCGGGTCTCGTGGGACCAGGCGTTGAACGAGGTGAGCCAGAAGCTGCTGGCGATCCGCAAGGAAAGCGGCCCCGACGCCACCATGTGGATCGGCTCCTCCAAGCACAGCAACGAGAACTCCTACCTGTTCCGCAAGTTCGTGTCGATGTTCGGTACGAACAACATGGACCACCAGGCGCGCATCTGCCATTCGACGACGGTGGCGGGAGTCGCGAATACGTGGGGCTATGGCGCGATGACCAACTCGTATAACGACGAGCAGAACTCCAAGTGCGTTCTGTTCTTCGGCAGCAACGCAGCGGAGGCGCACCCGGTCTCCATGCTGCATACGCTGCACGCCAAGGAGAACGGCGCGAAGGTGATCGTCGTCGATCCGCGCTTCACGCGCACGGCGGCGAAGGCGGACAAGTACTACCGCATCCGTTCCGGCACCGACGTCGCGTTTCTGTGGGGCATGCTCTACCACATCTTCAAGAACGGCTGGGAGGACAAGGACTACATCAAGGCGCGCGTCTACGGGATGGACAAGGCGCGCGAAGAGATCATGAAGTGGACGCCGGACAGGGTGGAAGAAGTCACCGGCATGAAGGAGCACGAGGTGCGGGATGTCGCGGAAACGATGGCGAAGAACCGTCCCAGCACCATCATCTGGGCAATGGGCCAGACCCAGCACACCAACGGTACCGCGATCGTGCGGGCGTCCTGTATCTTCCAGCTCGCGCTGGGCAACGTCGGCGTCTCCGGTGGCGGCTGCAACATCTACCGCGGCCACGACAACGTGCAGGGCGCGACCGACATTGGTCCGAACCCCGACTCGCTGCCCGGCTACTACGGGATCGCGACCGGCTCGTGGAAATACTGGGCCGGGGTGTGGGGCGTGGACTACGAGTGGCTGAAGGGCCGCTTTGCCTCGCAGGCGATGATGGAGAAGCCCGGCATTACCGTGTCGCGCTGGATCGACGGGGTGCTCGAGAAGAACGAGCTGATCGACCAGGATCCGAATCTCCGCGCGGTGATCTACTGGGGACACTCGCCGAACAGCCAGACTCGCGGGAAGGAAATGGTCGAGGCGATGAAGAAGCTCGACCTGCTGGTCGTGATCGACCCGGTTCCGACGGCCACTGCGGCGATGGCTGCGATGGTGCGGCAGGACGGCGTTTATCTGTTGCCGGCGGCGACGAATTACGAGACGAGCGGTTCGTGCACCGCTTCCAACCGCTCGATCCAGTGGCGCGAGAAGGTGATCGACCCGATATTCGAGGCGCGCACCGACGGGATGATCATGTACCAGCTCGCGGAGAAGTTCGGCTACGCCAAGGAGTTCGCCAAGAACATCAAACTGGCGAAGGGCAAGGGCGGCATGCCCGAGCCTGACCCGGAGGACGTGCTGCGCGAGATCAACCGCGGCGTGTGGACCATCGGCTATACGGGCCAGTCGCCGGAGCGGCTGCAGGCGCACATGCGCAACATGCACGTCTTCGACGTGAAGACGCTGCGCGCGAGGGGCGGCAAGGACGCCAAGACCGGCTATGTGCTCGACGGCGATTACTTCGGCCTGCCGTGGCCGTGCTACGGGACCCCTGTGTTAAAGCACCCGGGCACGCCCAACCTCTACGACACGTCCAAGCACATCATGGACGGGGGCGGCAATTTCCGCGCCAACTTTGGTGTCGAGCGCAACGGCGTGAGCTTGCTCGCGGAGGACGGCTCGCACTCGAAGGGAGCGGACATTACAACCGGTTATCCCGAGTTCGACCACGTGCTCCTCAAGAAGCTCGGCTGGTGGGACGAGCTGACCGAAGGAGAAAAGAAAGCGGCCGAGGGCAAGAACTGGAAGACCGACATGTCGGGCGGGATCATCCGCGTGGCGATGAAGAACCACGGGGTTCATCCCTTCGGCAACGCGAAGGCGCGCGCCGACGTGTGGAACTTCCCGGATCCGATCCCGGTGCACCGCGAGCCGATCTTCAGCCCGCGGCCGGATCTCGTCGAGAAGTACCCCACGTACGACGACCAGAAGGTAAGGTGGCGTCTGCCGGTCCTGTTCAAGACGATACAGCAGGCGAACAAGGACGCCGCCAAGCAATACCCGCTGATTTTGACGAGCGGACGCTTGACCGAGTACCAGGGAGGCGGCGACTATACGCGGGCGAACAAGTGGCTCGCCGAGCTGCAACAGGAGATGTTCGTCGAGATCAGTCCCAAGGACGCCAACGACCGCGGCGTCCGGAACAACGAGTATGTGTGGGTTGAATCGCCGACCAAGGCACGCCTCAAGGTCAAGGCCCAGATCACGGAACGGGTAGCGCCGGGAACCGTGTTCTGTCCGTTCCACTTCTCCGGCTGGTGGATGGGCAAGGATCTGCTCGACAAGTATCCCGAGGGTGCTGCTCCCTGGGTACGCGGCGAGGCTATCAACACCGCGACCACCTATGGTTACGACATCGTGACCATGATGCAGGAAACCAAGACCACGCTGTGCCAGGTCGTGAAGGCGTAACGCGAGTGAGGAGCTAGACCATGGCAAGAATGAAATTTCTCGCTGATGCTGAGCGTTGCATCGAGTGCAACGGCTGCGTGACAGCCTGCAAGCAGGAGCACGACATCCCGTGGGGCGTGAACCGCCGCCGGGTGGTGACGCTGAATGACGGGATGCCGGGGGAGAAGTCGATCTCGGTAGCCTGCATGCACTGCTCGGATGCGCCGTGCATGGCGGTGTGCCCGGTAGACGTGTTCTACAAGACTTCGGAAGGCATCGTGCTGCACGACAAGGACCTTTGCATCGGCTGCGGCTACTGCTTCTATGCCTGCCCGTTCGGCGCTCCCCAGTTCCCGCAGGACGGGGCATTCGGGTTGCGCGGCAAGATGGACAAGTGCACGTTCTGCGCCGGCGGTCCGGAACCGGATTTCTCCGAGGCCGAGTTCCGCAAGTACGGCCGCAACCGGATCGCCGAAGGCAAGCTTCCGGCATGCGCCGAAATGTGCTCGACCAAGGCGCTGCTCGGCGGCGACGGCGACGTGATCGCCGACATCTATCGCTCGCGGGCGATCACGCGCGGAAGGGGTTCCGAGGTCTGGGGCTGGGGCACGGCATACGGCCGTCCTGAAAAGAAACCCGCGGCACAACCACCGGGAGCAAAATCATGAGGCTTACCACCACCTGTACGATCGCGCTTGCCGCGGGGCTGTCGTTGCTCGCGGCGGGCTGCGGTGAACGGCCCAAGGTCACGGTCTACAAGCAGGGGCAGTACCAGGGCAAGCCCGACACGCGACCATGGGACAACGATCCGCCCAAGGATCCCTCGATCGTCGCGTGGCAGAAGGGCGACAAGGCGTCGTGGGAAAAGTCGATCAAGGCGCGTACCCTCGGCCAGAACGAGTACGTGCGCATCGAGGGCGCCTCCAACAAGTAACACGCCACTTTCGAGGAAGAGCGCTATGCGTGGTATGAGCCAGAGAAAGCGGTTCGTGCGGCTGCTCGTTGCGGCGTTGGCCATCTGCTTGCCGCAACTCGCGGTGGCGGCAAGCGAAGGACAGAAGCAGCAGGCGGAACGGCAGCTCACCCAGCCCCTCAACAACGCGCCGGTGTGGCGCGACGTACGCGCGGGGGAGGGGAACCCGTACCAAACGACGCAGGTGCGGGGAATCGAGACGAACGTGCTGATCCAGAGCGAGGGCGAAATCTGGCGCGAGATCAGGAACGGTCCCGTGACCGTCTATGGAGGCCTCTTCGTCCTGATCATCGCGTCGATCATAGGACTGTTCCACTGGCTCCGTGGCCCGATCAAGCTGCGGGAAAGGCCGACCGGCCGGTGGGTCAAGCGCTTCACCGACTGGGAAAGGCTCGTTCACTGGTCGACCGCCATCAGCTTCCTGGTTCTGGCGGTGAGCGGGCTCGTCATCCTGTTCGGCAAGTACATCGTGCTGCCGGTCTTCGGCGGCTCGGTCTTCGGCTACGCGGTTTTTTCCTGGCTCGCGGCGATCTCGAAGAACCTGCACAATTTCGTCGGCCCGCTGTTCATCGTCTGTGCGTCGGCGATGTTCGTCACCTACGTCAAGGACAATCTCTGGAGATCGTATGATTTCCGGTGGTTGGGGAACTCGGGCGGGATGCTCTGGGGCGAGCACGTGCCTTCGGGGAAATTCAACGCGGGCGAAAAGGTGTGGTTCTGGTTCGGGCTCTTCCTGTTGAGCATCGTGCTAGCGGTTACAGGCCTGATTCTGGACTTCCCCAACTTCGGTCAGGGGCGCGCTACGATGCAGCTCGTGAACGTCGTGCATGCCATCGCGGCGGTGATCTACATGGGCGTTGCGATGGGGCACATTTACATGGGAACGGTCGGTGTCGAGGGGACGTACGATTCCATGCGCATCAGCGGCGGGGACGGAAGCGTTGACGAGACGTGGGCCAAGGAACACCACGAATACTGGTATAAAGAAGTCATTGCAAGCCGCGGGCGCGAAGCGGCGCCGACTGGCGCCGCGGCGCAGCCTCAGCACTGAACGTAGAAGGGGAGGAGGAGATGGAAATGCGCAAGCTCGCCACCGTAGTTGCCGCGCTCGCCATGGGGTGGAGTGTCGGCGCGGCGTATTCGAAGCTGCCGCCGCCGGCCGAAGAGGCCAAGGCCAAAGCGCAAGCAGCGAAAGCGAAAGCCGCGGAGGCGGCGAAGAAAGAGACCGAAGCGCTGGCCAAAGCACAGGATCGCGTGGCGGAGCGCTACAAGAAGGAAAAGGGCAAGGGCGCTGCCGCGACCGCTGCCGCCAAGCCATCCAGGAAATAGATTCCGTCTCTAGCAGGTTGATGCAAAAGCCCGCGACGATGTCTATGACTGTCATTCCCGCGCAAGCGGGAATCGTGCGCCCGCGATGGCGCCAAACCAGCACGGTGGAAGTCCGTGTCGGAGTGTGCCACAGCTCCGTAGCCGAAGGTTACTGCGTCGCCGTGAGGCGGGGTGGGGAGCAACCGGAGGCGAACTGTCGGTCAGTAGGAGGA
>JACQGO010000177.1 GCA_016199485.1 Betaproteobacteria bacterium
GCTGGTGACGCTCGCGGTCGGGGCAGTGGGGTTCTACTGGCTGTTCTTCGGGCGCCGCGGCGCCGCCGCGCACGGCGCATGAGGAGTTCGACGCGCTCCGCCACGGTGGTATATTTCGCCATCGGGCCCTGATTTCGAACCATGGAAATGGCGTACCTCCTACCCGTGCGAACCGCGTTGTGCATCGGCGTTCTCCTGTTCGTCGGCTCGGCGCTCGGACAGTCGCCGGAGCCCGCGGGACGGTTGCAGGAGAAGATGCGGCTCGACAAGCGCTTCCGCGCCGCGGACAAAGACGGCGACGGCGCATTGACGCGCGAGGAAGCGCGCAGGGGCATGCCGTCCGTATACCGGATGTTCGACCAGGTGGACGCCGACAAGGACGGCAAAGTCACGCGCGAGGAGCTGGAGGCGGCATTCCAGGCGCGCGCGCGGCGGGAAGCGGCAAGGTTGAGGGCGCTCGACGCCAATCGCGACAACGTGCTGACCGCGGACGAGATCGGCAGGAACGCCGCTTCGTCGCAGAGGGTGCTGGGAGAGATGGACGCCAACCGCGACGGCAGGATTACCCGCGACGAGCTGGAGACCTTCATCGAGCGCCGCTACTACTGGGACCTCGACCGCAGGATCGCGCCCAACGTGCTGATCCGCGGAAATTTCTGAGTGGATTGCGCGGGCGCTCATGCACATCCACATCCTCGGGATCTGCGGCACGTTCATGGGCGGGATCGCGCTGATCGCGCGGCAGGCGGGGCACACCGTGACCGGCTGTGACGCCAACGTCTATCCGCCGATGAGCACCCAGCTCGCGGCGCAGGGCATCGAGCTGATCGAAGGGTACGCGCCGGACCAGATCGCTCTGAAACCCGACCTCTACGTGATCGGCAACGTGATTACTCGCGGCAATCCGCTGCTCGAGGAAATACTGGACCGGGGGCTGCCGGTCGTCTCCGGGCCGCAGTGGCTCGCGGAGCACGTGCTGCGCGGCAAATGGGTGCTCGCGGTGGCGGGCACGCACGGCAAGACCACCGCCAGCGCGATGCTCGCCTGGGTGCTGGAGGATGCCGGGCTCGCTCCCGGTTTCCTGATCGGCGGCGTGCCGGAAAACTTCGGGGTCTCGGCGCGGCTCACCGCCTCGCCGTTCTTCGTGATCGAGGCCGACGAGTACGACACCGCGTTCTTCGACAAGCGCTCGAAATTCGTGCACTACCGCGCACGCACGGTGGTGCTCAACAACCTGGAGTTCGACCACGCCGACATCTTTCCCGACCTCGCGGCGATCGAGACCCAGTTTCACCACTTTGTGCGCACGGTGCCGGCGCACGGCCTGATCATCGCCAACGGCCGCGACGCGAGCCTCGAGCGCGTGCTGAAGCGTGGCTGCTGGACGCCGGTCGAGCGCTTTGCCGTGGACGACGGCTGGCAGGCGCAGGCGGAGTCCGGCGGGCGGTTTCGAGTGAGCTTCCGGGGCGAGCCCCAGGGCGAGGTCGCGTGGGATCTGCTCGGCGAGCACAATCGGCTGAACGCGCTCGCCGCAATCGCCGCCGCTCGCCACGCAGGCGTGCCTGCCTCTGCGGCGACGGATGCGTTGGCGAGGTTTCGCAACGTCAAACGGCGCATGGAGATCAGGGGGGTTGCGAACGGCGTCACCGTCTACGACGATTTCGCGCATCATCCGACCGCGATCGAGGCGACACTGAGCGCATTGCGGAGCAAGGTGAACGGCGGACGCCCGCCGGCAGCCGTGCGGCACGCACACGCGTCCGCAGCGGGTGCCTTCCTCGTTTCCGGGGCCGCATCCACGTCAAGGGGTGCGGAACCTGCTACATCCTCCGGCGGGCGCATCGTGGCGGTAGTGGAACCGCGCTCCAACACGATGAAGCTCGGCGTGATGAAGGAGGCGCTCGCCGCAAGCCTCGCGCTGGCTGATCGCGTGTTCTGTTACAGCGCGGGCCTGAAGTGGGATGTTACCGCCGCGATGCGTCCGCTTGGCGAGAAGGTCACGGTGTGCGACGACTTCGAGCGCCTGCTCGCCGAAGTCGCCGCCGCCGCGCGGCCGGGAGACCACGTGCTGGTGATGAGCAACGGCGGATTCGGCGGCATACACGAAAAGCTGCTGGCGCGCCTCGCCGGGCGCGCGGGCGAGTACCGGGCGCCGTGAAAATGGCTGACCAGTGGAAAGCATCCTGACGCGCGACCGGCTCGGTGCGTTCTGCCGCGAAACGCACGTCGAGCTGAAGCCGCGCGGCGCCGGGCCGCTCGCGGGGCTCACGTTCGCGGCGAAGGACGTGTTTCACGTCGCCGCGCACCGCACCGGCGCCGGCAACCCGGACTGGCTGCGCACGCATGAGCCGGAGGCCCGCACCGCGCCGGCGGTACGGCAACTGCTGGAGGCCGGCTCGAGGCTTGTGGGCAAGACGCTGTGCGACGAGCTTGCCTACAGCCTGATGGGCGAGAACGTGCACTACGGCACGCCGGTGAACGTCAACGCGCCGGGGCGTGTTCCGGGAGGATCCTCGAGCGGATCGGCGGCGGCCGTGGCGGGCGGGCTGGTCGATTTCGCGCTCGGCACCGACACCGGCGGCTCGGTGCGCTTTCCGGCGAGCTGCTGCGGCATCTTCGGCATCCGCCCCACGCACGGGCGCGTATCGCTCGAAGAGGCGGTCCCGCTCGCTCCAAGCTTCGACACCTGCGGCTGGTTTGCGCGCGACGCCGATATCCTCGAGCGCGCCGGCAGAGTGCTGCTCAAGGACGAGCAGCCGGCGCCGCGGCCGGGGAAACTGGTGCTCGCGCAGGACGCGTTCGAGCTCGCCGGCGCCGGGGTAACGCGGGCGCTCGAGCCCGCGGTCGCGCGCGTCGCATCGAAACTCGGCGCGCCGCAGCCGGTGACGATCGCGGCCGAAGGCCTGGAGCAGTGGATGAACGACTTCCGCGTCCTGCAAGGCGCGGAAATCTGGGCGAGGCACGGCGCGTGGGTGACGAGCGTGAATCCCGCATTCGGACCCGGCGTCAAGGAGCGCTTCGAATGGGCGGCGACCATCCCCGCGCGCGACGTGGCCGCGGCGGACGCGCGGCGCGAGGAGATCGCGCTGCGGCTCGACGGGCTGCTTGCCGGCGACGCGTTGCTGTGCCTGCCGAGCGCGCCGGGCATCGCGCCCCCCCTCAACACGTCCGCCGCCGAGCTCGACGCCTTCCGCAGCCGGGCGCTCGCCATGTTGTGCATCGCGGGGCTCGCGCGGCTGCCGCAGGTGAGCCTGCCGCTCGGCAGGCTCGAGGGATGTCCGCTCGGGCTCTCGCTCATCGCCCGCCGCGGCGGCGACCTGATGCTGCTCGCCTTCGCGCGCGTGCTGTGCGCAACGCGGTGACCGCGCTTCTGTCCGTGATCGTCTATCTGCACGGTTTCAACAGCTCCCCGGCGTCGTTCAAGGCCGGGGTGCTCCGCGAACGACTCGCGCGCGCCGGGCGCGCGGCGGAATTCGCGGCGCCGCAGCTTCCGCCGTCGCCGCGGCGGGCGATCGCGGTGGTGCAGGAGGTGCTCGCGCGCCATCCGGCGGCGGCGCTCGTCGGCAGTTCGCTCGGCGGATATTACGCGACTTGGCTCGCCGAGCAGCACGGGCTTCGTGCGGTGCTGGTGAACCCGGCGGTGCGTCCCTACGAGCTGTTGCGCGATTACCGGGGACCGCAGCGCAACCTCTACACCGGCGAGAGATACGAGCTTACCGCGGGCCACCTCGCCGAGTTGCGCGAGCTGGAGGTCGCGCAAATCACGCGCCCGGAGCGCTACCTGCTGCTCGTGGCGACCGGCGATGAAGTGCTCGACTACCGGCGGGCGGTGGAAAAATATCGCGGCTGCGCGCAGGTCGTGGCCGAAAGCGGGGACCACGCCTTCGGCAACTTCGCCGCCTATCTCGATACCGTCTTGCGGTTTTGCGGGATCGCGGCGTGACGCCAGCACGCCGTTTCGCCGGCGGGACGAAATAGCGCCCGGACTGCGGCGCCCCGGAGGGGTGGCTGCGCGGCGGTCGCGGATCCCGCGTTTCATGCCGAACGCGGGCGCGGTGCGGAGTGCGCGTTCGCGTATAATAAGCGCCCGCAATCTTTTCTCTCCGCGCAGCGCGGCGACGCCTCGTTCCCTCGTCACGTCCATGAACGTCTTTTACGAAGAAGCCGGCGAGTTCAAGGTCGGCGCGGTGCTCGCCGACAACGTCGCCTCGCTGCAGATCGAGGCGCCGCACGGCAGGCGTTCCAAGCTGAAGGCTGCCGCGGTATACCTCCGGTTCGAGCGGCCGGCCATCGCCGGGTTCATGGCCGAGGCGCAGAAGATCGCGGAACGCCTCGACGTGGATTTCCTGTGGCAGTGCTGCGGGCCCGACGAATTTTCGCACGACGCGCTCGCGCGGGAGTATTTCGGACGCGAGCCTACTCCGCTCGAATCAGCGGCGCTGCTGATCCGGCTCCATGGGGCGCCGATGTACTTCTACAAGAAGGGCAAGGGACGCTACAAGGCGGCGCCGGGGGACGCGCTCAAGGCGGCGCTTGCCGGCATCGAGCGCAGGCGCCTGCAGGCGCTCGAGAAGGAGAAGTACATCGCGCAACTCACCGGGTTCGGGCTGCCGGAGGAATTCAAGCCGGTCGTCCGCCAGCTCCTGTTCCGGCCCGACAAGGCGAGCGTGAAGTGGAAGGCGCTGGAGGCGGCGTGCGCACAGCTCAGGCTTACCCCCGCGCGGCTGCTCGAGAAATGCGGCGCGCTGCCGTCTTCGCACGACTATCACCTCGAGCGCTTCCTGTTCGAGCATTTCCCGCGCGGCACGGGCTTCCCGCCGCTGCCGGCGGTGGATGCGCCGCGCGATCTGCCGGCGGCGGAGATCGCGGCCTTCAGCATCGACGACGCGACGACCACCGAGATCGACGACGCGTTTTCGGTCGAGCGCCTTCCCGGCGGGAACCTGCGGATCGGCATCCACATCGCGGCGCCGGCGCTCGGCATCGTGGCGGGCTCGGAAATCGACGCGGTCGCGCGCGAGCGGCTGTCCACCGTCTATTACCCCGGCAACAAGATCACCATGCTGCCGGAGCAGGCGATCGAGCGGTTCACGCTCGCGGCGGAGCGCGCGTGCCCGGCGCTGTCGATGTACGTCGAGCTCGCCCCCGATCTCCGCATGGTGGCGGTATCGAGCCGCCTCGAGCGCGTGAGCATCGCCGAGAACCTCCGCCACGATGCGCTCGAGCAGGTATTCAATGAAGACACGCTCGCCATGGGCAGCGTCGGTCACCGCTTCGGGGAAGAGCTTGCGGTGCTGTGGCGGTTCGCCGGGGTGCTCGAGGCCGCGCGCGGCAAGCTGGAGAGCGAGGTCGGGCCCCAGCGCCCCGAACACAATTTCTATGTCGAGAACGACCGCGTGCGCATCGTCGAACGCAGGCGCGGCGCGCCGATCGACAAGCTGGTCTCGGAGTTGATGATCCACGTCAACACCGAATGGGGACGGCAGCTTGCCGAGAGCGGGATCGCCGCGATCTACCGCGCGCAGGCGAGCGGCAAGGTCAAGCTTTCCACCGTGCCTTCCAGCCATGACGGACTCGGCGTCGAGCAGTATGCCTGGGCGAGCTCGCCGCTCAGGCGTTACGTGGATCTCGTCAACCAGCGCCAGTTGATCGCGATGCTGCGCGAGGAGACGCCCCCCTACGCTCAGGGCGCCGAGGCGCTGCTCTCCGCGATGCGCGATTTCGAGCTTGCCTACGACGCGTACGCCGAGTTCCAGCGCACCATGGAGCGTTACTGGTGCCTGCGCTGGCTCGTCCAGGAGAACGTCGCCGAGACGGCGGCGGACGTCATCCGCGACAATCTGGTGCGGCTCGACGGGCTGCCGCTCGTCATACGGGTAGCGTCGCTGCCCGAGTTTCCCGCGGCACGCCGCGTGCTGCTCGCGATCTCCGACATCGATCTGCTGGAACTGACGCTGCATTGCGAGTTCACGCGCGTGCTGGAGCCGCGCTCTTGACCGTGGTCGCCCCTCCTCGGGACGGCCGCGCGATTTCACTTTAACGTTTTTCGTTAACCCATGGTCGAATAAGCCGTTTCTATACAGAGCGCCCAGAGTTGCTTACAATGGAACATCATGACCTTGATGGGTTTTGTGAGATCCCTGCCGTTGCAGCGCATGCGCGTTGACCGGCTTGCGCTGCCGCGCAGCCTCGCCGAGCTCGAACGGCGCCTGACGCTGATGGATACGACATCGCGCATGCAGCTCGCGATGCTCCTCTCGCTCGTTTTCCACGCGGTGGTGCTGTTCGGGATCACGATCAGGCCGCCGCAGAAATCTCCGCTCCACAACTGGAACCAGGCGCTCGAGGTCGTGCTGGTGAACGCCAGATCGCCGGTGAGACCGGAGAGGCCCGACGCGCTCGCGCAGGTCAACCTCGACGGCGGCGGCAACACCGACGCGAGCCGCCGCGCGAAGAGCCCGCTGCCGGTCACGCGCAGCGACCGGCGGGTATCGGAAGTCGCGCTTGAGGCGCGGCGCCTGCAACAGCTCGAGCGCGAGGCGCAGAAGCTGATGACGCGCTTGCAGTCCGAGAAGCAGGTCGCCTCGGCCCCGCCCCAGCCCGAGCCGCAGACCGAGACGCGCCTCGCGCCGACCAGCGCGGACATCCTGCGAAAGAGCGTGGAGATCGCGCGGCTCGAGGCCCAGATCAGCACGAACTGGGACAGCTACCAGAAGCGGCCGCGGCGCCGCTTCATCGGCGCGCGGGTGCAGGAATTCCGCTTCGCGAGCTACGTCGAGGACTGGCGGCTCAAGATCCAGCGCGTGGGCGAGCTCAATTATCCGCAGGCGGCGCGCGACCAGAAGATCTACGGCAACCTGGTGGTGACGGTGTCGCTCAGGGCCGACGGCACGGTCGAGAAGGTGGAGATCAACCGTCCCTCGGGGCAGAAAATCCTCGACGAGGCCGCGATCCGCATCGTGCGTCTCGCGGCGCCGTTCGCGGCGTTCCCGCCCGATGTCGCCCGGGACACCGACATCCTCAGCATCACACGGACCTGGACATTCACCCGCTCCGACCAACTGGTGACCGAGTAGGGTTCCAGGTTCAAGGTTCAAAGTTCAAGGTTCGAACGCGGAACCCCGAACCTGGAACCCGGAACCTGGAACCTGGAACTTGGAACTTGGAACCTGGAACTTGGAACCTGAAACCGATACATGACCGACAAGTACGCGGTAATCGGCAACCCGGTGGCGCACAGCAAGTCGCCCGCGATTCATGCCGCGTTCGCGCGCCAGACTGGGGAAGACATTTCCTACGCCGCGATTCTCGCGCCGCGGGACGGGTTTCGCCCCGTGGCGCTCGCGTTCCGCGACGAGGGGGGCAGGGGACTCAACGTCACGCTGCCGTTCAAGGTCGAGGCGTTCGAGCTCGCTACCGATCTCGCGGTCCGCGCGCTCGAGGCAAAGGCGGTGAACACGCTCAAGTTCGACGGCGCCGCGATCTTTGGCGACAATACCGATGGGGTGGGCCTGGTGCGCGACATCCAGGACAACCTCGGCTGCGCGATCGGGGGCAAGCGCGTGCTGCTGATGGGGGCGGGCGGCGCGAGCCGCGGCGTGATGGAGCCGCTGCTGCGCGAGCGGCCGGCGGCGCTCGTCGTGGCCAACCGCACGCCGGGCAAGGCGGTAGCTCTGGTCGGGCAGTTCACGAAGCTCGCGGGGTTGTCACCGCTGCGCGTCGCCGCGCAGCCTTACGACGCGCTGGGCGGTGCGCAGTTCGATCTCGTGATCAACGCCACCTCGGCGGGCCTTGCAAACGAAATGCCGCCGCTGCCACACGACGTGTTCGCCCCCGGCGCGCTTGCCTACGACATGGTCTACGGTACCGACACGCCGTTTCTCCGGTTCGCGCGCGCGCAGGGCGCAGCAACGGCCGACGGTCTCGGCATGCTGGTCGAACAGGCCGCGGAATCGTTCTACGTCTGGCGCGGGGTGCGGCCGCAGACGCGGCCGGTGATCGAACGACTCAGGATGCAGGAGTCGGGAGCCGGGATTCCGGGAGGCGACGCGTAATGCTGCGGGCGAGTTTCCCGAATCCCGGATTCCAAGTCCCGAATCCTCGACTGCTTCGGTGCTGAAGGCGCTTTTCCGCTGGTTCTTCCGCGGGGTGCTGCTCGCGCTGATCGCGCTGGTGGCGGTGCAGTTCTGGTTCCTGGCGCACATCTGGTACTGGGTGGACCACAATCCGGGGAGCACCGCGTTCATGGACAGCCGGCTGGCGAAGCTGCGCGGGAAAAATCCGGAGGCGACGCTGCAGCACCGGTGGGTGCAGTACCGCCGGATCTCGATCCATCTCAAGCGCGCGATCGTCGCCGCCGAAGACGCGAAGTTCCTGGATCACGAGGGCTTCGACTGGGAGGCGATCCAGAAGGCGTACCAGAAGAACGTCAGGAAGCGCAGGGTGGTCGCGGGCGGCTCGACCATCAGCCAGCAGCTCGCGAAGAACCTCTTTTTGTCGGGCGAGCGCACGTGGTGGCGCAAGGCGCAGGAAGCGGCGATCACCTTCATGATCGAGACCGCCATGAGCAAGCGGCGCATTCTCGAGATCTACCTCAACGTCATCGAATGGGGCAACGGCGTGTTCGGCGCGGAGGCCGCGGCGCGCCACCATTTCGGGGTGCCGGCGTCGGCGCTCACGCCCGACCAGGCGGCACGGCTCGCGGCGATGGTGCCGAGCCCCCGCCGCTATTCCGCGGGGCGCGAAACGCCCTACCTCGCGCGGCGCGCCGAGGTAATCCTCGCGCGCATGAATGCGGTGCAGGTGCCGTGAAGCCGCGGCGAAGTGCCCACGCGCCTGTCGCGGGCCGGCCCTTCGGCCGGCTTGCGCGGCGCACGCCGGGCTCGTCGTGGCCGGATGATCCTGACAGGCGCGTCAGGTTTGCGTCCGGTCGCGCCTGCCGATGGTTTGCGGTGCTCGCCGCGCTCGCACTGTTCAACGGTGCACAGCCCGCGCTTGCCGCGACGGCGGTGGCCGAGGAAGTGCCGGGCGTGGTGCCGTGGCCGCTGAAACCGGGGCTGGAATTCGCGAGCGCCGAGGTGCGCGCGCTGCAGGAGGACGACTTCGCCAACCCCGGCATGCCGTGGGTCGAGCGCGGCGAGAGGCTGTGGCGCGAGCCGGCCGGAAACACCGGGCTTTCCTGCGCGAGCTGCCACGGGGAAGCGCGCGCCAGCATGAAAGGCGTTGCGGCGCGCTACCCGCGGTTCGACCCGCAGGAAGGGCGGCTCCTCAACCTCGAAGGCCGCATCAACCAGTGCCGCAGCCAGCGACAAGGAGCATCCGCGTTGCGCCATGAGTCGGAGGGGCTGCTGGCGTTGACCGCCTATGTCGCGCACCAGTCGCGGGGACTCCCGGTGAACGTGCGCATCAATGGACCCGCGCGCAAGCACTTCGATAATGGACACGCGCTCTATAACCGGCGCATCGGCCAGAGGAATCTCTCGTGCGCGCACTGCCACGACGCGAAGTGGGGCAAGCGCCTGCTTGGGGAAACCATCAGCCAGGGGCACCCGAACGCCTATCCGGCATACCGGCTCGAATGGCAGACGCTCGGCTCGCTCGCGCGGCGCCTGCGGAGCTGCTACTCCCGCGCGGGCGCCGAGGCGCCGCCGTACGGCGCCCCGGAGTTGATCGACCTGGAGCTTTATCTTGCGTGGCGCGCGAACGGGCTGGCGGTCGAAACCCCGGGGGTGCGGCGGTGATTGCGCCGCGCACCCATTCCTAGTAAAGCGTGGACGGCCGGATCGTCAGCCAGCGTTTTCCCGGTGCTCTTTCGACCGTCACTTTGTCCTCGGTCGGATTCAACAGGTAAGTGAGGAAGCAGCGGTCGCGCGGATTGGAGAGCGCCTCAGGTCGAAGGATGGCGGTATTGATGCCGTCGCAGCGGGCGGACTTCACGAGCAACCCGTTCTGACCCTGGTCCTTAAGGTAGCCGCCGAGCCGCTGCGTGAAGGTGTAGTTCCTGCGATCTGTCAACCGGCGCTCACGGCGCTCTTTGCGGCGGAGATCTATGAGAATCGCATCACAGCGCGTGTCGAACACGCGCCGCTCGCCCCGGATCACGCGGTTCTCTGCCGCAAAGCTGTCCATCACGAAGCGGTGCCAATGGTAGGCCGATTCGTACACCGTGGTCTCGAGATCGAGCGAACCGTACCACACGCCGTACGACAGCCCGTCGGAAAAGCGCGTAGCGTGCCGGTTGTGCGGCACGAAAGGGTAGGTGATCACCGAGCCGTAATCAAACGGGCGCGTTATCAGCGGTGCGGGACTCGGTATGCGGCTGGCGGATTCCGCAGCGACCGCAACCGCCTGATCCACCGGATCATCGGCGAGATCGTCGAATAGCGCCCGCGCGCGGCGGATACCCTTGATATTCCGCACTACGTCGCCATGGTGGTCGGCGACCGTCCTGATGAGTTCTTCAAACACGCAGGCTAGCGCCCGCGCTCGAAGTCGAGATAGCGCCGCACCGCAATCATGCCTTCAAAGCCGTATTGCCTCATGATCTCGAGCGGTGGCCGGTTCGCGAACCGGCGGTTCGGCGTCGTGATCCAGCGGTAGGCGAGGTCACGGTCGTGCGGAAACATGATGCGCAGAGCCTTGTGGATGCCGAGCAGATGCCCCGCGCGCGCGAGGAGATCCGCGTTGTCGCCCAGCGGCTCGCCGCGGCGGTAGCGCGCTACCGTGGCGCGCGAGTCTGGCGAGAGCCCCAGCAGCAAGGCCTGGTCCGCAGCGGAAAGCTCCCAATGGTCGAAAAGCCTCGCAATCAATCGGGCAAGCCGCGCGCGCGAATCGCGGCTGTGGAGGCCCACCTGCAAGGCGCGCTCGGCGACGGGAATCATCGGGGTCGGAATGTAGTTAATGATACGTAAAACGTATCAGAAACAACACACCGAGTCAACTCCGGGAGCGTTAGCACGGCGGGATGCGGGACCGGATCCCGATCGCAGCCGTCGGGATTCCTTCGGGCGCCAGATCGAGCGCACCACCATGGGCATCATGACAGCCTCACTCGAAATGCACGTAACACCACAGTCACTTCTTGGGCACGTAAAGGTCCGTAATCGACCCCTCAGCCATCTCCGCCGCGAAGAACACGGTCTCCGAGAGCGTCGGATGCGGGTGGATGGTAAGGCCGATGTCGGCCGCGTCGGCGCCCATCTCGAGCGCGAGCACGGTCTCGGAGATCAACTCGCCGGCGTTCACGCCGACGATCGCCGCGCCGAGCAGCCGCCTCGCGCTCTTGTCGAAGAGGAGCTTGGTCATGCCCTCCTCGCGCCCCGTGGCGAGCGCGCGGCCGCTCGCCGCCCACGGGAACACCGCC
>JACQGO010000178.1 GCA_016199485.1 Betaproteobacteria bacterium
AGGGGCTCTTAACTTCCTTCACCTTGCCCTTGAGCGCGGCGTCCACCCAGTCGTCGCCGAACAGGATCTCGAGCGGCTTCTTGCCCTCCCGGATGTCGCGCGCTTGCTGGTGCTCCATGTCCATGCGTTCCTTCGCCCTGCGCAGCACCTCGTCCGCGATCGCGAGCGGCACCACCGCCACCCCGTCGTCGTCGCCGACCACGATATCCCCGGGCTGGACCACGAGTCCGCCGAGCTGCACCGGAACGTTGATCGCCCCCGGCGTGTTCTTCTGCGCCGAGCGCGGGCACACCCCGCGGCAGAACACCGGGAAGCGCTCCTTGCGCAGCAGCCGCACGTCGCGCACGCAGCCGTTGGTGACGAGGTCCGCGACCCCGCGGTTTCGCGCCTGCAGCGACATGTTGTGGCCGAATGCGCCGGTGTTATTGTCGCGCCCCTCGTCGATCACCAGCACGTCGCCCGGCTGCACCATGTGCAGCGCCTTGTGCGTGGTGATGTTGTCGTTCGGATAGTTGAGCACCGTGAACGCAACGCCCACCAGGCCGATCTCCTCGTAGATCGGCCGGATCTCCGGCATCATGATCCCGTGCCGGCCCATCGTGTCGCCGAGCGTGGAAGTCCAGATGCCGCGAAACTGCTCGACCAACCCCTGGGGCGGGCGTGGAACGTCGTGGATGATGTGGCCGTACACGCGCGGCTCCCTAGTGGATGACGTTTGCGAATGACCAGGAACGCGCGGCGGGCCCGGAACCGGACCGGCCTTGCCGGTAGACATCACGTCTGCCCGGCCCGCACCCGGGCCGGCTCGATTGGACTCGCCCGATTCGGCGTTCTGTCGCATCTCATGTTAGCCCAAGGCATCGACGAAATAAAATGATATTTCTGCATCGTGGTATGCCGATTCCGTATGCAAGCGTGCTATTCTCTTCTGCGGCGCGTCACGCGCCGTGCCGTACCGCAAGAACCCGCGATGAAGAGGACCCCCATGGCAACGTTATCCCGCATGTTGTTCATGCTTTTGCTGGCCGCCGGCAGCACCGTGCTTGCGCAGAGCTACCCGACCGGGCCGCTGCGCATCGTGGTGCCGTTCCCGCCCGGGGGCGGCACCGACATCTTCGCGCGCGCGCTTGCGCAGAAGCTGAACGAGAGCTGGGGCCAGCCGGCGGTGGTCGACAATCGCGGCGGCGCCAACGGCACGATAGGCGCCGCGCTCGTCGCGAAAGCGCCTCCCGATGGTTACACGATGCTCGTCGCGCCGAGCGGATTCGCGGTGAACCCCAGCATCTACCGCGCCCTGCCCTTCGACGCGGTGAAGGACTTCGCGCCCGTCACCCAGCTCGCCGCGAGTCCGCTGGTCATCGTGGTGCACCCCTCGCTTCCGGCAAGATCGGTGAAAGAGCTGATCGCGCTCGCCAAGGCGCGGCCGGGCGAAATCAATTACGGTTCCTCCGGGAACGGCTCGCCGCCGCACCTCGCAACCGAGCTTTTCAAGTACATGACCGGGATCAACATGGTGCACATTCCGTACAAGGGCGCCGGCCCGGCGGCGATCGATGTCGTCGGCGGGCAGATCTCGCTCTACTTCATGAACATGCTGCAGGCGAAGCCCCTCGCGCAGTCGGGGAAGGTACGCGCGCTCGGTGTAACGAGCCCGCGGCGTTTCCCGGCGCTGCCCGAGGTGCCGGCGGTCGCCGAGGCAGGCGTGCCGGGCTACGAGATGACCAACTGGTACGGGCTGTTCCTGCCAGCGGGCTCGCCCAAGGCCGCGCTCGGCAAGCTGCACGCGGAAGTGGCGCGCATCCTCAACCTCCCCGACATGAAGGACCGGCTCGCCGCCGACGGCGCGGTGGTGGTCGCGAGCACCCCCGAGCAGTTCGCCGCCTTCCTCAAGCAGGAGATGGCGAAGTTCGCGAAAGTGGTGAAAATCTCCGGCATGACCGCGGGCAACTGACCGCACGTCACAAGATCAAGAACGTTAGCCGCGGATGAACGCCGATGAAAAACTGAAGATCCTCGGCCACACAGCACACCGAGTCCACAGAGAACGCCTGGCTTCTCGCAGTTTTTCTTCGCGCACTGCGCGATCGAGGTTTTCGGTCTTGATCTTATCTGTGCCGATCTGCGTTCATCGGCGGTTCAATCGGATTTTTTTCGGCTTCTAAAGTTGCTTCACGCGCAAACCCGCGGCGGTGAACCCGCCGTCCACCGCAAGCGTCTGGCCGGTGACGTAGCTCGCCTCGTCGGAGGCGAGAAACAACGCCGCCGCCGCGACTTCGCGCGGCTCGCCGTAGCGGCCGAGCGGCACCGCGCGCTGCCACGCGGTGCGCCGCTCCTCGTTGTGCTGGCGGCGGCTGCGCGGCACGTCGATCGGCCCCGGCGCGATCGCGTTCACCGTGATGCCGTATTCCGCGAGATCGACCGCCATCACGCGCGTCATTGCGATGATGCCGCCCTTCGCCGCGGCGTAGGCGGCGCGCCCGCTGCTGCCGAGCAGCCCCGAGTGCGAAGCGAAGTTGACGATGCGCCCGCGCCGCCGCTGCGCCATCTCGCGCGCACCCGCCTGTGCGCACAGGAAGGTACCGACGAGATTGACATCGAGCATCGTGCGCAGCGTCTCGGGCGGCGTCTCCAGAAAATGCTTCTGCGCACCCAATCCCGCGTTGTTGATCAGAACGTCGAGCGGTCCGAATGTCTCGCGCGCAAACGCGAGCATCGCCTCGATCAGCCGCGGCTCGCGGATGTCCACGTGGCAAGCCACGGCACGCCGGCCCGCGGCGGCGATCTCGCCGGCGACCACGCGCGCCGCGGATTCGTCCAGGTCCGCCGCTACCACTGCTGCGCCCTCGGCGGCAAAGCGGCGCGCGGTTTCCGCGCCGATGCCGTTGCCCGCGCCGGTCACGATCACCACCTTGCCTTCCAATCGCCCTTGCATCGCGGAGTCTCCTCATCTGGTGCGCGGCCGGGAATCGAGCGCCCGCGCCGCATCAGCTCGCGCCGCGCGCCTCGCGCAGCAGCTCTTTCCACCGCTTGGGCAGCACGACGCGCCGGCTCATCCGCGGCCCCTGGGCGTGGTTGCCCATGTAGCCGCGCGACTGGTTGCGGCCGGGGTCGCCGGCCACCACGATGCCGATCATCTCGGGCTTGATGAAGACGCTGACCAGTCGCTGCGGATCGCTCGATTGCGCGTACTCCGGCGGGAGTACGCCGTCCTTCACCAGTTGCTCGAGGCTGAAGGTCGGCGTGCTCGTCATGCGCGCATGGTGCGCCGCGCGCTCGGCGGTGATCTTGACATGCTGGTAGAGGTAGCGGCGCACGTCGTCCTTGCTCCACTCGCGCGCGATCACCCTGGCGATGCTGGGGCCGGCGACGATCAGCGGATGCCACAGGCCGCGTTTGAAGCCGGTATGCGACCAGTAGGTGAAGCTCGCGCCCATCACGTCGGCCCATTGCTGCACGTGGTCGATTGCGCGCGCGCCGGCGCTGTAGGTGGGCGGGGTGATGCACACCACGCTTTGCACCGTGACGACGTTCTCGCCCGCCGCGAAACCGCGCTCCATCGCGAAGGTCGGCCAGCCGATCTCGCGCGCGTAGTCCTCGTCCTCGGCGAGCGCGACGTTGAATGTGAAGCCGATGCTGCCCTTGTCCCCGGCGCCGGGCGGAATGCGGTAGCCGCAGATGTTGCGCAGGTAGAGCCGCACGAAGCGCCCGATGCTGGTGTTCGCCTGACGGCCGACGCGCATCACGCCCTGGCCGTAGTTGAAGCCGAGCTCCTTGATGAGCGGGCCGTTGACGATCACCAGCGGTTCCCAGCCGGGGGTGGAGCCCGCGTCCTCGATGCGGAAGTCGGGTTCGCACATCGCCTCGACGACGGCGACGAGCAGCGGCATGTACTCCGGGCGGCAGCCGGCCATGACGCCGTTCACCGCGATGCTCAGGATGCTCGCCTCGCGGCCTTCCTGCGGCACGACCCGGATGACCTCCCCCGGATCGCGGTCGGTGAACTTGAGAAACGCCTCGACCTCCTCGCGCGTCGGCGGGATGACCGGCAGCCCGTCGCTCCACAGCTTGCGGTGGAAGTGCTCCTGCACTTCGCGCAGCGTGCCGCCGAATACCACCTGCCCGGGCTCCGGCTCGGCGTCAGCCTGCACGGACTCGCGGGGACGCTCGCCGGTAAGCGCCCGGATGATGCCCGGCGCGAGCACCTCCCCGACCTTGCGCTTGAGCTCTTCCTCGCTGTCGACCATCGGCGCGCCCGGGTACTCGGCGATGGCGAGCGGCACGCCCAGCCCCTTCGCGATCAGCTCGGCCTGCTTGAGAAATCCGGAGCCGATGATGGACGCCGTAGGGATGCCGAGCTTTTCGACCACCGCGCTCGCCCGCAGCACGGCGGGCGTGCAGCTCCCTCAGGCGCCGATGCCGACGATCGCGGCGTCGCAGCCGCGTTCGCGCAGTTTCGCGGGCAGATCCGCGATCACCTCGCGCTCGCGCGGCCCGTAGAAGTTGCCGAACTCGGAGTATTCGACGAGCCTCGCGCCGGGGAATTTCTTCCTCACGTGCTCGCGCAGCAGCGGGTAAATCGTCTCGCCGCGGAAGATCACGTCCCACAGCTCGCAGATCGTCTTGCCGTTGAGATCGGGCAACCGCGCTGCCGGCTGCGTGACCTCGACCGCTTTCCTGCCGAGCGGCCACAGCACCTCGAATTTTTCTGCTGACATGGTTTCCTCCCTGGATGGTGCTGCAGAGTGGACTCGAACCACCGACCTACTGATTACGAATCAGTTGCTCTACCGGCTGAGCTACTGCAGCGGACCCGAAAGGCTGGAAATTATAACCCGGGACGCGGTTATTGGGCGCGGGAGCGGATGCGCACGATGACGTCGACGCCGTCGGTCGCCATGCCTTCGGGCAGCGGGGGCAGTCCCGATACGGTGATCTCGCGCGCGTCGATGTCGGTGAGCTCGCCCGTGTCGACGTTGTAGAAGTGATGGTGCGGGCTGGTGTTGGGATCGTAGAACACGCGGTCCGGGTCCACGATCACCTTGCGGATCAGCCTCTTTTCCAGGAACAGGTTGAGCGTGTTGTAGACGGTCGCTTTCGAGGTCTCCGAATGGCGGCCGTTCACGATCGCGAGGATCTGGTCGGCTGACAGGTGCTCACGCCGCGAAAACAGCGCGTAAGCAATCTCGATCCGCTGATGCGTCGGATTGATGCCGTGGATGCGCAGCGCCTCGACGAGACTCTCGCGTGTCGATTCCATGGGTGGCATGGTCTTGATTCTAGACCAAGTTTTTGACTGTGTCTAACGTGAAGTAAGTCACATTGCCGGCGCCGTCCGCGTTGCGGGCGCGCCCCGAACAGCACCTGCGGCCGGACCGTCCACCTCGCCCCGCGCGAGCAGCGGCGGGCGCCGGGATACCGCGGCGCCCCGCCGGGGCACATATATAATTCTTCCGTCGACGGCCGTGGTATGAGCGGCGCCGCCGTTCATTCGGCTTTTGTGCTCGTTCGTCGGCTGACTTTGCCTGTGGAAACGATCTTGAACTAGCATTATCTCGACGGAGAGGACCTCACCATGAAATACAACGAGTCACACGAACCGATCGTCAAGGCCGCCGGTTTCACGCTGATAGAACTCATGATCGTGATCGTGATCGTCGCGATTCTCGCCTCGATCGCCGTTCCGGCTTACAACGATTACGTGATACGCGGCAAGCTCGCCGAGGCTTACACCAATCTCGCGGGCCTGCGCGTGCAGATGGAGCAGTACTTCCAGGACAACCGGACTTACGTCGGCGGCCCGTGCGTGGCCGGGGCAAGCGACACGAAGTACTTCAGTTATGCGTGCAATCCTGCGGCGACGCAGACGACGTTCAAGATCGTGGCGACCGGCCTGGCGGGTGTGGCCGGTTTCAGCTTCAGCATCGACGAGACCAACACCAAGCGCACCGAAGGCGTGGGCTCGGGATGGACCGCTCCCGCGGGCAACTGCTGGGTGCTGAGAAAGGACGGCTCATGCTGATGCCGCGCCGGCCGCAGTCGGGGGCCTCGCTCATCGAGCTCATGATCGGGCTCGTGATCCTTGCGATCGTGCTCTCGTTCGGCGTCCCGGTGTTCGGCACCTGGATCGCGAACACCAGGATACGCGCGGCGGCCGAGGCGATCTACAACGGCATCCAGCTCGCGCGTGCCGAAGCGGTGCGCCGCAATAACAGCGTGCAGGTCGCGTTCGGCGCGGGCGCCTCCACCTGGACGGCGAGTGTCGCGAACACCGGCGAGATCGTCCAGGAGCGCAGCGCCGAGGAGGGCTCGTCGAACACCGCGATCACGTTCAGCCCGGGCGGCGCGAGCACGCTCACCTTCAACGCGCTCGGGCGCGTCGCGGCCAATCTCGACGGCAGCCCGGCGATCACCGAGGTCAAGATCGACTCGACCAGCGTCTCGGCCGCCGACAGCCGCGAGTTGTGCGTGATGGTAAGCACCGCGGGAGTCGCGCGCCTGTGCGATCCGCAGCTCGCGACCACCGATCCGCGCGGCTGCCTGCCGGCGGTTCCCGCGGGTTGCCTGTAAATCCAGCGAAGTGAGGACGAATATGCGGTTCTCGATCTCGGCGGCGAAGCAGAAGGGCGTGCTGCTGCTCGAAGCACTGCTCGGAATACTGATCTTCTCGATGGGCATACTTGCGCTGGTCGGTATGCAGACGATCGCACTCGCCCAGGTCGCCGACGCGAAATACCGGACCGACGCGGCGTTTCTCGCCAACCAGGTGATCGGCCAGATGTGGGTGAACCGCACCAACCTCGCCACCTACGCCTACGGCGGGGGCGGCGGCCCGCCCGCCGTGATCGCGAAATGGGTGGAAGAGGTCGAAGATACGCTGCCCGGCGTCACCGCGGCCAACCACCCGACGATCGTCGTCGCGGGCACGCAGGTGACGATCACTATCTTCTGGCAGCCGCCCGGTTCCGCCACCCGCAGGAACCACGTCGCGATTGCCTACATCAATGCGTAGAGCCATGCGCGCAAAACCCTGCTTTTCGCTCAAAGCGGCGCTCGGCATGAGCCTGGTCGAGCTGATGGTCGCCGCGCTGATCGGGTTGATCGGGAGCGTCGTCATCTTCCAGGTGTTCGCGGTGTTCGAGGGCCAGAAGCGCACCACCACCAGCGGCGGCGACGCGCAGACCAACGGGGCGCTCGCGCTGTTCACGGTCGAGCGCGACCTGCGCATGGCGGGCTACGGCATCAACAACCTGGACTTCCTCGGCTGTACCATACGCGGCTGGGACGAGCAGACGGGAGGCGGCACCGCGTTCACGCTCACTTTGGTGCCGGTGGTGATCAAGCCCTCGGGGGCCGCGGCGCCCACCGATCCGCCCGCCGATCCGCTCGCCGATCCCGACTCCGACATGATCGCCGTGACGTATGGCACCGGCGAGCTGCTGCCCAACCCGGCGAGCATCACGCAGAACATGCCCAGTCCTTCTTCCGATTTCAAGGTCAATAACCGCTATGGATTCAAGGAAGGCGATTTGGTCATCGCCGCGGAACCCGGGAAAGACTGCACCCTTGCTCAGGTAAGCACCCTGCCCGGTACTCCGGGACAGACCGACAACGTGATCCACAACAGCGGCAACTACACCGACCCCAACAGCGGCGCGCAGGTCGCGACTCGCTATAACAAGCCCGCGGGGCTGGGCGTCTCCTATGGCACCAACGGCAAGCTGTTCAACCTCGGCGCGCTGCCTTCGAGCAACGTCTACTCGGTCCGCAGCGGGCAACTGATGCTGCAGCAGAGGCTGTCGGCGGCGAGCACCGCGGCGACGCCGATCTACGACGGCATCGTGAAGATGCGCGCGCAGTACGGCAAGGACACCAGCGTCCCCGCCGACGGCATCGTCGACGTGTTCGATGACGTGACGCCCGTCAACGCCGCGGGCTGGGCGCAGGTGCTCGTAATGCGCATCGCGATCGTCGCGCGCTCGAGCCAGTACGAAAAGGGCGAAGTGGCCCCGCCCGCCATCACGCTGTGGGAGGCCTCGGCCGCGGCGCCCGTCACCGCCGGCGAGACGTGGGCGCTCACCGCGGACGAGCGGCACTACCGCTACAAGGTGTTCCAGACGGTGGTGCCGATCCGCAACATGATCTGGAAGCCGTGATCAACGTGATTGCCGACACTCGTGAGCGACCGACTGCCATGGGTACACCGATGAATTTCCCGCCCCCCTCACCATCCCTCCCCCTTTCAGGAAAAGGGGCAGGGTGGAGGTGTTGCGTCCCGCGGCGGCAGGCGGGTGCGATACTCATCATCGCGCTGATCGTGCTCGCCGCGATGACGCTCGCGGGCATCGCGATCATGCGCTCGGTCGACACCAGCAACCTGATCGCCGGCAATCTCGCGTTCAGGCAGTCCGCGCTGCAGGCTTCCGACAACGGCATCGAGCAGGCCTACCAGTGGCTGCTCGCGAATCGTCCATCGCTCGTCAACACCAATGCGGGGGTCGGCTACTACTCCTCGCAGCCCGGCGTCTTCAACGTGAACGATCCGACGACGTGGGCGGGTGCGCCGTCGACACCCCCCGACGCCGGCGGAAACACGGTGTCGTACCTCATCCACCGTCTCTGCACGCAACCCGAGGTGCCTTACAACGGCGTCAACCAGAGTTGCGCGCTGGACAATCCGGCGGCCACTGCGCCCCCGCCCGGCGCAGGCGACAGCTTTGCCATCGGCGCGCCGGGCTTCCTGCAGGACCCGATGGTGTACTACCGCATCACGGTGCGCACCGTGGGGCCGCGCAACACGACGAGCTTCGTGCAGGCGATGGTCGCCATCGCGCTCTAGCAAAGGCAACCCGACCCGAAGATGGAGAGGACGGCAATGAACGATATGCGCTTTCCACGTGTATTGAAAACCGCGATCGGCGTCCTTGCGATGGCGTTGGTCCTCGCGCCGAATCGCGCCGCGGCGTCGCAGGCCGATATCGCGCAGACTCCGCTCGCGACCGCCCCGACCGCGACGGTTCTTCCCAACCTGATGTTCATCCTCGATGACTCAGGGAGCATGGGCTGGGATTACATGCCCGACCAGGTCAACGACTCCGGCACCGCCAAGTCGTGCACCTCGAGTGCGTGCAACGTGAACGGCACCTTCGCCCAGGCCGGCCAGCCGCCCTTCTACACGACGCAGTTCAACACGATGTACTACAACCCGCAGATCACCTACTCGCCGGGGGTCGATTACACCGGCGCGAGTCTGGGCAATGCCAACCCGTCCGCGGCGCCGAACGATCCTTATATCCCCGCCGGCACCAAGGACCTGGTCAACACCTGGCGCGACATCGTCTGGTGCAGTACGAGCAGCCCGACCGCCGCCGACCTCATCAACCCGGCGGTGTGCAAGCGCAACGGAATCGAGACGCCCAACCCCTTCGTATTCAAGAACCTGACCAGCGGGACCGATTTCACCGGCGGCCTGCCGACGATCACGTTCCGCTTCGGGTTCTTTGTCAACAGCAATCCGCAGTATTACGAGGTCACGCCGCGCGAGTACTGCACCGACGACACGTTGACCGTATGCACGCTTTCCACCGTGCCGACGACGGTGGGCGGGACGGCGTTCAACGTGCCGGCGTACACGCGCTGGTGCAGGACCACCACCGCCGCTGCACAGACCACTGCGGCGTCCGGCGGCTCGCCAACCCCGGTCTGCCGTTCGAAAGTCGACACCACCTACAAGTTTTCGCGGCTCGGCAACCTCACGCGCAACGACATCGTTCCGGCGACGGCGACCTACGGCAACCGCCCGAACCGCACCGACTGCGCGGCGCGGCCGGTGTGCACCTACGCCGAAGAGCTGCAGAATTTCGCCAACTGGTACTCGTACTACCGCATCCGCATGCTGATGATGAAGACCGCCAGCGGCCGCACGTTCGCACCGATGGACGACCGCTACCGGGTGGGCTTCGTCACCATCAACGCCTCGAGCAGCACGCGCTACTTGAAACTCGACAAGTTCGTGCCCACCCACAAGCAGAACTGGTACAGCAAGTTCTACTCGATGACGCCGAGCGGCTCGACGCCCCTGCGGCTCGCGCTCTCGCGGGTGGGGAGGCACTACGGGGGGATGACCGACGGCATCAACGGATTCATGCCGGACGATCCGATCCAGTACTCGTGCCAGCAGAACTTCGCGCTGCTCACGACCGACGGCTACTGGAACAGCAGCGCCGGGCAGACGCTCACCGGCACCGCGATCGGCAACCAGGACAACGTCGATGCCGGCTTCTCGAAGCGCGCCCCGGACGGCGCCTACGACGGGGGGCTTAGCGGCACCGCGAGCGACACCACCGCCGGCTCGGCGGAGACGCTCGCGGACGTGGCGATGTACTACTACAAGAGCGACCTGCGTGCCGCGGGGCCCGTGTCCAAGGACAACGTTCCCACCACCGACAAGGACACCAACCCGAAGCAGCACATGGTGACGTTCACGCTCGGGCTCGGGCTCGACGGGCTGATGACCTACCGCGCGGATTACGAGACGGCGACCTCCGGCGATTTCTTCAACATCAAGAGCGGCTCGTCGGGATGCTCGTGGGCAACCGGCGTCTGCAACTGGCCGCAGGCCAGAGGCAACGCGCCCGCGGCGCTCGATGACCTGTGGCACGCCGCGGTCAACGGGCGCGGCAAGTACTTCAGCGCGAAGGACCCGAATGCGCTCTCCTCGGGCCTCACCGAGGCGCTGTCCTCGATCAGGATCACAGCGGGTGCGGCGGCCTCCTCTGCGACGAGCACGCCGAACATCACTCCGACCGACAACTTCATCTACAGCTCGACCTACCGCACGGTGCAGTGGGACGGCGAGATCGTCGCGGAGCAGATCGACGTGACGACCGGCAACGTGATCCCCGGGGTCGTGTGGTCCGCGCGCACGCTGCTTGACGGCCGCGTTTCGGCCAGCTCCGACACCCGCACCATGTATACTTTCGACAGCACGGCTCCCAACAAGCTCAAGTCTTTCCTGTACGCGAATCTGACCGTGTCGGAAAAGAATTTCTTCGACAACAAATGCGATCCGGCGATCTGGCCGCAATGCGGGCCGATGTCTCCCGGAAACAGGACGCAGGCGAACAAGGGAGACAACCTCGTCAACTGGCTCAGGGGGCAGACCGGAAACGAGGTTACGCTCTACCGCGACCGCGAGCACGTGCTGGGCGACACGGTGAACGCCAAGCCCGCCTTCGTCGGCAAGCCGATCCTGCTCTACGGCGACGCGGTGGCGCCCGATTACAGCTCGTTCAAGGCCGCCAACGAGAGCCGCCAGGGCGTGCTCTACATCGCCGCAAACGACGGCATGCTGCATGCTTTCAATGCCAGCACCGGCGCCGAGCTGTGGGCCTACGTGCCGCGCATGGTGATGCCCAGCCTGTTCTATCTCGCCGCCAATAACTACGACATCAACCACCGCTTCTTCGTCGACGGCTCTCCGACCGCGATGGACGTCTTCCTCGGCGGCGCGTGGAAGACGATACTCGTCGGGGGTCTTAACGCCGGCGGGCGCGGCTACTACGCGCTCGACGTGACCGACCCGCTGAACCCGAAGGGCCTGTGGGAGATCTGCTCCGACGCGACGCTGTGCGCGATCTCCAACGCCAATATGGGGCTCACTTTCGGCCAGCCGGTGATCACCAAGCTGGCGAGCGACCCCGACCCCAAGCGATGGGTGGTCATCGTCACCTCGGGGTACAACAACATCACTCCGGGTGACGGCAGGGGTTATCTCTACGTGCTCGACGCTGCAACCGGCGCGATTCTCAACACGGTGACGACCGGCGTGGGGGACACCACGACCCCGAGCGGCTTTGCGAAGATTTCGGGCTTTGCCACCAACTTCGCCGTGGACAACACCACGACCTTCGTCTACGGCGGCGACCTGCTCGGCAACGTGTGGCGCTTCGACATGTCGGCGACGCCGCCCACCGTGCAGCGCATCGCGCAGCTCAAGGACGGAAGCGGCAAGCCGCAGTCGGTCACCACGCGCCCCGAGCTCACCAAGTTCGACGCGGGCTTCATCGCGGTCTACATCGGCACCGGCCGCTACCTCGGCAACAGCGACCTGCAGGACCCGGGGACGCTCATCCCGCCCGAGAATCTCGCCTACCAGCAGACGGTGTACGGCTTCAAGGATACCGGCACCGATCTCGGCAACCTGCGCGCGGCGAACCTCGTGCAGCAGACGCTGATCCCGATCGACACGGTGACGCGCACCACGTCGAACAACGACGTCGACTGGGGCGTCCAGAACGGCTGGTTCATCGATCTCAATCCCAACAACGAGTCGCCGGGAGAGCGCGTGAACATCGACCCGCAGCTCGTGAAGGGGGTGCTGCTGGTCGCGAGCAACGAGCCCAATTCCGAGCCGTGCTCGACCGGCGGCGACAGCTTCTTCTACCAGTTCGACTACAAGAAGGGCGCTTTCGTCGCCTCCTCCCCGGGCCAGGTCGTGGGCACCAAGTTCGGCTCCGCCCTCGCCGCGGGCTTCGTGGTCTACCGGCTGCCGAGCGGACAGTTGAAGTACACCGGCATCGACGTCACGGGCCAGAAGCAGACCGGCGGCGTGAGTCCGGGTGCCGGCGGCACCTCGGGCAAGCGCGTATCCTGGCGCGAGCTGGTGCAATAACGGAAGTACAGTAGGTCGGGGTGAGCGCAGCGAACCCCAACGAGGTTGCGGCAGGATGGTCGGCATGGGGGCGACGCGTCGGGTTTCGCTCCGCTCAACCCGACCTACGGGTGCTACGGATCCGGTATGGGTCGCGGGAAATCTCGCATCGGCGAAGCGCTTGCACTCTCGGCGCTCGCGCACGTTCTCGTGCTCGCCCCGCTGTTTCCGCGGGGCGTCGCGCGGCCGCTTGAGTCTCGCCTGCCGGCGTTGGTTGTGAACCTCGAAGCGCCGGCAGCAGAGCGCGGTGGCAGCGACTCGGGTCCGGCTGCCGGCACGGCAGCGGTGCCCGCGCGTGCGTTCGAGCCCGCCGAAGGCGCGCGCTTCGCCCAGTCCGAGCCGCCGCGCGCGCAGGCCTTCCCAAGCGCACTACCTGCCCGCGACAAGAACGCCACCCGCGCGGCGCGGCCGGGTGAAGTCAGCGTCAGGGTGCTCATGATGGCAAGCGGCGCCCCGGGCAATCCCGACGAATACGCGGAGGCGAACGGCAGGCGCTACGTCTACTTCAACTCTCCGACGCTCGATGCGCCGGCCCGCCCGCTCAACGAACCGAGGCCGCGCTACCCGCGGAGCAAGGTCGCACGCCCTGACGGCGCCGTGCTGCTGCAGTTCCTGATCAGCGAGACCGGCGCGCTCGAGGACGTCGCCGTCGTGTGCGCCGCTCCCGCGTTTGAAAGAAGCGCGCGCGAAAGCGTCAGGGGCTTGAGCTTTTCTCCGGCGCGCGGCAAGACCGGGCCGGTGAGAAGCTACATGCTGGTGGAATTCGGCTACGGTCGCGGGTTTCCCTGCAGCCGCGTGCCTGATTAGCCCGCATGTTTCACGAGTAGTGAGGTTGGGTGGTATTTTAGGACGATGACGCTTCGTTTAGCGTTGGGGCATGCGGGCTTGATTATTTCGATCTTCAGAACCGTAGGTCAGGTTACGCCACCGGTGTAACCTGACATCCCTGGACGATCCCGGTGTCAGGTTGCTCACGCAACCTGACCTACGCGCTTCGGTGTTGACGTGATCGGTGTTTACCGGCGGTCTATCTTCCCGGCGTTTCGAGATGGCGCCGGGCGCGCGGCGCTCCTCCCTGCGCCCCGCTACGCGAGCGCCCTGGGGAGGGGAAATACGACCTTCTCTTCGATGCCGGAGAGCTGGCGCACGCCGGTCGCGCCGAGTTCCCGCAGCCTGTCGACCACCGCCTGCACCAGCACTTCCGGCGCCGAGGCTCCCGCGGTGATACCCACGGTGCGCCTGCCCCGCACCCATTCGGGATTCAGGTCCCGCACGTTGTCCACGAGGTAGGCGGCAACGCCCTGGTTTTCCGCAACTTCGCGCAAGCGGTTCGAGTTCGAGCTGTTGGGCGAGCCGACCACGATCACGACGTCGCACCGCTTGGCGAGCGTCTTGACCGCGTCCTGGCGGTTCTGCGTGGCGTAGCAAATGTCGTCCTTCCTCGGGCCGACGATGCCGGGGAAGCGCCGCCTGAGCGCGTCGATGATGGCGCGCGCGTCGTCGACCGAGAGCGTGGTCTGCGTGACGAACGCCAGGTTGCCCTCGTCCTCGACCGCGAGACGCGCCACGTCCTCCGGCGTCTCGACCAGATGCATGCCGCCTTCGCTCTGCCCCATCGTGCCTTCGACCTCGGGATGCCCGCGGTGGCCGATCATCACGATCTCGCGCCCCTGCTCGCGCATCTTGGCGACCTCCGCGTGCACCTTGGTTACCAGAGGGCAGGTCGCGTCGAACACCCCGAGGCCGCGCGCCTGCGCCTGCCGGCGCACGGCCTGCGACACCCCGTGCGCGCTGAAAATCACCGTGGCGCCGACGGGCACTTCGCCGAGATCCTCGACGAAGACCGCGCCCTTCGCGCGCAGGTCCTCGACCACGAACTTGTTGTGCACCACCTCGTGCCGCACGTAGATCGGGGCGCCGTGCACCTTGAGCGCGCGCTCGACGATCTCGATCGCGCGGTCGACGCCCGCGCAGAACCCCCGGGGATTGGCAAGCAGCACTCGCATCTCGGTGTAACAACCTCCAGATTGCGGCGGGAAGCGGATTATACACCTCCCGCCCGCGATCAAGCGGCGGAAATGACGGTAGTGGGTCAGTTTGGCCGCAGCGACCTGTGCAGCGGCGCGCATCGCGGGTAAGCCGTCAAGCGAAGTCTTGTGTTGACGAGCGCCGACGGCTTGGGCACCCGCAGCGTGCCGTTTGCCGCACCGGGAGCAAAGCCAAACTGACCC
>JACQGO010000180.1 GCA_016199485.1 Betaproteobacteria bacterium
CTGCGCTTGGCGTGCGAGGACCTGAAGGCGTACTACTTCGAGGCCGTCGGCGCGCAACCGGGCGCGCGCGCCGCCGCCGAGTGCGAGCGCTGGTTCTGGCGCGACACCATCGCCAGCAAGGTCTTTTTTGAGCTCGAGCGGGTGTGTGCGAACAGCGCAGATGAATCGGTGCGGGCCTTCGGCACGCGACATCTTATTCCCCGCGCGGTGGCGCGCGCCCCGGGAAGTCAGCCGTAGCCGCGTCCGTCCCCACGCGCTGCCGCTGCGCCCGCGGCGGTCGTGCGCGTGAACTTTGTCACACTGCGGGTGGATAGATCGTGCCCGCGGCATGTCATAATTTCCGGCATACGCGTTTTCGTGCGGTGAGATGCGCTTTTACTATCCCCGGTCGTTTTTCAAGCTGCTCGCGGTGGGCTTCGCACTGGTCGCACTGCCGCTGATCGTCGCGCTTGTCAACAACGCGATTTCCGTGGACCGCCTGGCGAACCGCAGCCAGCGCGCGGTCTACCAGGCGGCGCAGGCGACGCAGGCGAGCCGGCGGCTCGCCGAGCTGCTCACCGCGGTCGAGCGCAACGCGCGGCAGATCATGATCCTCGGCGATCGCTCGCTGCTCGATGCGTATGTCGCGAACCGGGGCCAGCTTGCAAAGGCCGCGGCGCAATTCGCGAGGCTCCCGTTCGACAGCGAGCAGAAGAAGGACCTCGAGGAAATCCTCCGCATCGAGCAGTCGGTGTACCAAGCGCTATCGGACCCCGCGGCCAAGCCTGCGCAGGTCGCGCCCGTGATCGAGCAGTTTGTCGCCGCTTCCGAACGCGCGCAGGCGATCATCGCGCGCAGCAATCGGCTGATCGACCGCGAGGTGGAGTCGATGCGCGAGACCGCGGACAAGGCGCAGCGCATCGTGCTGTGGCAGCTCCTCGCGCTCGTTCCGGTCGCGGTGTTTCTGGTCGTCGGCTTCACGATACTGATCGCGCGGCCGATCCGGGAGCTTGACTCGGCGATCCGCCGCCTCGGTTCCGGACAGCTCGCGGGGGAAGTCGCGGTGAGCGGTCCCGAAGACCTCGAGTATCTCGGCGGCCGGCTTGAATGGATGCGGCGGGAGCTGATCGATCTCGAGCAGCAGAAGAACCGCTTCCTGCGCCAGGTGTCCCACGAGTTGAAGACGCCGCTCACCGCGCTGCGCGAGGGCGCCGAGCTGCTGACCGATGAAGTCGTCGGGAAACTCACTCCGGAGCAGCGTGAAATCGCGGAAATCGTGCGCCACAACAGCATGGAATTGCAGAAGCTGATCGAGGATCTCCTGAACTATGGCGCCGTGCAGTTCCAGAAATTCTCGCTCGAGGTGAGGCCGGTCAGGATCAGGGAGGTGATCGAGCGAGTCGCCGAGGACCAGAAGCTCGCGCTGAAAGTGAGGAATCTCCGCCTCGACGTCGACGCGGTGGACGCGACGGTCGCCGCCGACGCGGAAAAGATGCGCGTCATCATCGATAACCTGGTGTCCAATGCGATCAAGTTCTCGCCGCCGGGCGCGGCGATCGGCATCGCCGCGGCGGTGAACGGGGAAAGGATAAGCCTGGACGTGATCGATTCCGGTCCGGGCATCGCCGCCGAGGACAGGCCGCGCATCTTCGAACCGTTCTACCAGGGACAGGCCGCGGCCTCCGGCCCGCTGGAGGGCACGGGCATCGGGCTCTCCGTGGTGAGGGAGTACGTGGTCGCGCACCATGGCGAGATCACGGTGGTCGACGATCCGGGCCGAGCGGGCGCGCATCTGCGGGTTACGCTGCCGCTCGCGCACGGAGGAGGATCGCAATGAGACGTGCCTTCGCGCTGGTCTGCGCGGTGCTCGCCGGCGCGGTGCTCGGCGGCTGCGGCACGCTGCGCAGCTTCGAGAGCGGCGGCGCCGAGCCGTGGGTGAGAACGAGCGGCGTCATGCCGGTGTCCGATGCCGAGAGCCTGCTCATGTATTTTTCGTACCTGAAAAGGCTGCCCGCCGCCGAGCTCGCCAGGGAGCACGATACCGCGCGGCAGGCGTTCACGCGGTCGCGGTCCGATTTCAGCCGCGTACGGCTGGCGCTGGCGCTTTCGCTGCCCAACACCGGCTTCCACGACGAATCACGCGCGCTCGACCTGCTCGAGCCGGTCGCGAAGAACCGGAACGCCGCGTTGTATGATCTTGCGATCCTGCTGAGCGCCTACCTCCAGGAGCAGAGGCGGCGGGAAGCGAGCGCACAGGGCCTGCAGCGAAAGCTCGACGCGCTGAAGTCGCTGGAGAAAACGCTGATCGAGCGCGACCGTGGGGCAACCCCGAGGAAATAATGAGCGAGCAACGCAAGAACATACTGGTGGTGGACGACGACTCGGACCTGCTCCGGCTGCTCACGTTGCGCCTGAGCGGCGCTGGCTACAGCGTGACCGCAGCGGAGAGCGGGGAGAAGGCGCTGGCGCAGCTCGCGGTCGCGCGCCCGCAGGTCGTGATTACCGACCTCAGGATGAGCGGCATGGACGGACTGGCGCTCTTCGACGCGATCCACAGGGAAAACCCGGCGCTGCCGGTGATCGTGTTGACGGCACACGGAACGATTCCGGACGCGGTGGCGGCGGTAAAGCGCGGGGTATTCGGCTATCTCACCAAGCCGTTCGATGCCAAGGCGCTGCTCGCCGAAGTGGAGCGCGCGTCGGCCCTCGGGGCGGGGTCGCCCGGGGAGCGCGCACCGCATGACGAGGCGTGGTGCTCGGATATCATCACGCGCAGCGCCGCGATGGAGGACGTGCTTACCAAGGCGCGGCTGGTGGCCGAGAGCGACGCGAGCGTGTTCATCCGCGGCGAGAGCGGCACCGGCAAGGAACTGCTCGCGAGGGCGATACACCGCGCAAGCCCGCGGCGCGACCGCCCGTTTGTCGCGATCAACTGCGGTGCGATTCCCGAACAGTTGCTGGAGTCGGAGCTGTTCGGCCACGTCAAGGGCGCGTTTACCGGCGCGGCGCGTGATCACAAGGGACTGGTTGTCACCGCCGACGGCGGGACGCTGCTGCTGGACGAAATCGGCGACATGCCGCTTGCGCTGCAGGTGAAGCTGCTGCGCGTGCTGCAGGAAAAGCACGTGCGGCCGGTGGGCTCGACGCAGAGCTTCGCGGCCGATGTGAGGATCATCTCGGCCACCCACCGCGACATCGAAGCGGAGATGGCGGCCGGCCGCTTCCGCGAGGATTTGTATTACCGGCTCAATGTCGTGTCGCTCGCGCTCCCGCCACTCGCCGAGCGGCGCGAAGACATCCCGCTGCTCGCAAACCACTTCCTCACCCAGCTCGCGCAGAAGTACAAGAAGACGCTCGCCGGCTTCTCGCCCGAGGCGCTGGAGGCGCTGGTCGCGGCGGCGTGGCCGGGCAACATTCGCCAGCTCTATAACGTGGTGGAGCAGGCCGTGGCGCTTGCAACCACCCCGCTTATTCCGCCCGCCTCGGTGCAGCAGGCGATCCAGAACCAGCAGAACGAGTTCGCCTCGTTCGAGGAAGCGCGCAGGAAATTCGAGCGCGAGTACCTGACGCAGCTGCTCAAGATCACCAACGGCAACGTCACCCAGGCGGCGCGGCTCGCGAAGCGCAATCGCACCGAATTCTACAAGCTGCTCGCGCGCCACGAGATCGACCCCGCGCTGTTCAAGCAATCGAAGAAGTAACCCGGCCCGCCGGTGGCGCGCCGCCTGTCGCCACGGCACGACACCGAAACCGCCCAAGAATCAAGGCGCTGATTTCCAGCGCCCGCCGCGCGTCGCCGGGCGGCGACGTTTCGGGCCGTCAAACAGCCCCCCTTTTTTCCATAACTCGTTGATAAAACGATAAAACGCCACCTGGCACGGCGGTTGCACGCACCGCCTGCACATGTGCGATGCGCCGGCTTTCGTGGGTTTAGGAAGAGAAAGCAACGATGCGAGTGAACTGGGCGTCTCTTCACCGCTCCGCTGCGGCGGTCTTGATGGCGGCGGCCGCTGCGGCAGCGGCTGTTGCATGGGCAGCCGACCCGTCGGCATCGAACGTGAGTGATCCCGCCTTCAGGAGGCTGGACGTGAACCGCGACGGCTACGTGAGCCGCGCCGAAGCGCGCAAGTTGCGCCAATTCGAGAAGGCCTTCGCCGAAGCGGACGAGAACCGCGACGGCCGGCTCGACGAGGATGAGTTCCTGAAGGCCCAATCGATTCACCAGCGGATGCGCGCGCAGAAGTTCCTTGAAGACAGCCTGATCACCGCCAAGGTCAAGGCGGCGCTGCTCAAGGACCGGGAGGTGAGCGCGCTCGACGTGAAGGTGCAGACCTACCACGGCACCGTGCTGCTCAGCGGCTTTGTCGACGACGAAAGGCAGGCGCGGCGCGCGATGGAAATCGCCTCCGGGGTGCGCGGCGTGGTGGCGGTGAAGAACAGCCTGATCGTGAAGGGCTGAAAAGGAGGTAATGATGGAAACCCGTAACGGCATCTTGTATCCGACGATGGTGATCGCCGCGATCACGGTGATCCTGTTCAGCGTGGTCGGGATCGCCACCATGACGGGGCTCCTCCCGAGCGCGATATCCAAGAGCGATTCGGCGGCTGCGGCGAAGCCCGCAAGATCGCGGGTTGCGGCCGGCAACGCCTGCACCCACTGCGGCGTGGTCGAGTCGATCCGGGCGGTCGAAGTGAAGGGATCGGGTTCCGGGCTCGGCGCCGCGGCGGGAGGCGTCGTGGGCGGAATGCTCGGCAACCAGATCGGCGGCGGCAGCGGCCGCACCGCGATGACGATCATCGGCGCGGCGGGTGGCGCGCTCGCTGGCAACGAGATCGAGAAGAACATGAACCGGTCGATCCGTTACCAGGTACGCGTGCGGATGAACGACGGTTCATACCGCACTTTCTACGAGGCGGCGCAGCCGGCGCTCGCGGTCGGGCAGAAGGTGAGGGTGGTCAACGGCGGCGTCATCGCTGCGGGCTGACCGGCGAAGGAGAGCGCGATGAAACGCGGAGAAGAGACAATGGTGCCCGCCCAGGCGGGTTCACCGTCCGCATCAGCGTGGCGGGAGCGGCCCCGGCGATTGCGCCGGTTGCATCCTTGGGTGCTGGGGTTTGTTCTCGTCGCGCTGACCGGATGCGACCCGGTATCGCTCACCGTGTTCGGCGTCGGCACCGCGACCGGCGTGCAGCACACGTTGAACGGGATCGTGTACCGGACATTCACCGCGCCGCTGCCGCGGGTGCGAGGCGCGACGCTGACGAGCCTGAACCGCATGGGCATCAAGGTGACCTCGCGGGAAAAGACCAAGGAGGGTGAACGCATCAAGGCGGTCGCCAGCGAGCGCGACATCGAGATCGAGCTCGACGCGATCACGCAGAACACGACGCGCATGCGCGCGGTGGTGCGCAACGGCGTGCTGACGGACAGCGCTACCGGCACGGAAATCATCATTCAGACGGAGAAGGCGTTATACAACGGAAAAGGAGCGGCATCATGAGAACGTTTACGTTGAAGTCCAGGCTGTTGGCGGCCGCGGTCACAAGCGCATTTGCGACGGGGTTTGCGCTTGCCGACGACGCGGCGACGCTCAACACCGAGGCGCGCCGAACGGATACGCTTACCGCGGCGCAGGGCGATACGAGGGCGCAGACACGGCTGGCATCGCAGTTCAGCGCTTTCGCCGGCTCCCCGGAGAATGCCGGGAGCCTGGTGACCGGCCTGCGGCACGGCACTCCGGTCACATTGACGAGCACTTCCTCCGCGGGACAGACCTCGTCGCTCACTTTCGATCCGCCGACCCGCCCGATGGGCAACGGTAACGTGTTCATCAGCCTCGCCCTGGCGAAGCAACAGCTCGCCAACCTGGGGATTACGCAGCCCACGCCTGAGCAGCTCAAGGCGGCGCTCGTCGGCGGCACGATCACGACCGGCAGCGGCGCCACGGCGCAAACCACCACGCTCAAGGGGGTGCTCGCGCTGCGCGCCGAAGGCATGGGCTGGGGCCGCATCGCCAGGTCGCAGGGCATGAACCTGGGGCAGGTGGTGAGCGGCCTGAAACGCGCGAATCACAGCGCGACCGCCTCGGGATCGGCTCCCGCTTCCGGCGAGGGCATCGTGACCGCTGCCGGCGAGCGGGTGCGCCTGCGTCACGAGCACCGGGTACGCGGGCGTGAAGCCGAGAATGCCGACCATCGGCGCTTCGAGCGGCGCGAGGAGTTCCGCGAACGCCTGCGCGAAGGCGGCCTCGAACGGCGCGTCGAGCAGCGTATCGAGTTGCGGGAACGCGGCGGCCACGGCGCACAGCGCTTCGAGCAGCGCTCCGAACAGCGCCTCGTCGTAGGCACGCGTAACGCCGCGGGGCCCGCGCAGAGCGGGATCGTGACCGCGACGGGAGCGCCGCTTGCTGCCTCGGGTACGGTGAGATTCGAGCACGAGCGCAGCCACGGGCACGGCCGGGGAAATGCGGCTGCTGCGGTCACCGCGAGCGGTAGTGCGACCGGATCGGGCATCGTCACCGCCGGCGGGACGACTGCCGGAGCAAAGGCGCACGGCAGTGGCCGCAGCCGCGGTAGAGACCACTGAGCGGCTGAAGCTCAACAGAACAATTCAGGGTCCTTATGAACAGGTTTTTCCGCCGTCCACGCGACAACCGGTGGTGGGCGAGCGTCGGCCAGGTGCTGACGCACATTCTGATCGCGGTGCTCGCGTTTGCCATCGCGTTCTCCCTTCCGGCGGGCGCGCAGTTCATCCTTTACCGGTGGTGGCCGTCGGTGAGCGAGGACGCCAATCTCCTCATCGCCAGCGAGATCGCGTTGGCTGCGGTGCTGGTTCTGCTCGCCAACCTTTCGCGCATCGCATGGGAAAATCGGCACAAGGTCCGCATCGCCGATTCCGCGGCGCTCGTGTACGCCCGCGAAAAGCGCGATCCCCTCACGCGCTGGCGCGAGCGGCGGCTGGTCAAGCGCCTGCCCGCAGCGCGCGACGCCTACATCCTGACGGTCACCGGCTTCGATACGTTTGCCGGTGCGGCGAGCCTCCTGCACGAACCGCTCAAGAAAGCCTACGAGATCCGCGTGATGCTGCTCCATCCCGGCGCGCGCAGCGCCGAGCGCCGCGTAAAATCGCTGCCGCGCGAAGTGACCTTGCAGACGTACGCGGAGGAAGTCCACACGAGCATCGCGTATCTCGCCGCGCTGCGCACCCAGGGCAAGAAAGTCACGCTCAAGTTCTACGAGCACGATCCGTTCTGGAAGGTGGCGGTGCTCGGCGACCATGTCTGGGTCCAGTATTGCCACAGCGGCCGCGAGGTGAAGGGGGAACCGGAATACGTCTTTGCGCTGGATCGCGACAACCAGCGGCGCGGGTTCTTCGTCCCGTTCTACATGTATTTTCTCGAGCAGTGGATAGACCCGCGGCATCCGGCTTATGATTTCGACACGCGCGAGCTCGTCTACCGAGACGAGCTGGGACGCGTGACGCGCCGCGCGCGGTTCGGCGCGGAGCACGACGGCGTCGACGCGGCGCTGCTTTCGCGGCGGCTGTCCGGATTCGACCACGGGGAGGGCGATGCGCGTGAGGCACGTAATCTCATTCCCAGCATACCGTAGCCTGGTCCTGCTCGCGGCGCTCGCCGCAGGTTGCGCCGCGCCTGCGCCGCAGCCGCAGCCGGTCAACCTCTCCGGATACTCGGCCGCCTTCAGGCAGGGTTTCGGCGACGGGTGCGACAGCGTCGGCGCGTTGCGCGCGGCAAAGCGGGACGAGGCGCGTTTTCGCGCGGACGCCGACTACGCGATGGGCTGGCGCGACGGCTACGCGATCTGCGGCAAGCGTTAGTTCCTAGCTCTTCACGCGCGCGAGACGCGTCACCTCGGGAATACGCCGCAGCGCGCGCATGATCTGCGCGAGATGCAGGCGGTTGCCGACCTGCAGCGTGAACAGCATCGTGGTGTAGGTGCCGCCGTCCTCGGGTTCCACCCCCACGTTCTGGATGTTGGACCCGGCTTCGGCGATTTCCGCCGCGACCTTGGCGAGCACGCCGCGCCGGTTAGCGACCACCAGCTTGATGCTCACGTCGAACGGCTTCCTGATCTCAGGATCCCACTCGACGTCGAGCAGCTTCTCCGGATCGTTGCGCGTCTTCGCGATCACCTGGCAGTCGTGGGTGTGAATGATCATGCCCTGGCCCTTGCTGATGATGCCGATGATCGGGTCTCCGGGAATCGGCTTGCAGCATTTCGCGAGCTGCACCGCCATGCCTTCCGAGCCGCGAATCACCACCGATCCCGGCAACGCGCGCTCCTGCGGCGAGGGTTCCCCGAGAGAGAGCAGCCGCCGCGCCACGACCACCGCAAGCCGCTTGCCGAGCCCGATGTCGGCAAGGACCTCCTGCCGCGATTTGCCGCCGGTATCGCGCAGCAGCTTGTCCCAGTGGGCCTCCTTGATCTCGAGCAGGCTGGACTTGAAAGCGGCAAGCGCCTGGTTGAGCAGCCGCTCGCCGAGCTGCGCCGACTCGTGGAAATGCATGGTTTTCAGGAAATGCCGGATATGCGAGCGCGCCTTGGCCGTCACCACGAAGTTGAGCCACAGCGGGTTGGGCTTGGCGTGCGAGGCGGTGATGATCTCCACCCGGTCCCCGTTCCTGAGCTCGCTCCTGAGCGGCATCAGCTCCTGATTGATCTTCGCGGCCACGCAGCGGTTGCCGATGTCGGTGTGCACGGCGTAGGCAAAGTCCACCGCGGTCGCGCCGCGCGGCAGCGCCAGGATCCTGCCCTTGGGCGTGAACACGTAGACCTCGTCCGGGAACAGGTCGACCTTGAGGTGTTCGAGGAACTCCACCGAGTCGCCGCTCTCGGACTGCAGCTCGAGCAGGCTTTTCAGCCACTGGTGCGTCT
The DNA here is from genome assembly GCA_016199485.1 of Betaproteobacteria bacterium. Taxonomy (GTDB): domain Bacteria; phylum Pseudomonadota; class Gammaproteobacteria; order Burkholderiales; family SG8-41; genus JACQGO01. The sequence goes on from JACQGO010000180.1 coordinate 8,875, forward strand.
TCTTGTGCAGCTCGTTGAGCGTCGTGTCCGAGCTCTTGTAGAGCCAGTGCGCCGCAACCCCCGCTTCCGCGATCTTGTGCATCTCGGCGGTGCGCACCTGCACCTCGATCGGCGTGCCGAGCGGCCCGAACAGCGTGGTATGCAGCGATTGATACCCGTTCGCCTTGGGGATCGCGATATAGTCCTTGAACTTTCCGGGAATGGGCTTGTAGAGGCTGTGCAGCGCGCCGAGCGCGACGTAGCACGACGGGACGTCCCTCACGATGATGCGGCAACCGAATACGTCCAGCACCTGCGCGAACGACACCCTCTTCTCGCGCATCTTGTCGTAGATCGAGTAGAGGTGTTTCTCGCGGCCCTGCACCTCGGCGTCGACCCTCGCCTCCTTGAGCCGCCGCTTGATCGCCTCCATCACCCGGCTCACCACCTCGCGGCGGTTCCCGCGCGCCGCCTTCACCGCCCTGGACAGCACCTGGTAGCGCACGGGATAGAGATAGCGGAACGAGAGGTCCTCGAGCTCCTGGTAGATGCTGTTCAGCCCCAGCCGGTTGGCGATCGGCGCGTAGATCTCCAGCGTCTCGCGCGCGATGCGGCGGCGCTTCTCCGGCTCCACCGCGTCCAGCGTGCGCATGTTGTGCAGGCGGTCGGCGAGCTTGATCAGGATCACCCGCACGTCGCGCGCCATCGCGAGCACCATCTTGCGGAAGTTCTCCGCGTGCGCCTCCTTCTGCGTCTCGAACTCGATCTGGTCGAGCTTGGAGACGCCGTCGACGAGATCGGCGACGGGTTTGCCGAAGTTCCTGGAGAGCTCCGCTTTGGTGACGGAGGTGTCCTCCATCACGTCGTGCAGCAGCGCGGCGGTCAGCGCCTGCGAGTCAAGGTGCCATTGCGCCAGGATGTTGGCGACTGCCAGGGGATGGGTGATGTAGGGCTCGCCGGACTGGCGGAACTGCCCCTCGTGCGCGGCCTCGCTGAAGTGATAGGCCGACTCGAGCTGTGACAGGTCCTCCGGCTTCAGGTAGCCGGACCATTCCTTGAACAGCTGGGCGGCGTCCGGCATTCCCTGGGTTTCGAGTTGCGGGTTTCGAGTTTCCGGTTGGAATCGGCATGAATCAACCCGAAACTAGAAACCGGGAACTCGAAACGGCCTTCAGGTCTGTCCCTTGTTCAGGATTTCCTTGCCGTACTTTCCCGACGCCAGCTCGCGCAGCGCGATGACGGTGGGCTTGTCGCGGTTGGTGTCCAGCATCGGCGTTGCGCCGTTGGCGATCTGCCGCGCGCGGTAGGTCGCGGCGAGCGACATCTCGAAGCGGTTGGGGATGTGCTTCAGACAGTCGTCGACAGTGATGCGTGCCATGAGCCCTCCGTTACTTCATGCGGTTGATCATTTCGTTATGACGGGCAAGCTGGCGCGAAAGTTTCAGCCTTTCGGCGCGCACGATGCTCGCGAGATCCTGCGCTGCCCGGTCAAAATCGCTGTTAATGATAACATAGTCGAATTCCCCGACGTGGCTGATCTCCTCGCGCGCCGCCGCGAGCCGCCGCGCGACGATCTCCGGGCCGTCCTGCGCGCGCTTGACGAGCCGCGCCTCGAGCTCGGCGAGCGACGGGGGCAGAACGAAGATGCCCACGGTGCCGGCAATCAGCCGGCGCACCTGGGCCGCGCCCTGCCAGTCGATCTCGAGCAGCACGTCGTGGCCCGCCGCCAGCTGCGCGCTCAGCCACCGGTGCGAGGTCCCGTAGCGGTGGCCGTAGATCTCGGCGGTCTCGAGGAACTCGCTGCGCTCGACCATGCGTTCGAATTTCTCCGCGCTCACGAAATGGTAGTCGCGCCCGTCGGCTTCGCCGGGCCGCGGCGCGCGGGTGGTGCAGGAGACCGACAGCCGCAGCCCGGCGTCGGTGGCAAGCAGCGCCCTGACGAGGCTCGTTTTTCCGGCGCCGGAGGGCGCGCTGACGATGAAGAGGATGCCGCTCACTCGATGTTTTGTATCTGCTCGCGCATCTGCTCGATCAGGAGCTTGAGATCCATCGACACCTGCGTGAGCTCGATGTCCACCGATTTCGAGCCGAGCGTGTTCGCTTCGCGGTTCAGTTCCTGCATCAGGAAGTCGAGGCGCTTTCCGACCGCGCCGCCGTCGGCGAGGATGCGCCTCAGCTCCGCGAGATGGGTGGTGAGCCGCGTCAGCTCCTCGTCGACATCGATCTTGTTGGCGAACAGCACGACCTCCTGGCGCACGCGCTCGTCCTCGCCCTCCGCCAGGGCTTCCTTCAGCCGCGCGGCGAGCTTCTCCTGGAAGGCCGCCAGAATCCGCGGCATGCGCGGCGCGACGCCGGCGATCAGCTGCTCCATTTTCGCCACGCGCTCGAGCAGCATGGCTTTCAGCTTTTCGCCCTCGCGTGCGCGCGCCGCCGTGAGCTCCGCGAGCGCGGTCAGCAGCAGCTCGTGGCAGGCGCCGCGCAACTCCTCGAGCGGCAGGGTCTCGGCGCCCAGCATGCCGGGCCAGCGCAGGATGTCGGCGACCCCGAGGCCGGGGCTGTCGGGCAGCGCCGCGCGCACCCTGGCGTCGAGCGCCACGAGCTGGCGCAGCAGCTCGACGTTGAGCTCGGCGGCGCTCGCGGCTGCCGGCAGGCGGGCAAACCCGACGCGGCATTCGACCTTGCCGCGCCCGATGCGCGCGGCGAGCGCTTCGCGCATGCCGGGCTCGAAGGTGCGCAGCTCCTCGGGCAACCGCAGCTGGATGTCGAGATAGCGATGATTGACCGTACGCAGCTCCAGATTCAGCGCGCCGCACGCGATCTCCCTCGCGGCGCTGGCGAATCCGGTCATGCTGTAAATCATGTGTGTTTGCGGTGAACCGCAGGCGGTGAACGGCAAGCGGTCATCCGCCTGGCGATTGCTGTCTGCGCGCCCTCGGGCGCTCTTTACATCGGTGGAGCGAGTATCCACAATTGCGGGCACGCCAAAGATAACATAGATGGGGAGATCCATGCGACCCAGCCGACGGCGGCCGGACGAATTGCGCCCGGTGCGCATCACCCGGCGCTACACGCGGCACGCCGAAGGATCGGTGCTGATCGAGTGCGGCGATACCAGGGTGATCTGCACCGCGAGCGTGCTCGACAAGGTGCCGCCGTTTCTCGTCGGCCGCCAGCAGGGATGGGTGACCGCCGAGTACGGCATGCTGCCGCGTTCCACCGGCATCCGCACCGAGCGCGAGGCGGCGCGCGGGCGCCAATCCGGCCGCACGCAGGAGATCCAGCGCCTGATCGGCCGCGCGCTGCGCTCGGTGGTGGATCTCGCCGGAATCGGCGAGCGCACCCTGCACCTCGACTGCGACGTGGTCCAGGCCGACGGCGGCACGCGCACCGCGAGCATCACCGGCGCCTTCGTCGCGCTGCACGATGCAGTGAACCTGATCCTCCGGAAGCGGATGCTCGCGGAGTCGCCGATCCTCGATTTCGTGGCGGCCGTGTCCGTGGGAGTGCACGAGGGCACGCCGGTGCTCGACCTCGACTACGCCGAGGATTCGACCTGCGATACCGATATGAACGTGGTGATGACCGGCAAAGGCGGGCTGGTCGAAGTACAGGGCACCGCGGAGGGCAAGGCTTTCTCGCGCGCCGAGATGAACGCGATGCTCGATCTCGCGGAGAGCGGCATCCGCCAGCTCGTCGCCGCCCAGAAAACCGCGCTGGGGCTTTAGCCACGGGGGACACAGAGACCGCAGGGGATTTCAGGAAAAAGAACCACGAACCCAGGCGACGACCGGCTTGGTTTATTGCGCTCCCACGACGGCGTAGGCGATGGATCGTCGTTCTTGGGTCTCTGTGTCCTCTGTGCTCTCTGTGGCAGACTGTTTGTGAAAAAACTCGTCATCGCATCGAGCAACCCGGGCAAGCTGCGCGAGATCGCGCACGCGCTCGAGCCGCTTGCCATCGAGGTCCTGCCCCAGTCGGCGTTCAACGTTCCGGAGGCCGAGGAGCCGCACGCGACCTTCATCGAGAACGCGCTCGCCAAGGCGCGCCACGCGAGCCGCCGCTGCGGGCTGCCCGCGCTTGCCGATGATTCCGGAATCTGCGTCGATGCGCTGAACGGGGAGCCGGGCGTGCACTCGGCGCGCTACGCGGGGGAGCCGGTCTCCGACGAGCGCAACAACCGGAAGCTGCTCGCGACGCTCGCGGGCGAGACCAACCGCAAGGCGCATTACTACTGCGTAATCGCGCTCGTGCGCCATGCCGAAGACCCGCAGCCGCTGATCGCGGAGGGCGAATGGCACGGCGAGATCCTGCGCGCGCCGCGCGGGGCCAGCGGCTTCGGCTATGATCCGCTCTTTCTCGACCCCGAACTCGGGAGGAGCGGGGCGGAGCTCGCGCTCGAAGAGAAGAACCGGGTGAGCCACCGCGGCGGGGCGCTGACGCGGCTTGTCGCGCGGCTCAGGGAGCGCGGCGTCGTGCTGTAGGGAGGAGCGCGCTCAGCGCTCGAAGATGAGCATCAGGTACGCGAGGAAAAGCAGCAGATGCACCGCCCCCAGCAGCACGTTGGTGCGGGCGCTGGCAAACGTGATGACGGACAGCGCCAGAGTGAGCACGAGCAGCGTCGTGTCCACCGCGTCGAGCCCTAGAACGATAGTCTGTCCCGTGACGAAGCCAATGGCGAGCACCGCCGGGGCCGTGAGACTGATCGTCGCCAGCACCGAGCCGAGCAAGACGTTGATCGAGCGCTGCAGTTGATTCGCGAGGGCGGCGCGCACCGCGCTCATCGATTCGGGGGAAAGGATGAGCACCGCGACCAGCAGGCCGCCCAGTTCCGGCGGCGCGTCCAGCACCCGGATCGCGTGCTCGATCGGCACCGCGATCTGCTTGGAGAGCACCACGAGCGGCGCGAGATACGCCAGGAGCAGCACGGCGTGAAACGGCGCCGAACGGATCTCGTGCACGAGGCGCTCGTCGAACGCATGCGCCGGGGCGCTCTCGCCGGCGGCGTCAGGGTGGACGAAGTAGTCGCGGTGGCGCGCGATCTGGATTGCCAGGAACACGCCGTAGAGGCCGATCGACATGACGATGAGGAACGCCGCCTGCAGCGTGGAGAGCGTCGGACCGGGGGTGGATACCGTGAAGTTCGGCAGCACCAGCGCGAGCACCGCGAGCGGCACGATCACCGCGAGAAAGGCGTTCGCTCCCTGCAGATTGTAGCTCTGCTCATGGTAGCGCAGCCCCCCGAGCAGCAGCGAGAGCCCCACCATCCCGTTGAGCACGATCATCACCACCGCGAACATCGCGTCGCGTGCGAGCGCCGGGTTGCCCTGCCCGGTCGACATCACCGCCGCGATCATCATGACCTCGATGCCGGTGACGGCAAGCGTGAGCACGAGCGTGCCAACCGGCTCGCCGAGCTTTACCGCGAGGCTCTCGGCGTGGCGCACCACCGCGAACGCCGAGCCCAGGATCACCCCGAAAAGCCACGCGAGGACGAACCCGAACCAGAGAGCGTCGGACAGATCCGCGAGCCATTCCTTGCCGAACGCGAGGAACAGCGCAGCGGTCACGATGTTGACCGCGAGCGCCCATTCGCTGCGCATCGTGGAAAGAATGGTTGGTTCCTCTTGTGTCGTCATGTCCCGCGGGAGGTTACCGGCAATCGGTGCGCAGTGTCCAGATCCGTGAAGATGAAAATGGACTGTGTGGTCTCCACGCTGCGGCGGGCTCTGCGGAGTAACAACATGAGCTCAGCGACGCGGGCAAGCGCAGCTTGCGTGCGCCGCATTGGAGCACCAACTTAGGCTCGTATTGCTTGCAGGGATTCTCGGATTTTGTTATGGACCTCGTCCACGCCGACACCTGTCACATAATCTTCAATCTCTTGTTGAAGGAACGTTATTTCCGAAATGCCAGTCGTTGCTTCGATAGTGAGTATGTGTTCTTTGGTGATAATGTCTTCGGCCCAAGATACATCATCGCCATCAACTTCAAGCCCTAGTTCTTTAGCTGCATCAAGGCAATACTGCTTAATCTTCTTGTGCCCCGGCGTCTCTACGATTCCCATTGCTTTTCTCCTCTACGTCCGACTTTTGATCGTTGCTAACTCCTCACGGCTCAGTTTTTTTCTTTAATCAGTCGAATCGAAAAGTCCTTAAATTTTCTCCGCAAAATGTGGCGTAAAACAGCGATAGATACTGGTATAGATCCAAGGTAGCCGAGAACCCAACCTGCTAATCCGGGGGCGAGATCTTCACCTAATCCAGTGATCACGATCACCAAGCCAGCCGCAAACCCCAGAACTCCTCCAAAGAGCGCAGAGAATAATGCGGTTCTCCAGGCTAGCGCCCACCATATCTTGAGCGTATAGCCCTAAGTTACGGCGAGTACTGGATTACCGTTTTGTGACATTTTGGCCTCCCCCAATATTCCGGACACTTTCGATGGGTATAGTATGATCGTATTGGGGGTGTCAGATGGCAAGTCGTAGGTTGGGGTGAACGACGTGAACCCCAACAGCCGGCCGACAACCGAATCCCTCCGCGGCGCGTTAATGCATCCATGCGCTATCGACGCGCCCGAATTGCGGGCGGCACCTATTTTTTCACCGTCAATCTCTCCGACCGGCGCGCACGGCTTCTCGTCGAACATATCGATGCGCTGCACGTGGATTACATTCATTTCAACCCGGTCAGGCATGGTTACGCCGCGAAGCCAGCGGACTGGCCGCATTCGAGCATCCATCGCTACGTGTCGAGGGGGCTTTTGCCATCCGATTGGGCGGGAGGCGGCGCCGAGACTTTCGAGTGCGGCGAGCGGGCGCCATGAGCGTCGTGTTTCGTGTTGGATTGATGTTGGGGTTCGCTGCGCTCACCCCAACCTACGGGTCTTGGATATCCGACATAGGGAATACTGGTTGGGCGCTGCCGCGCGCCGCGCTATGATCTGAGGTGACCGTGGAGGCATCAACCGGTGCGAGGCAGGCTCCGCAGCGGCGAAGCCAGTTTCAGCCAATTCATGCGCGATACCGTAACTCTTACAACCAAGCCCCGCTTTCAGGCGCTGCCGCCGCTCTCGCTTTACGTCCACATCCCGTGGTGCGTGCGCAAGTGCCCGTACTGCGACTTCAACTCGCACGAGGCGCGCAGCACGGTTCCCGAGCGCGAGTATGTGGAAGCACTCGTCGCTGATCTGGAGCGGGCGTTGCCCTCGATCTGGGGGCGCCCGGTCTACAGCGTGTTCTTCGGCGGCGGCACGCCGAGCTTGTTTTCCGGCGAAAGCATCGACGCGATCCTCGCGGCGGTGCGGGCGCGCGTACCGCTCGCAGCCGATGCCGAGGTCACGCTGGAAGCGAATCCCGGTACCGTGGAAGCGGCGAAATTCCGCGCGTTCCGCGCGGTGGGCGTGAACCGCCTTTCGCTCGGCATCCAGAGTTTCAGTCCCCGGCATCTCAAGGCGATCGGCCGCATTCACGATGACGCCGAGGCGCGGCACGCGATAGAGATCGCGCGCGGGCATTTCGACAACGTCAATCTCGACATCATGTACGCGCTCCCGGAGCAGACGCCCGAGGAGGCGCGCGCCGACATCGCTGCTGCGATCGGTTACGCGCCGCAGCACATCTCGGCCTACCACCTCACCATCGAGCCGAATACCTACTTTTACCGTTTTCCACCGCAGCTTCCGGATGACGACACGGCAGCCGCGATGCAGGAGGGGATCGAGGCGGCGCTTGCTGCGGCGGGCTACGAGCATTACGAGACTTCGGCGTTCGCGAAACCGGGCATGCGCTCGCGCCACAACCTGAACTACTGGCTGTTCGGCGACTATCTCGGCATCGGCGCCGGCGCGCACAGCAAGCTCTCGCTGCCCGGACGCGTGCTGCGCCAGATGCGCTACAAACAGCCGCGGCGGTACATGGAGATGACGGCGCAGGGTAAGCCGGTCCAGGAGGAGCACGAGGTCGCGCCGCGCGAAATCAGCTTCGAATTCATGATGAACGCGCTGCGGCTCACCGAGGGCTTCCCGGTTGCGCTGTTCGAGGAGCGCGCGGGGCTCCCGCTCACGACGGCGCTCCGCGGCCTGGAGGAGGCCGAGCGGCGCGGCCTCGTCGCGCGCGACCTGACCCGCGTTGCGCCCACCGCGCTCGGCAGGCGCTACCTCAACGATCTGCTGCAGATCTTCCTGCCCGCCGAGGGTGGTC
>JACQGO010000183.1 GCA_016199485.1 Betaproteobacteria bacterium
CCCGCACCACCCCCACCGCTGCGCGGTGACCCCTGCTCGGAGAGGAGGGGAGTGAACACCGGGTAAGGCGGCTGCTTCTCGTCGCCCGGGTGCATCCTCACCTTCACCCGCATGCCGATTTTCACCTGCATCGGATCGATGTCCTCGACGCGGCTCATCATACGGAAGCCCTCGTCGAGATCGACCAAGGCGACGTTGTGCGGCGGCTGGTCTTTCTGGTACACCACGGTCGTCGCATGCACGGTGCCGAGCCCCTTGGAGACGCGCCATTCGAGGTTCGGGCTGCCGGTCCTGGGGGCGATCACGCGCGGGTAGAACACCGGCGTGCCGTCATCGGTGCACACCTGGTAGGCGAGCTCGCCCTTCCTGCAATGCTCGAGGTAGATGTTGAGCGGTGAATTTTCCTTGAGGTTCAGCATCGCTTTACCGCCTTTCGTCTTCGGGTTGAAACGCATCGTCTCGATTTGGTCCCGGGGTGCCGATGCAGCACGTCTTCGATTTCCGCCGGTGCCACATTCTCGCCCGCGACGCGGAACACGTCTTTGATCCTCGTCAAAAAACCGCATCCGGCCCTCGCGGTCCGACACGCCGAGGTCACCGCTGTGGAACCAGCCCTCGCGGTCCATGGCCTTTGCCGTTTGCTCCGGCACGTTGTCCTGGTGCGCGCGCCCCGCGCGAGAAAATCCGTATGGCGCAGCGCGCCGCGCGCGCGACGGCGCTCCCCCGGGCGTCTGTTTGTCCCGTTTCATCGGCAACTCGTGCCGTTGCAACTATTCATGACGATACACTCAGTTCTCGACAGCCCTCATCGCCGCCAGCGGGCGAGCCAACCAGGTTCGGAGAAACAAATTGGAACGGCACTTGGCGATCGCATCGAGGTTGACGCCCGGGGCATGCTGCAGGCAGTGAAATTCCGCCGACATTCTATCAGAGGGACGCGGCTTTCCCGGCGCGCGGTGCTACACTTTGCGGATTGGACGAGAAGGGGAAACTAAATGCCGTTCCTGAAAAGACAGGGCAAGCCGACGCTGCATTATCTGCTGGACGATTACACCGATCCCTGGAAAAACGCCGGCACCGTTTTCCTGCAGCACGGGTATGGCCGCTCTGCGCAGTTCTGGTACAGCTGGGTGCCGTATCTCAGCCGCTTCTACAAGGTGGTCCGCCTCGACCTGCGCGGCTTCGGGCAATCGCCGGTCGATTTCGATCCCGATACGGGTATCACTCTCGAGGGGCACATGGAGGACGTCGTCGCGCTGCTCGATCACCTGGGCCTCGAGTCGGTGCACTACTGCGGCGAATCCTTCGGCGGCATCCTGGGCATGGTTCTCGCGGCGACGCATCCCCGGCGCGTCAGGACGCTGAGCCTGGTGGCCTCGCCGGTCAATCTGCACCGCAAGCACCTGGAGAGCACCGCGTTCGGATACGCCTCACGCGAAGAGGCTCTGCGCAAGATGGGCGCCAGGAAATGGGCGGCGGCGATGAATGATCTGAACCGCTTCCCGCCGGGGACCGACCCCGCGCTGCTGGAGTGGTTTGCGAGCGAGATGGGCAAGAACAACGTGGATGTGCTGTGCGCGCAGTACCGTCTCCACGCCAGCGCGAGCGCAAAAGACCATCTGCCGCGCATCGAGGCGCCGGTGCTCGGCCTCTATCCCACTTCCGGCCCGATCACGACCGACGAGCAGGAGAAGTTACTGAGAGCGGGAATCAGGAACCTCCGGCTCATCCATCTGCCGGTGAAGACCCACGCCGTGGCGACGCTCATGCCTGCAACCTGCGCGCAGCACGTGCTGCATTTCGCGGCCCAGCACGACGGCATCCCCTGTCATGAATGAAGGTGCGCGTCCGGCTCGGGGCGCGGCGAAGAGGATCAGCGCCTCGTTCAGGGCAAGTTGCAAGGTTGGCAAAACGGGATATGACGCGTGGAGGTCGCATCGTACCGGACCCGCGGATATTCAATCCGCCGTGTCCCTTGAAGACAAGCGTTGCGTGTTGCGAGCGGCGGCCATGGGCCTGAGAATCGCCACAACCTCTTCCTCGGACACGTCGCGCCACTGCTCGTAGGCGTCGGCGACCGCGAAGCTGAGACCGCCGCGGACGTTGGCGCAGTAGACCTCGTCGGCGAGCCCCGCGATCGCTACGAGCGCGCGCTCGTGCCCCGTCGGTACGGCGACGATGATCCTGCCTGCGCGTTGTTGCCGCAGCGCCGCGATCGCGGTGCGGAGCGTTGAACCCGCGGCGATGCCGTCATCGACCACGATCACCGTGAGGGCGGTGAAATCCGGAAGAGGCCGTCCGGCGCGCAGTCGCGCGAGGCGCCGCTCGACCTTGGCGCGCGCTTCCGCGACACCGCGAGCAACCTCTTCATCACTGAGTCCGTGATGGCGCGCGGCCCGCTCGTCGATCCACACGGTGCCGTCGAAGGCGACCGCGCCGTAGCCGGCTTCCGTAGTCCACGGCAGCAGCACCTTGCTCACCGGCGCGGCTTCGAGCGGCAGCCCGAGCCGCGCGGCCATCTCGGCGGCGACCGGCACGCCGCCCGCGGGTATCGCGAGGATGAGAGCGGCACTTCCGCGAAAGCGTTCGAGCATTCCGGCGAGCGCCCGGCCTGCCGCGGCGCGGTCGCGGAATGCCGGCGCCCGTTCGTGCAGCGCTGCAAGCTCGTGGATGATTCTCTTCTTCATGTCCGGCGGGTGCGCGGCAGCCGACGGGCCGGTTCCCTGGGCCGGACTGCCGCGCCCGTATATCATGACAGCATGAGCGCACACCGCGTCCTGTTCAAGCCCGCGACGCTGTGGCCGGCGGTGCTCGAGCGCACCCGTCATGCGCTCGCCCGCGGGGCACTCGCGCCGATCGAGACGGCGCAGGAAGTCATCGAGGACGGCGGCGTGCGCTTCGTCGTGCGGCGGGTTTCAAGCCTCGCGCACAAGGCGGAAGACCGTGCGCGGCGCGAAGAGCGCGCGCGGCCCGCGGATCTTCGCAGCGCGGCGTTCCCGATCGAGCAGGAGCTGTTCGTCGCGGAGGTCTCCGATACCCATGTCGCGGTGCTCAACAAGTTTCCGGTGATTCCGCATCACCTGCTGCTCGTTACCCGGCGCTACGTGGACCAGGAGGCGCTCCCCGACGAGGCGGACTTCGAGGCGCTCGCGGCGTGCCTCCGTGAATTTGACTCGCTCGGGTTCTACAACGGGGGCGTCGAGGCGGGTGCCAGTCAGCCGCACAAGCACCTGCAACTCGTACCGCTGCCGCTCGGCGCAGACCGCGCCGCGCCGGTGGAGGCTCTGTTCAAGGCGCTGCGCGCCGCGCCGGGGATCCGGCGTGTGCCGGGCCTGCCGTTTCGCCACGCTTTTGCATGGTGCGAACCCGTGCGCAACGGTGCCGGCACGCGGTTGTTCCGGACTTTTCATTCGCTGTTCGCGGCGGCGGGTCTCGGCGGGACCAGGCGGGATGGGGTGCTGTACCAGTCGGCGCCGTACAATATGCTCATCGGCCGCGACTGGATGCTCGTCGTGCCGCGCTCGCGCGAATGCTTCGAAGGCATATCGATCAACGCCCTCGGCTTCGCGGGCTCCCTGTTCGTGAAGAACGAGCACGAGCTTGCGCGCGTGCGACGCGCCGGGCCCATGGCAGTGCTCGCCGCGGTCGCTGTGTCTTGAGCACGCGTGGCCGGCGTCAGTCGGCTTTCATGGGCGTGTGCCCTCTCTCTATCGTCCCGTGAATCGTCTGTAATTCGGGCAGCAACTTCGGGCGGCGCGCGCCGGCAAGACCGCGGGCGGCGCACTGAAATCGCACTCAGGCCTGAAAAACAGCGCGGCCCGCGTCACTGGAGCTTGACGTTGGCGAACCTGATGACCTTGTTCCATTTCGTGATCTCTGCAGCGAGGAACGCGCGGAACTCCTGCGGAGTGTTGCCCACCGCGTCCGAGCCCTCGGCGCGGAGCCGTTCCCTGAAGTCCTGCGCGCCGAGGATCTTCACCACGTCGCGGCTGATCTTGTTGACGGTGTCCCTGGGCGTTCCGGCCGGCGCGGTAAGGCCGTTCCATGCCCCCGCCTGAAAGCCTTTGAGCCCCAGCTCGTCCAGCGTGGCGATCTCCGGCAGCGCACTCGCGCGTTGCAGGCTCGTCACCGCGAGCGGGCGCAGCTTCCCCGACTTGACCAGCGGCATCGCGGAAGTGAGCCCGTTGAAGATGATGTCGATATGACCGCCGACGAGGTCCGTGAGCGCCGGCGCGTTGCCTCGGTACGGGATGTGGACGATCTTCACGCCGGCCATCGCGTTGAAAAGCTCTCCCGCGAGGTGGTTGGAACCCCCGGCGCCGGAAGAACCGAAGTTGAGCATGCCCGGCTTCGCTTTCGCAAGCGCGATCAGCTCCTTCACCGACTTCGCCGGCACCCGGGGATTCACCACCAGCACGAGCGGCGTC
>JACQGO010000184.1 GCA_016199485.1 Betaproteobacteria bacterium
GACGAGTGATCACCCGTTCCCGTCACCGCTCCTGCTGCCCGGCCTGCGGGTCGCCCGCAGCGTTCTCCGCTGGCTTGTCCTGCGGGGATTCGCGGGTGGCGACCGGATCGGGCTTCCAATCGCGCACCATTTTCTCCGCGCGTGCGACGTCTTCCGCGCTCAGCTTTTCGGCCGCCCGCAGGCGGTTTCTCGCCGCGCCCGTGTGGCCCCTCACCGCGGCGAGCGAGAACCACATGTACGCGGAAAGCGGATCGGCCGTGACTCCGATACCGTTGAGGTGCAAGCGGCCGAGGTTGTTCTGCGCAGGCGGGTAACCCCGGCCCGCGGCCTTGCGGTACCACTCCACCGCGGCAGCCGTGTCCTGCGCGACGCCCGATCCTTTCTCATGCATGACCCCGAGGTTGTTCTGCGCGGCGCGGTGGCCGCGGTCGGCCGCCTTGCGGTACCACTCGACCGCCGCCGCGTAGTCCTGCGCCACCCCCTGCCCTTGCGCGTAGAGCACGCCAAGACCGTACTGCGCGTCGGGATGGCCGCCGTTGGACGCCTGCAGCCACTCCCGGCGCGCCGCCTCGAAGTCCTTCTCCCTGTATGCAGCCCTGCCGCGGGCAAACGCCTGCCTGCTCTCCGCGTCGACCTCGAGGATGAGGGGCTGGTATTGCATCTGCGCGGTCCAGGCGCGGATTTCCCCCGCCGTCGTCTTGCCCGACGGCGCGAGGCTCGCGATGTGCCGGCGAATGTTGTCCACTCTCTCCTCGCCCGAGGGGTGCGTCTGAAGAAACGGAATCGCCCCGCCGGCGCCGGCCCGCAGCAGCCGCTCGTGCAGCCGCAGCGCGCCTTCCGGATCGAAGCCCGTCGCGGCCATCCATTCCACCCCGAGGCGGTCGGCCTCGCGTTCTTCGTCGCGGGAGAAGGAGCGGCTGACGATGAGCCTGCCGAAATCGGCGATCGTCGCCCCGCCCTGGACGCCGGCCGCGCCCAGGATCAGCCCGACGATGGCGCTGACCGCGCCCAGTGCCTGCTCGCGGCTCCTGCGTTCCGCCCCGTGCTGCCTGACGTGGTGCGCGATCTCGTGACCGAGCAGCGCGGCGTAGGCGTCGAGGTCGTCGCCCAGCAGATCGAGCATCGGCGCCGTGATCCCGATGATGCTGCGCCCGCGGGCGCTGAGCGCGAAGGCGTTGGGGTGGTTGCCGTCGGTGATGATGAGCTCGCCGGCGAACCCGCCCGGTCGCTGTATCCGGTCGAGCACCGCGAGAAGCTGCTGCACGAGCTCGCGCCGCACGATCGCGACGGGATCGCCTTTCGCACCGAGGAGGCGCACGTTCGCCGCGGGCTGGTTCGCGATGGCCGCGGCCATCCACGATCTCGTCTGCGCGGGCGCCGGGCAGGAAAAACCGGCGAGTAGCAGCAATGCGAACGCGCCCTGCAGGAAACGGACGTACATGCCACCCCTCCTGCTTGCTCAACCTCCTCCCGACATTGTTGTTCAGCGCGCGCGGGGGATCAAGTGTCACGCGCGTAGAAGGCGGGAGCGTGACGCCCCGGTTCCGGGACACGTCCGGCACTGGCGGTGGACCTTCGAGAGGTTGTTTCCGCCCCGAGTGAAGTCAAGAGGGATTCCCGGGCCGGGCCTTGGCATCCCAGGCAGTCAGCGGAGCACGACAAGCGCATCCGCCGCGGCGACGCCTTTGCCATGCGGGCGAACCAGCAGCGGATTGATATCGAGCTCCTGGATCCTGTCGCGCAGATCCCACGCGAGCTGAGACACCGCGACCAGGGCGTCGGCCAGCGCCTGTGTGTCCAGCGCGGGCTTGCCCCGGACGCCGCGAAAAATCGCCTTGGCGCGCAGTTCACCGATCATGGCGTGCGCCGTCTCGCGGTCGAAAGGCACCACCCGGTAGCTCAGATCGTGCAATACCTCGGTGAAAACGCCTCCCAGACCGAACGCAACGACCGGTCCGAACGCCGGGTCATTCACCACGCCAACCAGCGCCTCCACGCCGTCGGTGATCATCTCGGAGACCAGCACCCCATCGATCCGGGCATCCGGCGCCGCGCACTGCGCGCCGGCCAGCACGTCATTCAACGCGATGCGCAGAGCCGCGCCACCGGCAACGTTGAGCCGCACGCATCCCGCTTCGGTCTTGTGCGCGATATCGGGCGAAACCACTTTCACCGCGAATGGCGGGCGCAGACCGGAGCACTTCGCATCCTCGCCAGGCGGCACCAGGACGTCGCGTGTCACCGGGACTCCGTAGCGTGCGAGCAGTCTCTTGCTGTCCACTTCGCTCAGAGCGCCGGGAGCAGCGGGCAACTCGGGAGGTGTCGACTGCCGCTTCGCGTTGGGCGCCGGCCTCGCCAGCCGCTCCCGCGTCTCCACGTATGCAGCGGTGGCGGCGGCGGCGCACGCCACATTGGCGGGCGAGGACAAGATCGGAATTCCCGCCTCCTCCAGCAGCCGGCATGCCTCCTCAGCCGTGTCGCGCGGCACCGAGGAAAAGACGAGTATCGGCTTGTTCCGGCGCTGCACTGCCGACACGAGGGCGCGCGCGCCATTGAGCGCCTGCTTTCCCAGGACGGTCATGAGCATCATGCAAAGCTGGTCAATGTTCGGGTCGCCCAGCATTGCATCGGCTGCGACGGCAAACTTGCACGCAATGTCGTCGTTCAGGAATCCCGGAGCGCAATCTATCGGATTCGATGCGCTTCCGGCACCCAGCAGGCCCGCGGTCTTGAGGCGTGCCACCGTTCGCGGGGTCGCGGGGGGTAGCGACAGCCCCACCTGCTCCGCCGTGTCCGCGAACACCGCGGCCGCCCCGCCCGAGGCGCTCATCAGCGCCACGTTCCGCCCGCGCGGAAGCCGCCCCGTGCTGAACACCTTCACCAGTTCAGCCACCTCCTCGAAGCTGCGCACTTCGATGATTCCCGCCTGGCGCATCGCCGCCTGGTAGATATCGTAGCTCCCCGTCATGCTTCCGGTGTGCGAAGCCGCGGCGCGTCTGCCCTGCTCCGAGTTTCCCGCTTTCCACATCAGGATGGCCTTACCCACTTGCGCCGCTTTTCGACCGGCGTCCATCAACGCCCGGCCGTCCACCACGCCCTCGATATAGGAGACGACTACCTTGGTGTCAGGATCGTCGAGATATGCGTCGATCAATTCGGGCGTGGTGACGTCGATCTCGTTTCCACTCGAAACGAGATAACGAAAACCGGCACCCGAGGCCGCACAGCGCAGCACAATGCTGTAGCCGAAGCCGCCGCTCTGAGAGACCATCGATACCGGACCGCTTCGCAGGCGCGGCGCGCGCGTCATGCTGCCGAACGCCGCGTAAACATGGTCCGTAATGTTTACGACACCCAGGCAGTTGGGCCCGATTAGCCTGACACCCGAGTTGCGCGCGGCATCGGCGAGCTCCTTCTCGCGGGAGGTGCCCTGCTCGCCGCTCTCTCCGAAGGCCGCACTGTAGACGACCGCATGGGGTATCCCGCTCGCGCCACACTCCTTTACCGCGTCGATGACCCCCGCAGCGGGAATCGCGATCACCGCCACGTCGCAGGGGCCGTCGATATCGCTTAACGAGGCATAGCACTTCAGCCCCGCCATCTTGCTGTGCCTCGGATTGACCGGATATACCCGGCCGGCATAGCCGTAAGAGAGCAGCGCCCTGAGCGGTTGCCCGCCGCCGCGCGATGGATCCGCCTGCGCGCCGACGATGGCGATCCCGCGCGGGCTGAACAGTCGCTCAAGGGAACTCATGGCGCCGGCTCGTCGCCCGGCGCAGCGCCCGCCCTTAGAGGAAGCGCGATCTGCGTCTGGGTGACGATCGCGAGGGTTCGCCCCTCGGGACTACGTAATGTCGTTTGCCACACCGAGGTCGTGCAGCCGATGTGGAGCGGGATGGACACAGCGGAGACACAGGGCCCGAGGCCCCTCAGTCCTCGCGCATGCCGGTCTTGTTGATCACGTCACGCCACCTTGCGACTTCAGCCCGAATGAAATTCCCGAACTCTCGCGGGCTGGTGGTGACGACTTCGCTCATCACAACATCGGCAATCGCTGCTGCCCAGGCCGCCAATATCGCCGCGAGACAGTACGGCAGGCCCATCGATCGTCCTGAAATGCGCCGCGTTGCGGGAGAGCCTGGCATCCTGTTGCGCCCGCCAAGAAGGATCATGACCAGGCCGAAGACGCAGCGCTTGCGGATATTCCTCATTTCCCTTCCTCCACACGCCCCTCCCGGGCGGAATTGAGACCAGGCGCGGGAGCGCAGCGAGGATCACGGAAGCGCAGTTTGCCGGCATGCCGATCCGCGTTCTTGTACCCCAGCGCG
Source organism: Betaproteobacteria bacterium (assembly GCA_016199485.1). Lineage (GTDB taxonomy): Bacteria > Pseudomonadota > Gammaproteobacteria > Burkholderiales > SG8-41 > JACQGO01. The sequence continues at coordinate 4,329 of JACQGO010000184.1, forward strand.
TCTTCCGCGATCAGAACGCGCTGCACGTTGGTCGAACCCTCGCCGTTGAAATAAAGGTAAGCGTAGCTATTCAGCCAGGAAATGCGCGATTCCTGCGCCAGGCCGTAACCGCCGAAAAACTGCTGGGTCTTGTCTGCTGCGTGCTTTGCGGTCAACGACGCGTGGAACTTGGCGATCGAGGCAATGCGGTTTGACGGGCGGCCCGCATCCATCAGCGCCGCCGCGCGGTAAACGAGCAGGCGGGACGCCTCGATATTGGCGACCATTTCTGCGAGGTCGGCCTGGATCATCTGGAACGTGCCGATCGGGCGACCGCGGAGCTCCCGCTCGTTAAGATAACGCAGCGCTTCGTCAAGACAGGCCTGCGCGAGACCCACGGCCCTGGCCGCCACGTTGATACGCCCGCCCTGCAGCGCCTGCATCACGATGCTGAATCCCTCGCCCTCCGCACCAAGCCGGTTCTCGACAGGAACGACGAAGTCGTCGAGGAATATCGCACAGGAATCGAGAGCCTGTGACAAACCGAGCATTCTGATCGGGCGTGCCTCGAAACCCGGGTACTTCTTCGGCTCGACGATGAAGGCCGTGACGCCCTTCGCGCCGGCACCGGGATCGGTTTTCGCGAACAGCACGCCAACGTCGGTGACGTTCGCCAGCGTGGCAAACATCTTGCTGCCGTTGAGGCGATAGACATTACCGTCCCTCCTGGCGGTCGTCTTCATGTTGCCGACCGGATCAGAACCGCCGCCGGGTTCCGTCAGCGACATCATTCCAATGGTTTTTCCGGCGAGCAGATTCGGAACGTATTTCAAGACCTGCTCATCGGCGCCGGCAGCGAAAATACAGCACGGGCAGGTCCCCCCCTGCTGGTTCGTGGATGAGGCAAACCGTGCATCGTGCCGCGCGATCTGCTCGCAGACGACGGCGGCGGCCAGATACCCCATGTCGGTGCCACCAGCCCACTCGGGAAATATTGCCCCGTAAAGGCCAAGCTCACCGGCCTGGCGCACCAGGTCGAACGGGAACTCCTTGCGTTCCTCGTACCGGTCCATCACCGGCACGACCTCATTGCGCATGAACCGGATCACGGTCTCACGCGCCGCCCTGATCTCCTCCGACAACAGATCCTCGGTCAGTTCCCCCATCGTGCCCTCGGTCAGGATAAGTTGAGATTAGCGCGCTAGTTCGCTCGGATACTCGCTTCCTTGATCACCTTCGCCCAGCTCTTGAGCTCTGCCTTGATATGCTCGGTGAACTCCTCCGGCGTACTGCCGACCACCTCACCGCCATCGGTCGACAGCTTCTCAAGCACATCAGGACGCCGAAGAATCTTCACCAGCTCGCGGTTAAGTTGCGTGACGATCTCTTTGGGCGTCCTGGCGGGCACGAGGACGCCAAACCAGGGCCCGGCGCTGTATCCGGGCAAACCCGACTCGGCGATCGTCGGCAGATGAGGCGCTGCACGCGAGCGCTTGGTGCCCGTCACGGCGAGGCCACGAACCCGCCCGGCCTTCACGTACGGAAACAGCGACAGCATGTTCTCAAAACTCAGCGACACTTCACCGGTCAACAGACCGATGACCGAGAGCCCCGTTCCGCGGTAGGGAATGTGGATCATCTTGACCCCCGCCATCAGATTGAACATCTCCCCCGCGAGGTGCCCGGACCCGCCGTTGCCGGAGGACGAAAAGGTCAGTTTCCCGGGATGCGCCCTGGCGAAAGCCATCAACTCCTTTACCGATTTCACCGGAAGCGACGGATGCACGGCCAGTATGCTCGGAACAACGGCGACCAATGTGATCGGCGCAAAGTCACGCAGCGTATCGTAAGGCAGGTCGCTGAACAGGCTCGGGTTGACCGCCAGGGGGCCCGAAGATCCCATCAGGATCGTATATCCGTCGGGGGGCGATTTCGCGACCGCGGCAGTCCCGATAATGCCGCTCCCGCCGGGTCTGTTCTCGACAATCACCGGCTGTCCCAGGCCCTCGTGCAAGTGCTGGCCCAGAAACCGGGCGAGAATGTCGACCGCACCGCCCGGCGGATAGGGCGAGACAAACCTGATCACCCGATTAGGATAGGGTTGAGCCAGGCTCGCTGTCACCAGCGCGAATGAGATGCCGACAGTCAATAACAAGCGTTTCATGTACTCCTCCTCCATTGTCTGGAGCGCCGCGCGCATCGAGGACCCTGTCATGCCGCCCGCATCAACTCTTGACTGAGCCCCGGGAATCCAACAAGCGTTGCGCTCAGCGGTCAGGTTGCGATGCGGGACAGAATCACTACTTGACGCGCCCCATTCTTGTAGTCTCCGGGTGGGCGGTCTTCTATTGCGCTCGATCCGATTCCTGCCCCGACGGATTCGGACGCGGGATCTTCAGGGTCTTCTTTCGCCTTCTGCCACGCCCCCCCGATTTCCGATAGTTCTCGACTTCTTCCGCCAGCGCCGGCAGCATCGAGCTCATGCCGTGCACGTTCAACACGCCAACGACCTCCAGGGCCTCCAGCAGCTCGTCCTCCGTGGCGCCCGCCTTCAGCGCGCTGCGTACATGGACCCTGAACCCGAATTCATAAAACGAGAAAGCGTTCAGGCAGATGAGAATGATCTCCTTGGTCTTGCGGGGCAGGCTGTTTCTGCGGTGCAAGACGTGGGTAGTCACATTGTGGAGACACTCCATGAAGTCCGGATCGCGCTCCGCCAGCAGCCTGGGCCACAGGCGCACAAAACCACGTTCCCTCTCTATGCGCTCGATGATCGCCCGGCTCTTCTTCCCTTTTTCCTTGGCCATGATATCCATCTCCCTTTGCTGCAATGCGTCCGCCCCCGGCTGGTGAGGGAGGCGGAGCGGGCATGTGCGCAGTTTATCGTGAACAGGTTTTTCGTTTAACGTGTAGCATATGCACACTATCAAATGCCGTAACGGCTGCTCTTTGACTTAGATCAACTGTTTAATCCTTCAGGGAGGAAGTGAGAATGGCAACGCAAACATCTCGCGACAAGGTTCGCACCGTGGCGCCAAAGCTCGTCGAGCTGAGCGAGCGGGTTCTATTCGGCGAGGTATGGGAACGCCCCGGTCTATCGAAGCGCGACCGGAGCCTGATCACCGTCGCGGCCCTGGTCGCACTCAATCGAAGCGACCAGCTTCGCGGCCATCTAGACCGTGCATTGAACAACGGCGTTACCCGGGAAGAAATCGGCGAGCTCATCACCCATCTGGCATTCTACTCGGGCTGGCCTACTGCCATGACGGCGGGACTGGTGGCGAAGGAGGTCTTCGACCAAAAGAAATGATCCGCGGCCTGCAGGAATAGGCCCGCCTTCCGGTGGCGATGCCTGCGCGCTATTCAGGCTTGATCTTTGCCTCCTTGATCACTTTCGCCCAGCGGGCGATTTCGAGCTTGAGGTAATCGGCCAGCGCGCCCGGCGCGCCACCAAACGACACCATGCCATTGGTCAGGAAACGCTCGCGCACGTCGGGTAGCTGGAGGGCCCGGTTGACTTCGGCGTTGATCTGACCGACGATGCTGCGCGGCGTGCCTGCCGGGGCGAACATTGCATACCAGCCGGCCGCATCGAAACCAGGCAGCCCCGCCTCAGCGACCGTGGGCAGCTCCGGGGCGAGCTCGGCGCGCTTGGCGCTGCTTACGCCCAGGGCTCGCACTCTGCCGGCGCGCGCCTGCGGCAGAATCACCGTGATCGGGAGAAACGTCGCCTGCACCTCGCCACCGACAAGAGCGTTGACCGCCGGCCCACCACCTTTGTAGGGCACGTGCAGCATGTCGATGCTGGCAAGGGATTTGAACAGCTCCAACATCAGGTGCGTAGTCGTTCCCGCTCCCGCCGACCCATAAGCGACTTGTCGAGGCTTCGCTTTCGCCAGGTTGATCAATTCCCGCACCGATTTCGCCGGCAACGACGGATGCACCGCGAGCACGAATGGCGCTTGCACCACCAGCGCTATGGGAGCCAGCTCCGTCAGCGGGTCGCGCTGCTGTGGATAAAGCGTCACATTGGTGGCGATTACGGCTGAAGTCAGCAGCAGCGTGTAGCCGTCGGGCGCGGCGCGCACCACGATGTCCGTCCCGATCATGGTGCCGGCCCCGGGCCGGTTATCGACGATCACCGGCTGCCCCCACGATTCGGTCATTTTCTGCGCCACGGTGCGCGCCACCAGATCGACCGCACCGCCCGGCGAAAACGGATTGATGAGCCGGACCGGCCTTGTGGGATACTGTGCCGCCTGCGCGACGGTGACTTCGGGCCAGATGACCGCGATTGCGATCGCTGCCGCCATCCACGTCCTGCGCATCAGTCCTCTCATGGTGTCCTCCTCACGGGTTCGACTTCTCATTCCACCTTCCGCCTCGACGCGGGATGTGCAACGCTCCCGCTCGTCACTTCCTCCTGCGAACCGTCACACCCGCCCATTCCTCCAGCACGGTGACTACAGCGGCGATGTCCGACCCGCCCAAGCCTTTGGCCCTGGCCATCTGGAACACGGCGCGTGCCGCCTCAGCAACGACGACCGGTATCTTGAGATCCTGCGCCAGGTTCAGCGCCAGAGTCATATCCTTGTATTTCAGATCAATGGCGAAGGCGGCGGAGAAATTCCCGTCCAGCATTCGCGGCGCGCGACTCTGGAATATGCCGGAGTTGCCGCGGCTCACGCTGATGATGTCGAACATCATCTGCGGATCTATGCCCGACTTGCGACCGACCACCAGGGCTTCCGCGATCCCAACCAGGGTCGCAGCGTTGATCAGACCGTGTATGAGCTTCATGCCGTGGCCGGTACCGACATCGCCCACATGAAAGATCTTCTTCGGGTCGCCGATTGTGGTGAGGAGTGGCCAGATCTTTTCCACGACCGGTTTCTTGCCGCCGACCAGCACGGTCAGATTTCCCGCTTCCGCCCCCTCGACCCCTCCGCTTACCGGCGCATCGACGACCTCGACCGAGCGCCCCGCCGCCTCGTGAGCGATCTCCTGAGTCACCGCGGGCAGGCTGGTCGAAAGGTCAACCAGTATGCTGCGGGGCGTCATCGCCTGAAGCAGCGAACCTCTTCCAATCGCGACGTCTCGCACGACGAGGTGCGTGGGAAGCGAAAGAAACACTACATCGCTCCCCTCGGCCACTTCGGCGGCTGCATTTACGGCCACGATCCCTCGACGTGCGGCCCCGCTCAAGCGCTCCCTGTCGACATCGTACGCCTTGACCCGATGCCCTCCCTTGACCAGGTTATGAGCCATCGGGCCGCCCATGTTCCCGAGTCCAATGAACCCCAGATGCATTTCTTTTCCTCCCTTCCGCTTGATCAAGTCGAACCCCCAACCGCCCCGTTCATGACGCTTCTTTCCAGCCATAAGTACGCCGGGCGTCCTCGCGGCTGACCCGTCCTTCACGTACGTCGGATTCGATCAGCCGCGAATCGCGGGTGCTCGCGCGACCATAGCCGGCACCGGCCGGGCTGCAAATTCTGAGCACGCTGCCGCGCGGCAGCGCGATGTCAGCCGCCGCCGAAGGCAGCTTCTGCTCGTGAGGTGTTCCCGGGTTCAGGATGAAGGCGCCGCACGCGCCGGCGCCGGCGCCCGCCATGCCGCGCGCGGCGACGTGCTGCCGTTCCGAAGCCAGAGTCACGACGATATCGTCGCCGAGCATCCGGTAATCCCGCACCACACCCATGCCGCCGCGGTACTTGCCGGGACCACCGGAGCCCTGCCACAGCTCGTAGCGCTCCACGCGCAGGGGATATTCATGCTCGAGCGCCTCGATCGGCAGATTGGACGAGCCCGACGCGTGCACGCGCACGCCGTCCATGCCGTCTCGATTCGCGCGCGCACCCATCCCGCCCGCGACTGTCTCGAAGCACACGAAATAACCGCCGTTGCGGGCGTCCGTACCGGCGAGCACCACCAGGTGGTGCGGTCCGCTGGCGGCAAGCGCCTTCTGGGGCATGGCCTGCGCCAGCGCCGCCGCGACCACGTCGCCCAATATCGCCGACGAGGTCGATCGGCAGCCGACCGCCACCGGCATTTCGGGCTGCACCACGGTTCGAGGCGTAGCGGTCACGCGAATGGTCCGGTAATAACCGGCATTCGCCGGCACCTCCGGATCGAGCAGGCTCTTGGTGACCGTATAGATGGTCGCAAGCAGCGCTCGGTGCGGGATGTTACGCGCACAATTGAGCTGCGGATGCGAGCCGGCAAAATCGAAATCGAGTCTGCCTTTGCCGATCTTGAGCTTCAGCCGTATCCTCGCAACCGAGCCTTTCGTGTCACCGTCGAGGCAATCCTCGGCTTCGTACGTCCCGCGCGGCAGGCGGCTGATCGCAGCAGCGAAACGGCGTTCGGTGAAGTCGAGGTATGCGGCAATGGTCGCCTCGGTGTCGGCCCTGCCGTAGCGCTTGAACAGCGCCTGCACGCTGCGGACGCCGACCACGTTGGCCGCAACCTGGGCCTTGAGATCGCCGACGCGCTGATCCGGCGTCCGCGAGTTGAGCAGCACGATATCGAGCACATCGCGGTTGAACCTGCCGTCGCTCACCACGCGCACCGGCGGAATGCGGATGCCCTCCTGGAAAATCGACGTGCAGATCGGCGCTTGCGACCCCGGTATCATCCCGCCGACGTCATCATGGTGCGCGATGTTTGCGACAAAGGCGACGATTTTCCCGTCCACGAATACGGGTGTGATCAGGTTGATGTCGGGCAAATGCGTGCCGCCGCCGTTGTACGGATCATTCGCCATGAACATGTCGCCCGGGCGGATTTCGTCGGAACGGAAACGCTTCCGGATCTCCGCCACGGTGCCGACCATCGAGCCGAGGTGGATTGGAATACGGTGCGCGAGCGCGATCACCTCGCCATGCCGATCGAAAATCGCAGTCGAGTAATCGGCGCGCTCCTTGATGTTCGGGGAAAACGCGGTACGCATCAGCGTTGCCCCCATTTCTTCCGAGGTCGCGAGCAGGTAGCGTGCCATGACCTCGGCCTTGATCGGATCCGGCTTTCTGGCCGCCATGCTCATGCTCCTCCCCGCAGACGCAGCGGCGGCACCTCGAGGTGCAGATAGCCGAGCCCGTCGTTGCGCAGGCGGGCGTTCGGCGGCACCACGGTGGTGCTGTCCATCTGCTCGACGACGGCCGGGCCGGTCATGCGACCGCCGGCCGGGAGCCGATCGCGCGCGTAAACCGGCGTGGTGACAAACCCGCTTTCGGGAAACCATACCTTGCGCTCCCCGAGCAGCGCGTCCGTCACCGTACCTCGTACCGACCCTCGTCTCTCATGCTTCGGCACGCGCCGCTCCACCGTGACCACCAGCCGCAGGTTCACCACTTCGACCGGCTGCTCGCGCATGTCATAGCCATAGAACTCGCGATGCCGCCTGTGATAACGCTCGATCAGGCGCAGCAGTGACTTTTCATCGAGCTTGCCGTCCTTCACTTCGATGGAAAGCTCGAAGTTCTGGCCGAAGTAACGCATCTCGGCGAGCCACGCATACCTGGAACGCGCCCGCCTGTCGGCCTCGTCGCGCAGCCATTGGGCGCCCCGCCGCCGCAATTCCTCGAGTCCGGCATTGAGAGCGGAGAGGTTCTGTGGCGTCGCGTCAACCAGCCTCGTGAGACTGAAATCTCCGCGCACGTCGGCATGCAGCACGCCGATCGCCGAAAGCAGTCCCGGATGCGGCGGCACCAGCACGTGGCGGATGCCCATATTGCGCGCAATATCCGCCGCGTGCAGCGGTCCTGCCCCGCCAAATGCGACCAGGGTGAAGTTTCGCGGGTCTTCGCCCTGCTCGATCGAGCTCACCCGTACTGCGCCTATCATGTTGGCGTTGACGATTTCGATCACGCCGGCTGCAGCGCGCACAAGATCGACCTTCAACTTGCGCGCGAGTTCCTCCTCAATCACCTTGCGGGCGCGATCGGGATACATCACCATGCGGCCGCCGAGCAGCGCCTGCGGATTGAGCCGGCCCAGCACGACGTTGGCATCGGTCACGGTCGGGCGCGTGCCGCCCCGGCCGTACGCGGCCGGGCCGGGGTATGCCCGCGCGCTCATCGGTCCGACCTTCAACAGCCCCCCGTCGTCGACCCACGCGATGCTGCCGCCGCCGGCGCCGATGGTATGAATATCGACGGTGCGCATACGCACCGGAAAGCCGGCGATCTCGCGCACGTTCTTCTTTGCCGGCTCGCCGTCTCGAACGAGGCACACATCGGTGCTCGTGCCGCCCATGTCGAACGTAATGAGATTGCCGATGCCGAGCTCGGCGCCGAGGCGCACGCACCCCACCACGCCTCCAGCGGGGCCGGAAAAGAACGTGTTGGCCGGGACCCGCCGTACCGCGAGCGGCGTCACGGCACCGCCGTTCGACTGCATTACCTGCGGTGCGGCCCGGATCCCGAGCTCGGCGACGCCTCGCTCAAGCCGATCGAGATAACGGTCCATGATCGGCATCAGGCTCGCATTGACCGTCGTCGTGGAGAAGCGCTCGAACTCGCGGAACTCGGGCAGGACTTCCGATGACGTGCACACATAGGCTTCCGGCCACATCTCCCTCACCATGTCGCACGCGCGCCGTTCGTGTGCCGGATTGGCGTAGGAGTGCATCATGCAGATCGCCACCGCTTCGACTTTGTTGCCCCGCAGGACCTCGACGGCGTTGCACACATCGTCTTCGTGGAGCGGCTCGATTTCGGAACCGTCGTGGGCAATTCGCCCGCCGACCTCGATCCGGCAGTCGCGCGCTGCCGCCGGCGCGGGCTTCGGCACTTCGAGGTTGTAGACGTGCGGCCGGCGCTGGCGCGCAAGCTCAAGGATGTCGCGGAAGCCGGCGGTGGTGATCATTCCGGTGCGGGCACACTTGCGTTCGAGCACGGCGTTCGTCGCGAGCGTGGTGCCGAGGACCATGAACTGGACCCTATCACGCGGCGTTTGCGCGAGATCGAGGATTTCCGCGATGCCATCAAGCACGGCTTTCGCCGGATCGCTCGTGGTAGTGGGGAGCTTGTGATATACGTAGCTGCCGCTTGCCAAGTCGCACAGCACGAGGTCGGTAAAGGTGCCGCCAGTGTCGATTCCCATCCAAATCTTGTTGAAACGGGTTTGCCCGGGCGCGACGAAGGATCTGTTACTGCTTCGTAATACGTGGGCGGTCGGGCCGGCGCGATTCACGTCGATCTACTCCACCTGCGCCTCGCCGATTGCCACGCGCGGAATCGCTCGCAGCACCTCGGAAACGCGCGTCGCATCGAGGTTCACCAGCCGCTCCCAGAGCCCGCCCGCCTCCGTCGCCCGCCTGGCGTAGGCGAGGCAGCTCGTGAATTTCTCGCGGATTTGCGCCGGGGACGGCTTGAGCGCCGCGTCGTCATGCTTGGGGCTCCGGATGCAGGCGCCGGCTGCATACACCGCGATTTCCGCGGGCGGATTCCCGGGGTTGTCAGGAAGCGTCTCCGCGATTTCCATGCGCGCGGCGAGCTCCAGCACGGCGGGATCATCGAGCGCCTTCTCCGTGAGCGTTTCCAGATCGACTTTGCCGCGGGCCAGGGCAAAGGCGGTCATGAACGGAATACTGTGTTTGCCGTCCTGGATGGTCCGCGGCCGGCGGCGCGCTTCCAACGGACGGCACAGTTTCGCGGCCGAGGGGTTGACGGCCACGACCACGCGCTGAACAGGCGCCCGGGGCATCTTCTCCCTGACGGCGAATGCCGCCGCGATATACGAATGGGACAGGCGGCAGCTCGGCCACGGCTTGATCAACGTGTCCCTGAAGAACCAGGCGTCTTCATCGAGCAATGTCGCCATCGCCGCGGGACCGGGCTCAGCGCCCATGTAAATGCGGAACAATCCCGCAGTCCCGTCCAGGGCGGACGGGGGACCGACAATTCCCGCTCGCGCCAGCAGCACCGCATGAATCCCCCCCATGGCGGCAAACGCGGGATAAATCGAACGCGCGTTCGAGTCCACGCCGAAACCGGGTTCTTTGCCTCCCGCAGCCTGCATGTACGCCAGGCCCAGCGCGGAGACCATTTCGTCCTCCGTCAATCCAAGAACCACGCCGGCGGCGATCGACGAACCCACGTACCCAAACAGCTGGCTGCAGAACCAGTCGGAGCCCGGCCCGCTGCCGGTGGGGGTCCACATCAGACCCAGTCGACACATCAATTCGTTGCCGATTGCGACACCTTCCACCAGCAGATCGCCTCCGGCCCCGGCCAGCTCGGACGCAGCCAAGGCTGCCGGAAAGGTCACCGTTGTGGGGTGCAGCCGGGCCGCATCATGCATGTCATCGTAGTCGAGCATGTGGACCAGTGCCGAGTTCACAAACGCCGCCGATGCCGGCGGCAAGCTTTGAGCGCCTCCGATCACGCTGCAAACTCCGGAGCCGCCGCCCACGGCAAGAGCCCTCGAGACCCAATCTCCCATCGCCATCGCGCGACGGGCGGCCAACGAGATGCCAACGGCGTCTGCGATATGCAAGCGAGTCTTGTTCGCCACGTCGGGCGGGATTCCTGCGCTGCGCTTGCTATCAAGCAGCCGAACCAGTTTGCGGCTGAGTGACATGCCGTTCAACCTCGTGAGATGTGCTTACGGTGGATCGTTCCGCGCGACGGGTCCGGCGCCCGTCGCCCTGGACAATCGTCGCACGGCTTTACTCATGCGTAAAATACAATTATTGCAATAATCGTTGCCTATTATGCACTAATGAGATCCGGCTGCGTGTTCGCTGAGGCGCCAAGGATCAGTCGGCCCGACGTGTCGGGTCGACGGCCTCCATAGCGGGGCGCGGAGCACTGTGTTTCCAGTTGTAGATCCATCGCGGACCGGGGACGGCGCTCGACAAAGCGCTGGCGGGTGCGCCACGGAGCCACGCCGGTCGGGCGACAAGCCATGTTGTGACGCGCTCCGGCACCGAGCGAAAACGCGGTAACCCGAGATGACGAAGACAAGGGACCGCTAGAGTCCATTGCAGGCTCGAGGTGCGGGCCCTCGCGATCTCGGCCGTGTCTTCGCCTTTGTCCACCGCTTTCTGAGCAAGGCGAGAAACTCCTCGGCAGCCGGCGACAACGTGGTCCCGCGACGGCGCACCACGCCGACGGTGCGCGTCACGATCGGATCAACAAGCGGTCTGCTGACCAGCAGCGGATGTCTGCCCCGCAGCAACGCGAGGCCCGGCACCGCGATCACCCCGATACCGGCTTCTGCCATGCCCAGCCCCGTCCAGAACGACTGCTGAACCTCATAAAGCCCTTGCGCGATGGAACTCGGTGCGAAATCCAGCGCCGGATAGTTCCCGCTGAGCCGGCCGACGCTGATCAGCCGATGCTTGCCCAATTCGCCCCACGCCACTTTCTTCCGCTTGGCCAGCGGATGGTCGCGGCGGCATGCGAGCACGAAGGGATCGTCGAATAGAAACTCAAATTCGATCTCCTGCTCGTCCCTCCCCCGCAAACTGATCCCGAACTCGGCCTCCCCTCTCAGCACGGTTTGCACCGCTTCGTGGGCGCGGGAATCCAGAATCCGAATGCGATTATGGGGAAACTTGAGGCTGTATTCTCTGATCACCGCGGGCAACAGGTAAGTGGCCGCCGTCGGGATACATGCCAGTGTCACCTGCCCCGCACCGTGCTTGGCAACGTCGCGCAAGTCTGCGAGCGAGCGCTCAAGTTCCTCGATCAGCCGCCGCGTCTGTGGCAGGAAGTCCCGGCCGACCGAGGTGAGCCTCACGCGTCGCGTCGTGCGGTCGAGCAGCCGGACGCCGAGATTCTCTTCCAGTTTACGGATCCGGCGCGACAAAGCAGGCGGGGTGATGAACAGCGCTTCTGCCGCCTGACTGAAAGTGCCAAGCTCCGCGATGCGGGCAAATGCCTGGAGGCCGTCAATGTCTATATTCATACGATGTAGTTTTTCCCCACGCCGATCAAGCATTATTGATCTAGGTCAACGAATTTCAGTCGTGAGCAACTTCGAGCTGCGCTTCGCCGCGCATCAGGCGCTGCGGCGCCGGCGCGTTCGCTGCCGGCAAAGAACCTTTGCGAACATCCCACCGCGCCGGGAACTGGAATTCCGGCGATCATTGCGGTAGTCTCCGGCCCGGAACAATCACATCCAGTGCCCGTCCCGCGGCTGTGAACGGGCGAACGGGTGTCGGTGCCGGTCCGCACACGCTACGCACAAAGGAGAACCGTCATCGTCATCGATTTCCGCGTCAGGCCGCCGTACCGGTCCTTTCTCAACCTGAGCATGTATCGCGGGACGATGCCCGGCATGACCGTGCGCGGGGCGAATCCGCTGCCGCGCGGCGCCACCGAGCGCTCGATGCCGGTTTTCCTGGAGGAGCTGAAGGAAGCGGGAGCCGTCCACGCCGTCGCATGGGGCCGCGTCGTGTCCGATCCGAAAGAGAGCAGCGCCCCGATCGAGGGAATCTTCCCGACGCCGTATTCCCGCGCCGCGCCGATCCGTGTATGATGCATGGCGGCGATCCTGCGTTGGGTGGTCCGGTCCGCGGCGGGGCATTTTGTGGTTGTTTGCAAAACTCCCCCGAACCGTTCAAGCTGGAAATTGCGCCTGCCGGTGCTGACGGCTTGAGCCATACGCAGCAATCCATCGGGAGTGGAGATGAACATTTTTGTCGGCAACCTTGCCCCTGAAGTAACCGAGGCACAGCTCACCGAGCTGTTCAAGGCGTTCGGGGAAGTCAAATCGGTCCAACTGGTGCGCGATATGTTCAGCGGTACGCCACGGGGTTTCGGCTTCGTGGAGATGCCGGGCAAAGCGCACTCGCTCGCCGCGATCGCCGGGCTCAACGGCAAGGACTTGGCCGGACGCGCGCTGAAGGTGAACGAGGCCCGGCCCCGGCCCGAGCGCGGGCGGCGGCGGCGCTGAACAGACTGAAACGGGTGCCCTCTTGAAGTGCCTTCACTGCGGCAAAGTAACCGTTGTCCGCACATCCGGCAAAGGCGATGTTTTCCTGCATCGCTGCCGGCACTGCAACGGCTACCATAAGTTCACCAATGCCGGCCGCCACGGCTCCGGTGCGATCAACTACCGCGTGACCAAGCTCACGCCCGCACCGCACAATCGTTAACCGTCGCGGCCATCCCGACCGAGTCTCCTATCGCCTCGTCCGCCACGACCCGGAGTTTCGCGCCGCCGGCGCTCGCAGCCGGAGACACCATGCATTGAACCCCTTTCTTGCGTCACCCTGGACCAGAACATCGGCCAGGCTCCAATTCCACTCTTCAACAGGACATTTTCATGGCTACCGGAACAGTGAAGTGGTTTAACAAATCCAAAGGTTTTGGCTTCATTCAGCCGGAAGACGGCTCGAAGGACGTGTTTGTGCATATTTCGGCCGTGGAACGCGCCGGGATGGCTACGCTCGCGGAGGGACAGAAGGTTCAATACGAAGTGGTCCGCGGCAAGGACGGCAAGTCATCAGCCGAGAATCTGAAGCCAGTCTGACGGCGTGCGCCGCCCCGGCGCCGATGGGGCCGGCCTTTTGTCGAGGCTGGCGGATCCAGGCGAACCCGGGGCTGGTGGCAACAAGAGCAGCGCCACCGCGCCCGCCATCATCATCCCGTTCCGCGTGCATCATGCACTGAGGCGCGGCGGGCTTTTTATGACCCGCCGCAGACGAGCGGCAGGTCTTCGCTGATCGAGCCGTTCAGCACCGCGTCGGCGCTGTCATCGAACGGCGTCGGCTGGGCGTTCATGATCACGACGTGGGCGCCGGCGGCCTTGGCGAGCGGCACGGCACCCGCGGCAGGATAGACCTGAAGGCTCGTCCCCACTGCGAGCAGCAGGTCCGCCTCCGCCGCCACCCTCATGGCGCGATCGATCACCTCGGGCACGAGCGCCTGCCCGAACGAGATGGTATCGCTCTTCAGGATCCCGCCGCAGCGCTCGCAGCGGGGATCGTCCTCGCCCGAGCGCACGCGCGCGAGCACCGGCTGCATCGGCCCCTTCCAGCCGCAGGAAAGGCACGTCGCCCCGTGAATCGTGCCGTGCACCTCGATCACGAGCCCGGGCGAGTTGCCCGCGCGCTGGTGCAGCCCGTCCACGTTTTGCGTGACGAGGGCGTGGAGCTTCCCGCGCCGTTCGAGCGCGACGAGCGCAAGGTGCCCCGCGTTGGGCCGCGCATTCCACGCGGGATGCGTGAGCCGGCCGCGCCAGGAGGCTTTGCGCACCTCGGGATCGGCAAGGTAATGCTGGATGTTGGCGAGCCGCTCGGCGGCAGGGTTGCGCGTCCACACGCCGTCCGGGCCGCGGAAGTCCGGGATGCCCGAGTCGGTCGAGATGCCGGCGCCGGTCAGCGCGACCACCCGCCGCGCCGCGTCGATCCAGCCGCGCACCAGCCTGATGGCGTCGGACGAGCCCACGAGTTTCTCCTGCACGCGATATGACCGTGCCCGATTGTAAGCGATGAACGATGAATGATGAACACGAGGCCTCGTGCGAGGTACCCGTTCACCGTTCGTTATCCCCGCGCCGGCGTGACGCGGCCATTAGCGCAGAAAATCTAACAAATCGGCAGATTTGCCATGCGCGTTTCGTTTTCGCAGAATAGGCTCGCGGGCGTAGGTCCGCCGGCCGCATCGAGCAGCGCCCGAAACGACAACATGATGCGGCTCGGCAATCGCAACACCGCTGGAGGAGATCACCGATGACACCGAACCTGGCTCTGCTCAAGGAAAGCCCGGCCTCGCGCCTCGCTCTACGGATGCTGCTGTCTATCTGCCTCGCAATCGCCGGCTGCGGCGGCATCGAAACCAGGCCGGGCGGCGATGCGGATTCATCATCCGCGGAGGGATCGGTTCCGGCCGACCGCTCGCCGCTCGGCCAGGCCGTGGACACGGCGTTTGTGTGCCAGAACTTCGAGTACTCGCGCGCGGACTTTCTCACCGGCCTGCGCAGCGCGTTGCGCACGGCGAGCGGCGAGATCTGCGAACAGAGCTTCCTGCGCCAGCTCGAGTCGCTGCTCGAGGATGATTTCAGGCGGTTCCAGGCAAGCCTCGCCAGGTTCAAATCGGACGTGGCTACCGCGATCGGCCGGATCGGCGACGAGCAGATCAAGTCGCTGCAAAGCCTCGGGGCGCAAGGCCGGCGGGTCAGGCAGAACCTCCAGAAATGCGTCGCCGCGATCAAGAGCTACGACCCCGAGCCGGCCGCGACCCTGCTCGCCGCGTCGCGGCCGGTGTTCCA
>JACQGO010000185.1 GCA_016199485.1 Betaproteobacteria bacterium
CCGTTGACGCCGGCGGCGGCGACCTTGATCAGCACTTCGCCGGCCCGGGCCTTGGGCAACGGGCGCTCGGCGGGCTTCAGGACTTCGGGGCCGCCGGGGGCGCTGATTTCGATGATTTTCATATGCGCGGGCAGGCTGTCGCTCATCATGCTCCCTGACTATTTGTTGCTTTCACGGAATAAACGGATGCGTTCCTTGAATCCCGGCACGCTCACCGACTGGGCGAGCGCGGCCATGTCCTCGGTGCGGGTGTCGATGACGGTCTGCCGGTGCAGCGCGGCCGCGGCTGCGGGCGTGAGCAGCTCGCAGTTTGCGCGGGCCTCGGCGATGATCTGCGGCCATTCCGCCTGTGGCGCAACGCGCGTGACGAAGTTCATCGCGAATGCCTCATCGGCGTCGAAAGCGCGCGAAGCGCTCAGGATGTTGCGCGCTGCATCCGCCCCGACGCGGTGGGCGAGTCGTCGCGTGCCGAGCACCACGCCAAAGCGCAGCCCGGGCAGGCGGAACGTCGTACCGGGCGCGGCGACGCGCACCCCGCACGCGCACCCCAGGTCCGCCCCCGCGCCGAAATTCCTGCCGTGCGCGAACACCAGCGTCGCAAACGGCGCGTGGTGGATCTCTTGCAGCAGCGTCTCGATGCGGATGAAGCGCAGCACGAGGTCGCCCTCGGCCGCCTCATGGTAGCCGGTGAAGTCGAACCCGGCGCAGAAATTGGCGCCGGTGCCGTCGAGAATTAGGAGCCGCGTGCCGTCGGTGTAGGCATACTCGACGGCGTTCAATAACGCTTCCACCAGCGACGCCGAGAGCGCGTTCGCCTTGTGCGGGCGGTTGAGCGTCAGATGGGTGACGTGCCCTTCGTGTTTCCTGATGAGCTCGTCGTTCATCGGGCGTAGTTTCTCATTGCTCCGCGACCCTCCCGAGCGGTGCCATCGCGCCGATTTCGGCGAGCACCTCGTCGGTATGCTCGCCGAGCGCCGGCGGGTCGCGGTAAATGCCGAGGCCACGGTCGGACACGCGCTGCGGGGAAACCACGCTCCGGGTCGCGACGCCGCCCGGCAGCGCCATGGGCTGCACCCAGCCCATGTGCGCGACCTGGGAATCGGCGAGCACCTGCGAGTAGCTGTTGATCGGCGCGCACGGCACGCCACGCTTGCCGAACACCGAGAGCAGTTCTGCGACATCGCGGTTTGCAAACTCCCGCTCCAGGATCTCGCGCAGCGCGTCCTGGTGCTGCGCGCGCAGGCCGGGGCTGGCGAAGCGCGGGTCTGCAGCGAGGTCGTCGCGCCCGATCCCTTCGCAGGTGGCCTGCCACAGCTTGTCGTTGCCGGCCGCGAGCGCGAGATAGCCGTCGCGGCAGCGGAATGCCGCGTACGGTGCATTCATCGGGTGCGCCGAGCCGAGCTTCACCGGGTCGCGTCCTGTGGCGAAGTACTCGCTCGTCTGCAGGTGGGCGATGCCGAGCATCGCACCGAGCATCGAGACGTCGATGTAATCACCGGGCTCGCCGCGCCGTACCTTGGCGAGCGCCGCCGCCACGGAAAACGCCGCGTACAGTCCGGCAGTGAAGTCGGCGATCGGGATGCCGCATTTCACCGGCCTTCCACCGGGCTCGCCGGTGACGCTCATCGCGCCGCTCATCGCCTGCACGGTCATGTCGAATCCACCCTCGGCCGCGCGCGGGCCGCCCTGGCCGAAGGCGGAGACCGAGCAATAGACGAGCGCGGGCTTTGCCCGGGAAAGGCTGGCGTGATCCAATCCGAACCTCGCCATCACGCCGGGCCGGAAATTTTCTATCACCACGTCCGCGGAAAGGGCGAGCCTGCGCGCCGCCTTGAGCCCGGCGGGGTCCTTCAAGTCGAGGGCGACCGAGCGCTTGTTGCGGTTCACCGAGGCGAAGTACTGGCTGTAGCCCTCGATGATCGGCGGCCAGGCGCGCATGATGTCTCCGCCCTGGGGCGATTCCACCTTGATGACGTCTGCGCCCATGTCGGCGAGCAGGCAGCCGCAGAAGGGTCCGGCGAGCACCTGGCAGAACTCGGCGACGCGAATACCGGAGAGGGGAAGCATGACGCGGGGCGTTGCTGGTGGACCGCGGGAAACCGTTTCGTTGTACGTTGAAATGCGCGCCGATATGTTAGCATGCCGCCGCCCGCGCGTCGCGCCCCGCGCCGCGGGCGGCGGCCGTTTCGGGAATCCGACATCGATCTCGTCTACGAGGCGGTAATCGGCGTGATCGCCGCTTCACGCGCGAATCCCCCGTCAGGATCCAGGCCTGCCAATGCCTCTCGCTCGCTTGCGGTGATCATCGGGGTGGGACCGCCGTGCGTCGCATCGAACGCAAATCCGGCGCGCTGTTTCACCTCGTCGAGCGTCGTGTCGGGATGCCACGACTCGAGCGCCAGCCGTTCCCCGCGCTTGGCGAACACGGCAAGCGGTGTGACGACGGCGCTCATGTTGCCTGCCGCGGTCACAAAGTCGAGCTTTTCGACCAGCGTGCGCGAAGAGTGCTCGGTGCGCCAGGTCACGACGCGCTTCGCGGTCGGCATCATCACCGCGGCGCCGCCGCCCCCCGGCAGCCGCGCGCGCGGATTGTGCCAGTCGCCGATCGCCGAGACGTTGGTGCGGCCGAACGCGTCCACCTGAGCGCAGCCGAGGTAGCACAGATCGATGCCGCCGCGCGCGCACAGATCGTAGAAATCCTCGTTGGCGAAGATCGCGGGTGAGCGTTCCAGGAGCGCCTCTTTTCTCTCGATCGCCCGCCGGTACCACGGGGCCAGGCCGAAGCCCGCCTCCATCGCGACGATGCCGGCACGCACCTTGCGTACTGCCCGCGCGCGGCACAGCAGGTCGAGGTCGTAGCCGGGGGACGGCTTGATGATCTCGAGGTTGCGGCTGCCCTGGCGGACAAGCTCGCGCACCAGCGCGAACGGGCCGCGGTGCAGGAATACGCCGCCGAGACCCACCGCGGCGCCGTCATCGACACGGCGCGCAAGCTCGGCGAGGCTCACGACTTTCGACGGGGGATATGCCACGCAGGGTTCCATTCGTAGGGGGACGCGGCGTCCACGATGCGGACGAATCATAGCATCCGGACCTTGCACCGCACAGTCCGGCGGTGCTCGCCGCGCCACGCGAAATTCGCATGTTTGGGCAGGATGCGATAATCTCTCGCACGCGTGACGAGCCTGGGGAGGGTCGCCGGAATGTGGAGCGGGGAATACTGGGCGGACAAGCACGGGGTGCGGCTCTACGTCTACCGCAAACGCGCAGTGGCGCCGGCGCCGGGCGAAAGAACGCTGCCGGTGCTGTTCCTGGTGCATGGCTCTTCGGCGTCGGGGCGCTCGAGTTTCGATCTCCGGGTGCCGGGGCGCGCCGACTACTCGCTCATGGATCATTTCGCCGGCCTCGGCTGCGACGTGTGGACCATGGATCACGAGGGCTATGGGCGCTCGCAGAAGACCGACAGCAATTCCGACATCGCGTCCGGCGCTGCGGATCTGCGCGCGGCGATGGAGGTCGTGCGCCGCGAGACCGGGCAATCGCGCTTCGCCTTCTACGGTAGTTCTTCCGGCGCGCTGCGCGCCGCGCTCTTCGCGCAGGAACACCCGCAGCACGTCGAACGGTTAATGCTCTCGGCGCTGGTCTACACCGGCGAGGGTTCGCCAACGCTCGCAAAGCGCCGCGAGAAGATCGAAGAATACCGCGCGAACAGCCGCCGCAAGGTGGACCGCGCGTTCTTTCACGGCATGTTCACGCGCGACCGGCCGGGCACTTCGGAGCGCGTTGTCGCAGAGGCACTGGCCGATGCGGAGCTTGCGCTCGCCGATTCGGTGCCGACCGGAACGTACCTCGACATGTGCGCCAACCTGCCGGTGATCGATCCCGCGGGGATTACGTGCCCGGTGCTCATCATCCGCGGGGAGTACGACGGAATCGCCACCGAAGCCGACCTGCTCGACTTCTTCGGCCGGCTTCCCAACAAGGACAAGCAGTTCGTATTCCTCTCGGGCATGGCGCACAGCGCGACGCTGGGCGTCAACCGGCACAAGTTCTGGCACGCGATGCAGGCGTTTCTGTCGCTGCCGGCAAACCGCGAGCTTGAACAAGTCAGATCGGCGGCGTGAGAGGCCGCTGAGACGCCGGGCAGCGCAGGAAGGGCGCGAACCGGGAATCGCGACCGCAAGGAGGAAGAATGCATGGGCACGATCGAGAAGAAGCTCGCCAGGATGGGACTGACGCTGCCGCCGACGCACCCCTATCCCAGCCCGAACCGCACCGCATGCGTGCAGGCCGGCAACCTCCTGTTCCTTTCCGGCCACGGCTCGGCGCGCCATGACCTGGGGCTGGAGGTGAAACGGCAGGGCAAAGTGGGGAGCGAAGTGACGGAGCAGGAGGCGTACCAGACCGCGCGTGCAGTGGCGCTCAGCATGATCGCTTCGATCAAGGCGCACGTGGGCGACCTCGATCGCGTGAAGCGCGTGGTGCGGCTGCTCGGCATGGTGAATTCGGCGCCGGGCTTCGAGCGCCAGTTCGCGGTGATCGACGGTGCCTCCGACCTGTTCTACGAGCTGTGGGGACCGCAATTCGGGCAGCACGCGCGCGCTGCGGTCGGCATCGCGGAGCTGCCGCGCCGCGGCGTGCTCGAGATCATGGGCGAATTCGAGCTGCATCCCGCGCGCAGCCGCAAGAAGCCGCATGCGGTCGGAGCGAGGCGCAGGCGCTGAGGCGCGATTGCCGGTGTGGCGGGGGCGGTCATGCTGAAGGTGCTCTTGTCCGTGTTGATCGCCGCGGTGTCGCTTACCGCGGCCGCGGCCGAGAAGTACCCGAGCCGGCCGATCAGGATGGTGGTCGGCCTTCCCCCTGGCGGTCCCACCGATCTCGCCGCGCGGCTCACGGGGCAGAAGCTCACCGACGCGCTCGGCATCGAGCCAGAGGGAAATACGCCCGAAGAGTTCGCGCGGCAGGTGCGCGAGGAAACCGCGAAGTGGGGCCGGATCATCAAGGCGGCCGGCGTCAGGCCGAATTGACGGGCATGGGTTGTCACCCATTTGCACGAAACTCAGAACCCACTTCTCAATCATCGGGCGCCGCATGCGCGGTGATAAAATGCGGGTGTCCGAACGCAATATCCCCGGGAGGAATTCCCCATGCCGTCCGGCGTGTTCGACGACGCGCTGATCAAGCACCTGTGGAGCACCGACGAGCTGCGTGCGATCTTCAGCGACGCGAACCGCGTGCAGAAGTGGTACGACTACGAAGCGGCGCTCGCGCTGGAGCAGGCGGAGCTCGGCGTCATCCCGCGGCAGGCGGCGCAGGAGATCGCCTCCAAGGCGAAGGTGGCGAACGTGGACGTCGAGGCGATTGCCGCGGAGATCCGGCGCATCAAGCATCCGCTGGTGCCGGCGCTCAGGGCGCTGCAGGCGTTGTGCCGGCCGCAGCTCGGCGAGTACGTGCACTTCGGGCCGACCACACAGGACGTGCTCGATACCGCGACGGTGCTGCAGATCAAGGAGGCGCACGCGGTGTACCTCCGCGACATCAAGGCAGTCGGGCGCGAGCTCTACCGGCTTGCCGAGGCTCACAAGGCGACGCCGATGGTCGGCCGCTCGCACGGCGTGCAGGCGCTGCCCGTCACTTTCGGCCACAAGTGCGCGGTCTGGCTCTCCGAGATGGGACGCAACCACCAGCGTCTGCGGGAGCTCGAGCCGCGCCTGTTGGTGGGCAGCATGGTGGGCGCCGTCGGCACCCAGGCTTCGTACGGGCCGCAGGCGCCCGAGCTCGACCGGCGCGTGATGCAACGGCTGGGCCTGGGCGTGGCGGACATCAACTGGCAGCCGGCGCGCGACCGCTTCGCGGAATACGCATGCGTGCTCGCGATCATCGCCGGCACGCTCGGCAAGATCGCGAACGAGATCGTCATCCTCGAGCACAACGAGATCGACGAGCTGGCGGAACCCTTCAGCGAAGGCAAGGTGGGCTCCTCGACCATGCCGCACAAGCGCAATCCCTCGACCGTGGAAGCGGCGATAGCGGTGAGCCGGGCGCTGCGTTACAACGCGGCATTCATGCTCGAGTGCATGGCGGTCGAGCACGAGCGCGACGGTGCGGCGTGGCGCGGTGAGTGGAAGGCGCTGCCCGAGTCGTGCCTCATGATCGGCGGGCTGCTCGCGACCATGAGGTACGTGCTCGCGGGGCTCGTGGTGAATGCCGGCAGGATGCGCAGCAACCTCGATCTGCTGGGCGGATTCCTGCTCTCCGAGCGCGTCATGTTCGCGCTCTCGGGCAAGGTGGGAAAGCAGACCGCGCACGAGCTGGTGTACGAAGCCTCGATGCACGGCCTCGAGCACGGCGTCACCTTCGAGCAATCGCTGATGCAGGATCCGCGCGTGCGCGAGGCGCTCTCCGCCGGGGAGCTGCGCGCGGCGCTCGATCCGACGACCTACATCGGCCTCGCGCCGCAGATCGTCGATAACGTGCTCGCGCAGACGAGGGCGAGCGGATGGCTGGACTGAAGGCTGGAGCCACATTACCGATGAAGATCACCATACTCGACGACTACCAGGATGCGGTACGCACGCTCGCGTGCTTCCAGAAACTTTCGCGCCACGACGTCACGGTGTGGAACGACCACACCAAGGACACCGGCGTGCTCGCGGAGCGGCTCAAGGACACCGAAGCGCTGGTGCTGATCCGCGAACGCACTCCCATCCGCGGACCGCTCATCGAGCGGCTGCGGAAGCTGAAGCTCATCAGCCAGAGAAGCGTGTATCCGCACATCGACATCGACGCGTGCACGCGGCGCGGGATCGTCGTGTCTTCCGACATGCATCCCGACCGTCCGTCGTACGCCACGGCCGAGCTTACCTGGGGGCTCATCCTCGCGGCGCAGCGCCGCATCCCGCAGGAGATGGCGGCGCTCAGGGCCGGGCGCTGGCAGTCCAGCCTCGGGGTCGCCTTGCGCGGCCGCACGCTCGGCGTGCTGGGCTACGGGCGCATCGGCACGTTGGTCGCGGGCTACGGGAAGGCCTTCGGCATGAAGCTGCTCGCATGGGGGAGGGAAGGCTCGGCGCAGCGGGCGCGCGCGGACGGCGTTGAGGTTGCGGCGAACAAGGAGGCGCTGTTCGAACGCTCCGACGTGCTCAGCCTGCACGTGCGGCTCATTCCTGAGACGCGCGGCATGGTGACCGCGGCCGATCTCGGGCGCATGAAGCCCGCCGCGCTCTTCGTCAACACCAGCCGCGCGGGGCTGATCGAGCCCGGTGCGCTGGAGAAGGCGCTGCGCGCAGGGCGCCCCGGTATGGCGGCGGTGGACGTGTACGAGGAAGAACCCGTATTGAACGCCGCGCATCCCCTGCTTGCGATGGAGAACGTGGTGTGCACCCCGCATCTCGGCTATGTCGAGCGCGACAACTACGAGCATATGTTCAGCGTGATCTTCGACCAGATCCTGGCGTACGCCGGGGGCAAACCGGTCAACGTGGTCAACCCGCAGGCGCTTGCGCAAACACGCGAAGGAGAAAAGCCATGAAACGAGTCACTCGCGTTGGGTTGGCAGCGGTCGTGCTGGGGGGATTCCTGACGGCGGGGGAAGCGCTTGGCCAGGGCGCAAAACCGGGCGCGCGCAACGCCGCGGCGGATTATCCCGGCCGGCCGGTGCGCCTCGTCGTGCCGTTTCCACCCGGCGCGTCGAACGACATCATCGCACGGCTGCTCGGCCAGAAGCTCACCGAGGCATGGGGCCATCAGTTCGTGGTCGACAACCGGCCCGGCGCCGGAGGCTTGGTCGGGGGGGAGACCGTGGCGCGGGCGACCCCAGACGGATACACGCTGCTGCTCGCCAATCCCGGGCCCAACATCAACAACGTGCTGATGCGCAAGAAGCCTCCCTACCATGTAGAGGACTTTGCGCCGGTGGTGTTCATCGGTTACGCGCCGCTCATCATCATCGCCAATCCGAACTTCCCGCCGCGCAATCCGAAAGAGTTGCTCGAGTACGCGAAAGCGAACCCGGGCAAGGTCAGCTGGGGCTCCTCGGGGATCGGCAGCAGCCTGCACATCGGGTTCGCGCTGTTCCAGGGGGCGACCGGGGTGAACGTCGTGCACGTGCCGTACAAGGGCGCCGTGCCGGCGATCACCGATGTGGTGAGCGGGCAGATCCACCTGATGTACACCACGACCGTGAGCGGGGAGGCGCAGATCAAGGCGAAGCGCGTCAAGGTGATCGGGGTGGCGAGCGCGAAGCGCATCGCCCTGCTGCCTGACGTGCAGACGCTCGCGGAAGGCGGCATCAAGGACGCCGAGGCGATCGTGTGGTTCGGCATCGCGGCGCCCGCCAAGACGCCGCGCGCGACCGTGAATAAGCTCAACGCCGAAGTGAACAAGGCGCTCACGCTGCCCGACGTGCGCGCGCGGCTCATCCAGCTCGGGCTCGAGGTTGGCGGCGGCACGCCGGCCGAGTTCGAGGCGTTCATGAAGAGGGAAGCGGCGCGGCTGCGCAAGCTGATCCAGGCCGGCCTGATCCAGCAGGAGTGAGCGCGGCGGCGGGAGAGTTTCATCGTCGACTGCTTCAGGCAGGCGGATTTCTCCGAGTGCGGGTTCGCCGCACGGAGAACGAGTCTTATTACGTTAAAGCATGGACTTGTATTACGAGGGTTGAAAATCAAAAATAGTTTTGTACAATATTGTTTTCCATAATAATACATGCCGCATGAGGCGCGCCGGAGCAGGGCGTGTCTCTACGTCGTGAAGCATGTGCGGCACTGAAAGCTGCCGCGCGCTGTCCAATGGTTTTGGGCACGCGCTTGGGCTCGCCAAGCCGTCCCGCAGCGCGGGGGCGGGGCTGTTGGAATGCCTGCAGTGCTTTGCCCGGTGGCGCCGACGCCCCGCCGGAGCGCGGTTGCACGTGATGTGCGCTTCGCGCGCGCAATCGATTTTCATAAAGACACGAGGAGGAAGAGCATGCGGTTTAGAATCCGAAGCACGGAGGATTTTTACGCCGGGTTGATGTTCATCGGCTTCGGGATCCTCGCGATGATCGTCGCGCGCGACTACCCCATGGGCAGCGCGATGCGCATGGGGCCGGGGTATTTCCCCACGTATATCGGCGCGCTCCTGGTCGTCGTGGGAGCGCTCGTTTCCGCGCAGTCGCTGCGCGTGAGGGGCGAGGGCATCGGGCGCTGGGCATGGCGGCCGTTGATCGGGCTGTGCCTCGCGTTCCTCGCGTTCGGGCTCGTGATGGACCACTTCGCGCTGGGGTTCGTGCCGGCGCTGCTCGCTCTCATCGTGTTGAGCTCTCTCTCGGGGCGCGAATCCCGGCTGTGGGAGGTCGCGATGCTGAGCGCAGTGCTGATCGCGGGCGCGGCAGGGCTCTTCATTTACCTGCTTGAGCTCCCGTACCCCCTGTTCTGGTGGAGGTGACATGGAAGAGCTGCGAAGCCTGTTCCCGAACCTCTACCTGGGGTTTAGTACCGCGATCTCGCTGGCCAATCTCGCATACTGCTTCGTCGGCGTGTTCGTCGGCACGCTGATCGGCGTGCTGCCGGGCATCGGCCCGCTGGCCGCGATCGCGATGCTGCTGCCGATCACGTTCAACCTCCCGCCGGTCGGCGCGCTGATCATGCTGGCGGGCATCTACTACGGCGCGCAGTACGGCGGCTCGACGACGGCGATCCTGGTGAAACTTCCAGGCGAATCCGCCTCGGTGGTGACCTGTATCGACGGCTACGAGATGGCGAAACAGGGCCGCGCAGGGCCCGCGCTCGCGGTGGCGGCGCTTGGCTCGTTCTTCGCAGGCACGGTGGGTACCATCCTGATCGCGCGCTTCGGGCCGCCGCTGGCGGAGGTGGCGCTCAAGTTCGGCGCGCCCGAATACTTCTCTCTGATGGTGATGGGGCTGATGGCGTCCGCGGTGCTCGCGCACGGATCGCTCATCAAGGCGTTCGGCATGATCCTGCTGGGACTGCTGTTCGGCATCGTCGGCACCGACGTGAACTCAGGGATGTCGCGCTTTGCCTTCGGAGTTCCTGGATTGACCGACGGCATCAGTTTCGTAGTGCTGGCGATGGGCCTGTTCGGGTTCGCCGAGATCGTGTCCAACCTCGAGCAGGGGGGCGCCAAGCGCGACCTCCTGTTCCAGAAGATCAAGCACCTGTGGCCGACCAGGGACGATTTCAAACGATCGTGGAAACCCGTGCTGCGCGGCACGGCGATCGGCGCCTTCTTCGGCACGCTGCCGGGCGCCGGTCCGACGATCAGCTCGTTCTCGACCTACGCGCTCGAGAAGAAGATCGCGAAAGACCCGTCGCGCTTCGGCAAGGGCGCGATCGAGGGCGTGGCGGGACCGGAATCGGCCAACAACGCCGCTGCGCAGTGCGCGTTCATCCCAACGTTGGCGCTCGGCATTCCCGGCAGCGCGACGATGGCGCTGATGCTCGGCGCCCTGACCATCCAGGGAATCGCGCCCGGCCCGCAGGTGATGACGCAGCGGCCCGACCTGTTCTGGGGCTTGATCGCCAGCATGTGGATCGGCAACCTCATGCTCGTGATACTGAACCTGCCGCTGATCGGGCTGTGGGTAAAGCTGCTCACCGTGCCGTACCGGCTGCTGTTCCCCGCGATCATGATGTTCATGGCGATCGGTGTCTACAGCCTCAACAACCAGGCGCTCGATATCTACATGACGCTGATGTTCGGCGTGCTGGGCTACGTGTTCGTCAAGCTCAGGTGCGAACCGGCGCCGCTGATACTCGCTTTCGTGCTCGGCCCGCTGATGGAAGAGAACCTGCGGCGCGCGCTGCTTATCTCGCGCGGTGACCCGACGGTATTCATCACCCGCCCGATCAGCGCCGGATTCCTGGTCGCGACGGCACTGTTCGTGCTCGTCATGCTCGCTCCCGCGATACGCAAGAGGCGCGAGGACGTGCTCGAGGAGGAGCCGCAGCAGGCATAGCTGACCGCTGTCGGCAAGTCTTGTAGAATCGTTGCCGCGGTGCTTCGCGGCGGCGCACGGCGAGTTGCGGAGTGCGCGCCGCGCCGGAAAACAGCGAAGGAGGGCAACGTATGCAAGGACTGCTGCGGAAAGCTGGTGCCGTGATGGTGCCGTTCCTGGCGGTGGTTTGCGGCTCGGTGCTCGCGCAGGGGAGCTATCCCGGCAAGCCGATCCGGATCATCGTGCCGTTCGCCCCGGGCGGGCCGAACGACCTGCTCGGCCGCATGGTCGCGCAGAAGCTCACCGAAGCGTGGGGGCAGTCGGTCGTCGTTGAAAACCGCGGCGGCGCCGGCGGCACCGTGGGGCTCGACGTCGCGGCGAAGTCGACGGGTGACGGCTACACTCTGGCGATGGGCGGTTCTTCCAACATGACGGTCGCGCCCAGCCTCTACAGGAAGCTTCCGTACGACTCGATCAGGGATTTCACGCCGGTCATCAACGTCGCGCACGTTGCGTATGCGCTCGCGGTGAATCCCACGGTCCCGGCTAAGACGGTCAAGGAGCTGATCGCGATCGCAAGGAAGAAAGCGGGGTACCTGAGCTACGGCTCTTCCGGCACGGGCAGCATGTCGAGCCTTGCGGCGGAGTTGCTGAAGTCCATGGCGAAGGTCAACATCGTGCACGTGCCGTACAAGGGCACCGCTCCGGCATTGACCGACGTGATCAGCGGCCAGATCGACATGATGCTCGCCGACCTCGCGGTGATCCAGCCCCACGCCAGGGCCGGGAAGCTGAGGGTGATCGCGGTGACCGGAATGAAGCGGCTGCCCTCCGCACCCGGCATCCCGACCGTCGGCGAATCGGGGTTGCGGGGCTATGAGGTATCGCCGTGGTTCGGCGTGGTCGGCCCGGCGGGCGTGCCGCGCGACATCGTGGCGAAGCTCAACGGCGCAATCGCTGCGGGCCTCAAGGCCGCAGATATCCTGCGGCGCTTCCAGCAACTCGGCTACGAAGCGATCGGCGGCACCCCCGAGCAGTTTGCCGCGACGATCAAGTCCGACATCGCGAAATACGCGAGGATCGTCAAGACCGCCGGGATCAAGGCGGAACTGTGACTCCCCTCCTTCCC
>JACQGO010000181.1 GCA_016199485.1 Betaproteobacteria bacterium
CTTGCGATCGACGAGTGCATCCGGCTGAAGCAGCAGGAGTTGCACGTTCTCGGCTGGGAATGGGAAATGGGGTTGGCCGGTCCGAACAACGAATACCGCAGGGGCGGCCTGATGCAGGACGAAGCCAAAAAGAAGGGCCTGAAGCTGCTGATGCTACAGATTCCTCACGAAGTGATGGAGCAGCAGGCCGTGGACAGGGGCCACATCGAGTTCTTCGAGCTGGCCTACTTGGAAGTCGACGTCAAGAACCCTAAGAAGCTTACCGCTCAGGTCACGCTTACCGACTTCGTGATCCCCAACACCGAGCTGATCCCGGAAGACGTGCGCAGCAAGGTCCGCAAGTGGTCCGACTACATCGACTACTGGGCGGTCGATTGGGACTTCCAGAACGACACGTTCATGCAGGGCTGGGTCGCCTACCGCACGCGCAAAAACCGCGCGCTCGCCCTCGCGTCCGACGCACACGTCTACGAGAGGCCAGGCCGCTACCGGGTGGTGGTAAAAGTAGTGGACATCTTCGGCAACGACACGTCGCAAGCCTACGAGGTGGACGTAAAATGAGCAGGATGAAACTTACCCGAGACGAGAAGATTTGGCTCGATGAATACCGCCGTGCCCTGGCGAAACGCTTTCCGGGCAAAGTCGAGCGGTTGCTGGTGTATGGCTCGAAAGCCCGCGGCGATGCACATGCCGACAGCGACCTTGACGTTCTGCTCGTGGTAAAGGACGAAGCGTCGGGCCTCAGACGTGAGATGCGCCGCATAGGCAACCTGCTAGCGGTCACCTCGGATGCGGTACCCTCAATCATGGCCTATACGCACGGGGAATGGGCCAAGCGGGAACAAAGCGGATCGCCCTTTCGCAAGAACGTCGAGCGCGATGCGGTGAGCGTGTTATGAATCGGCCGCTGGTTCTCGCCGAGTGGCAGCGTGCCCGTCTGTCATTGCTCGGAGCGCAACTCCTGACGAGGAACGGCGTTTACCCCGACGCCGTTTCGCGCGCCTACTACGCCGTATTGCACGCCGCCAAGGCAGCGCTTCAAACGCAGGATATTGGCGCGGCCAGTCACTCGGCGGTAAAGCGTTTGTTCGGATTGCATCTGGTCAAGACCGGACAGATCGAACCTGAATGGTCTGCCGATCTGGTCGAGAGCCTCGACGACCGCCTGGCGGCGGATTACGATGCCGAGCTGCGCATTACGCAACGTGAGGCGCGCGAGAAGTACCGTCGTGCGGTTGCTTTCGTCAAGAGAGTGCGGAAATACCTTCTGGCGCAAGGATTGTCGCGCGCTGAGCTGGAGAAGTGACGCCGATGGCACAGTCGGTCATTTCATACGACAAAGACCTGCCGGAGATTCCCGGCCGCTGCGCCTGGCAACCGCCTGCGTCCTATCTGGTCAAGGACGAGAGTGCGGCAAGCGGCTGGCGAGTCGAAGCAGCGGGTCGCCGGCCGAGCAATCTGCTGCTGATCGCGAAGCTGCGCAAAGGAGTCGATGCGTGGCGTGCCGCGGATTATCCCGGCGCGTCCGACGTGTCGCGGCGGCTGTTCCAGTATTGGTTCGAGGAAGACCACGAGGTCGCGGGTTTCGCGGTCCCGTTCCGCTATCACTTCTGCCAGCGCGAGGCGATTGAAACACTGGTCTATCTGGTGGAGATCGCCGGCAACCGCGATGCCAAGGAACTGGTCAAGGCTTACGCGCAAGTGTATCGCCGCGACCTCGTTTCCGATTCGGTGTCGTTCCAGGAAACGATGGATGGCCGCCGGCAGATTCGCCGTTACGTGCCGGAACTGGAAGCGGAAGGCGTGCAGGACTTGCCGCCTGAGAACCTTCGCCGTTACGCGATCAAGATGGCGACCGGCTCCGGAAAAACCTGGGTCATGGCGATGGCGGTCGTCTGGTCGCATTTCCACAAGCGCAGAGTGCCTGGTTCCGAGCTTTCGACTAACTTTCTCGTGGTCGCCCCGAACGTCATCGTCTACCAGCGGCTGGAAAAAGATTTCGGATCCAACCGTATCTTCCATGAGCTACCGCTGGTACCGCCCGAATGGCGGCCCTGGAACCAGAAGGTGATCCTGCGCGGCGAGAGCGCCGAACCCGATCCTTCGGGCAATCTTATCCTCACCAACATCCAGCAGATCTACGAATCGCGCGAGCAGGAATGGACGCCGCAAAACGCAGTCGAAGCGCTGCTCGGCAAGAGGCCCAACAAGGATCTCGCCTCTTATCAGCGCTCGACGCTGGAACGACTCAAGGAGCTGAAAGACCTGGTGGTGATGAACGACGAGGCGCACCATGTGCACGATGCGGACCTGGTGTGGAGCCAATCGTTGATGGCGCTGCACGCCTCCCTGCCGAAGGGGCTCGCGATGTGGCTCGATTTCTCGGCCACGCCGAAGGACCAGAACGGCATGTACTACCCTTGGACGGTCTGCGATTACCCGCTCGCGCAGACGGTGGAGGATCGCATTGTCAAGGCGCCGATCATCGTCACCAAGGAGGACGACCCGAAGCAGCCCGCGCACGACCCCGACCGGATCACCAGGGACAACGTTACCGAAAAGTACGGCTACTGGATCCACGCCGCGGTGCAGCGCTGGAAAGAGCACTATCAGACCTACAAAAAGCTCGGCACCAAGCCGGTGCTGTTCATCATGGCCGAGAAGAACGTCTACGCGGACGCGCTGGGAGAGTATCTCTGGAAAACAAAGGAGTTTGGCCTGAAGGAATCCGAGGTCCTGGTGATCCACACGGATGCGGCAGGCGAAATCACCAAGGCCGACCTGGAGAAGGCACGCACCGCCGCGCGCGACATCGACAAGCGGGAAAACCGGATCAAGGCCATCGTCAGCGTGATGATGCTGCGCGAAGGATGGGATGTACGCGCTGTCTCGGTAGTGCTCGGCCTGCGGCCCTTCACGGCCAAGGCGGAAATTCTGCCAGAGCAGGTGATTGGCCGTGGGTTGCGCCTGGTGCCCGACATTGGTCCCGACACGCAAACACTTGAAGTGCTCGGTACGCGCAAGCTGCTCGAATCGTTGCGCAAGAACCTGGAAGTCGAGGGTGTGGGGGTGATGACCGCGAAGAGCGATCCGCCGCGCCCGATCATCATCGAGGCGATCAGGGAACGCGCGGCGTTCGACATCGCCATACCGCTCACGAAGCCGAGGCTCGTGCACAACAGCCGCAAGCTCGCCGAACTCGATCCCTTGGCGTTTGACGCGATCTACGATCAAAACGAACTCGACGAAGTGTTCCGGGTCTCGCTGAAGATGGAGTTCGCCACGACCGACACCGAGGTGCATCGCGCCGACCTCGCGGCGGTCATGCTCCCAATCGCGCAGGAGCTGCTTGCTTCGATCACCAACAAGGTCATCGACCGCGCCAAGCTGACTGCCGCGTTCTCGCAACTATTGCCGCTGGTGCGCGCGTATGTGGCAAACCGCTGCTTCGGCAGGAAGGTCGACATCGACGCCGAGGTGGCGCGCTCGCATCTACACCGCCTGGAGCTGCAGGAGGGCATCGCAAAGTACCTTGCGCGCAAGATATCCGAGCTTACCGTCGAGACCCGTCCGATCGAGTTCGAGAATGCGGGTTTCAAGCTCTCCGACACCACGCCCTTCTCGTGGCGCCGCAATCTTCCGCCGCTGACGGCGACTCGCACGATTTTCAATTACGTCGCGACCTACAACGACTTCGAGCGCCGGTTCGCGCAGTTTCTCGACAAGGCCCCGGACGTGTTGTGCTTCGCAAGCCTGGGCACAACCGAACAGGGCGAGTCGGGCACTCACTTCAAGGTGGATTATCTGAAGCCAAGCGGGGCGACCGGCTTCTATCATCCAGATTGGGTCGTGGTCCAGAAGGGGAAAGGCGGCGAAATCAACTGGATTATCGAGTCCAAGGGCCGAGTCTGGGAGGGCACGGACGCGAAGGATACGGCGATCACCGACTGGTGCGCCCGTGTATCTCAGCACACGGCGTCAAAATGGAAATACTCGCGCGTGAATCAGGTCGATTTCGATGCGCGCAAGCCCGTGTCGCTTGCCGACGCGGCGGGAACGATACAGAAGAAGGTCCTGCTGTAACGCTCTTGGGATGCCGGCGCGCGGCGCCGCGTTCACCGCGCCCCGATGCCGGCGCGCTCGATGACCCTGGCCCAACGCTGCCGGTCCTCACGAACAAACCGCGCAAACTGCTCGGGTGTGACGCCAGGCACCACATCAAGGCCCTGGTCGCCAAGCCGTGCGGTGAGCCCCGCATCGCGCAGCGCGCTCTGAATCTCGGCGTGGAGCCGCCCCACGACGCCGCGCGGCGCATGCACCGGCAGCGACACACCATACCACGATCCCGCGCGGTAGTCGGGGACGCCGGCTTCCGTCAGCGTCGGCACCTGCGGCAGGATGGGGCTGCGAGCGGCCTTGGTGACCGCGATCGCCCTCAGCCGCCCGCCCTGTACATGGGCGAGCGCTCCGGGGAAGCTCGTAAAATAAAACTGCACCCGCGCCGCCAGCAGGTCCACCAGCGCCGGCGCTGTCCCCTTGTAGGCGACGTGCACCACGTTGACTCCAGTCGCCTGCTTGAACAGTTCCCCCGCGAGGTGCGCGGGGGTGCCGAGCCCCGAGCTCGCGAAATTCAGCTCACCGGGCCGCGCTTTCGCCAGCGCGATGAGCTCGCTCACGCTCGCCACCGGCAGCGCCGCGGGTACCACCAGCATGAACGGGACATCCGCAAACCGCGTCACGTGCGCGAAATCGCGCTCGATGTCGTATCCGAGCCTGGGATTCAGGCTCGGCGCGACGGTATTCGAGCCGCTCGAGAGCAGCATGATGTAGCCGTCCGCGCTCGCCTTCGCTGCAAGTTCCACCGCGATATTGCCGGCGGCACCGGCACGGTTGTCGACGACGATCTGCTGCCCCAACGCGGGCACGAGCCGCTCGGCGAGCGCGCGCGCCACGATGTCGCTGGTACCGCCCGGGGGAAACCCCACCAGCAGCCGGATCGGACGGCTCGGATACGGCGCCACCGGGCTTGCGGCCCCGGCATGCGCCGGCGCGAACCAGAAGTCGGCGCAAGGCGCGAGCAGCATCGCAAGCGCAACATACCGCGGCAAAAGACCGCCTCGGGGGTGAACCGGTTTGATGCGGCGATTTGTGGCGCAGTCCTCGCCAGCGGGTGAGACGCCGCCGGTGGTCGTGTGTTGACCACCGCGCGACGTCTCGGGCACCCGCTCGAGGACGGGCTTTGCGGCATCATGAGCCGCAGCGAACCGGCTCAGCCCGGTGCCCCTCATACGCTCCGCCCCGCGCGATGGCCCTCGGCAATCGCATGGACCAGCCGGCGCGGTGCGTAGGCATCCCCGATCAGGTGCACATCGCGCTGACCGGCCTCGCGCAACTCGTGCGCGAGGCCGTCGTTCGCGCGTTGCGCACCGACCCACACCACCTCTCCGACGTCCTTGAGCCGCTCCTCGCGCCGGGAATTGTAGTAATGCCGCAGCACCACTTCGCCACCCTCGATGCGATCGACGTGCATCGTCGGCCGCATAACCACACCCAGCTCGTCGAGAGCGCGCAGCGTGCTGATGCGAGTGACGAACGGCAGCTCCCTCAGCGGCTCGGGAAAACGCGTCACGTAGACCACGCGGCACCCGCGTCTTGCGATCTCTTCGGTCATGCATGCGGCCCAGAAATAACAGTCCTCATCCATCACCAGCACCGTCGCGCCCGCGGAAAGGCGGCTGAAGCTCGCGACTGGCACCGAGCCGTCGCCGGCGACGGCGGGCGTCAACGCCCTGGCGCCGGTGGCGACAACGACCGCGTCGGGCTGCTCTCCGAGCACCGATACGCGCGTCGCCTCGGTCGCCATGCGCACCTCCACCCCCAGTTTTTCCACCTGCCGTGCCAGGAAGTCGATCGAGTACGCCGATTCGTGATACGGCAGGAAATGACGGGCATGACTCAACTTGCCGCCAAGACTCTTGCTCTTCTCGAACAGCGTCACGCGATGTCCCCGTTCCGCCGCCGTTCGCGCAGCCTCCAGCCCGCCCGGACCGCCACCGATGACGACCACGCGCTTCGGCCGGCTGGCCCGCGCGAGGGGCGTCAACTCGGTTTCGAAGCCCAGCGTCGCGTTCACGGTGCAGCCGAGCCGCTTGCCCGCCACCACCCAGCTCCAGCAGCGATTGCACGATATGCAGCGCCTGATCTCCTCGGGTTCTCCGCGCAGCGCCTTCGCCGGCCACTCGGGGTCGGCGATCAACGCCCGACACAACCCGATGACATCGGCCTTTCCCGCGGCCAGGATCGCTTCCGCCTGTTCCGGCGTCTGGATGCGGGCACTCGTCACCACCGGCATCTCCGGCACCACCGCTTTCACCTGCGCGTGCAGGTCGGCAAAAGTGACCGGCGGATAGTGGCTGTCCGGCAGATGGGCCTCGATCGTGTTGAAATTGCCCTGCGCGAGCGACAGGTAATCGACGCTCCCCGGCGCGGCGAGCTCGCGCGCCGCGTGTTTGCTGTCCTCGACGGTGATGCCGCCCGCGGTGAATTCCTCGACCCCCATCCGGTAGCCGACGATGAACTCCGGCCCGACCTGCGCACGCACCGCGGCGATGATCTCTTTCGCAAAACGCAGCCGGTTCTCCAGGCTGCCGCCGTACTCGTCCTCGCGCCGGTTGCTGAACGGCGAGACAAACTGCTGGATCAGGTGGCCCTGCGCTCCGTGGATCTCGACGCCGTCGAAGCCGCTTTCCCTGGCATGGAGCGCCGCGGTTGCAAAACCGGCGACCACCTCGGCGATCTCGGCCCGCGTCATCGCGTGCGGCACCCCGCCGCTCTGGGGACAAGCGATCGCGGACGGGCCCCACAAGGTCGGAATCTCGTGGGCGTGGTGCTGGCGGCCGCCATGGTTCAACTGCGCGACCAGCAGCGCGCCCTCGGCATGCACGGCATCCGCCAGCGCTTGCAGGCTCGGAACGATCTCCTTGCGGTACAGCAGCATCGCCCCCTCGCGCCCCGCGTTGCTCGGATGCACCCGCATCGATTCGGTGACGATGACGCCGGTGCCGCCCCGCGCGATGCTGCGATAAAGCGCCACGGTCCGCGCGCTCGGCAGGCCGTTCTCGCCGGTGTTGGTGCTGGTCGCAAGCCGCATGACGCGGTTGCGCGATTCCTTCGTGCCGATGCGGACAGGCGCGAACAGGTGGGGAAAATGAGCGTTCATGGATTGTCAATCAGCCTTGATCCCCAGCGTCCTGATCACTTTGCCCCACTTCTGTATCTCCTCGCGCAGGAACGCGCCGAACTGCTCCGGGGTGCTGCCCACCGTCTCCGCGCCGAGCCCTGCAAACCGCTCCTTCACTTCCGGTGCCGTCAACGCCTTCGCGATCTCCGCGTGCAGCCTGCCGATCACTTCTTTCGGGGTGCCTGCCGGCGCCAGCACGCCCCACCACGCCACCGACTCGAACCCGGGAAAGCCCGCTTCGGCGAATGTCGGCGTCTGCGGAAACACCGCGCTGCGTTTCGCGCTCGCCACCGCAAGCACCTTGAGCCTCCCGGACTGCGCGTGCGGCAGCGCCTCCAGCGTGTTGATGAACATGAACGCGACCTGCCCGCCGATGACGTCGATCAGCGCGGGCGCGCCGCCCTTGTACGGCACGTGAACGATCTCGGCCTTGCCCATGAGCTTGAACATCTCGCCCGTGAGGTGCTGCGAGCTGCCGTTGCCGCCCGAGGCGTAGCTCAACTGGCCGGGCTTTGCCCTCGCCAGCGCGAGCAGCTCTTTCACCGACCTCGCGGCGAACGACGGAGACGTGACGAGAACCTGCGGCCCGTACCCGACCTGTGTGACCGGCGCGAAGTCGCGCAGCGTGTCATAAGGCGGTTTGCGGAACAGCGTCATGTTGGTGGCGTTGGCGGAAGAAGCCATCAGCAACGTGTAGCCGTCGTGGGCTGCTTTCGCCACCAGCTCCGAGCCGATATTGGTGCTCGCTCCCGGGCGATTGTCGACCACCACGGGCCGGCCGACGAGCTCCGAGAGTTTCTGGCCCACGGTGCGCGTGACGATGTCGACGCCGCCTCCCGCCGCATACGCCACGACGATCCGGATGGGCCTCGCCGGATAGGTCTGGGCAGAGACAGTAAACGAAGTCGCTGCTACCAACGCCGCGGCGAGCGTCATGACGCACAAGCGTGGATTCATGTGCCTCTCCCTTTCGGTTCTCTGGAGCCAACCAGGCTCTGCGCTGCCGGGAACACCGTTGTGAGAAAGATCATGGCCGCTCTTCTTCTGAAGACATGGGCCGAGCTCCCTTTTCGGTCAATGAGATTACTACGGAGAGCATGAACGCAAAGGCGCGGCTCAATTGAGGGTGGCAGCGATTTGCCGGATCTGCTCCGGCGTGCGCTCGCCCGCAAGCGGCGTTCCCGGCATCAGATATTTTCCCATGGCGAGCCCGCCGATCAGAACCGGCTCGTAGCCAATCTCGCGCACCAGGCGCGACGCCACTTCGACGGCTTTGGCATCATCGCTCGCCATCGGCATCCCGATGCGCTCGCGCTGTTGACGCGCAACCGCCATCCTCGCATAACCGATCGCATTGAAGGCGCGGACGATACGCGCCCCGGGGAGCAGCTCCGCCGAGGCGAGACCGGCGCCTTTCTCCCGGGCCCACGCCGCAATCTCGCCGTCGCGCGCGAGTATGGGGTTATTCGGGTCGATCACCACTTTGCCCTTGATCAGGTCCGCAAGATCCCGGCCGACGTCGGGGAGCGCCCTGTAAGGCACCGCGATCAGCAGCACGTCGCCGAATGCGGCAGACTGGCGCGGCGTTCCGGCACGAGCATTGGGCCCAAGCTTTGCAGCCAGTGCTTTATCGTGCTCGAGATCGAGCGACGAGAACATGACTTCGTGCCCGGCTTTCACCCAAATGGCGCCGAGTGTCCCGCCGATTCTTCCGGAACCGACGATCCCGATCTTCAATTTTTCAGTCGCGGCGCTTGCGGCACGTGCTGCAAACGGCAGACTACCCAGGGCAAGAGTTGCCGTAGCAGCCCCGGCGACTTTAAGAAATCCACGGCGGTTTTGCTTCATGGCGTCATTCCCTTTCATGACGATTCTCAACAAGAATATTTCTGCATTGTTGGGGAAACATCCTTTTTGGTCAAGCAGTTGTAGATAGGACCCGTGTCGCTCACACGCCGCCCGCGCGGCGGTATCCGCGCTACCAGGCAAGCGCGCCGCCATCGACGGGAATCACCGCGCCGGTGATGAAGCTCGAGGCGTCGGAAGCGAGCAGCACCGCGATCCCCTTGAGGTCGTCGGGGCCGCCGGTTCGCGCCAGCGGGATCTCGCGCAGGATGTTCTCCCTGTTGCGCTCGAAGAGCTTCGCGTTGAGCGGCGTCACGAAGAACCCCGGGCAGATGCAGTTCACCTGGATGTTGTGCCGAGCCCACTTCACCGCGAGGTCGCGCGTGAAGTTGACCAGCGCGCCCTTGCTCGCGCCGTAGGCGATCGAGTTGTAGGCGGCCGGGTTGCGCCCGACCACTCCCGCCACGGAGGCGATATTGATGATCCTGCCGCGCTTCGCCTTGATCATCTCGCGGCCCAGCACCTGCGAGCAGATGAAAGGCGCGGTGATATTGAGATCGAACACCTGCTGCCAGCGCTCGAGCGGCATTTCCTCGGGCGGCGCAGCCCACGCGCGGCCGGCGTTGTTGACGAGCACGTCGACGCGCCCGAACTTGCCGAGCATCGCCTCTTTCATCGCCTCGACTTGATCGGCTTTGGTAACGTCGCACGAAACAGCGAGCGCCGTAACGCCGAGCTTTTCGAGCCTGTGCGCGGCTTCCTCGCAATTCGCGAGCTTGCGCGAGCAGATCACGAGATTGGAACCCGCCTCGGCGAGCCCGGTCGCCATCTGGAAGCCGAGGCCGGTCGCGCCGCCGGTCACGACGCTCACCCGGCCTTCGAGATTCAACAGTTCCTTGACGGTAGCCACGGAGAACCCCTTGTTAGACGAAAACCCCAAGCCACAGAGATCACAGAGAACACAGAGGTTTTGAAGTTTAGGTTTCTTCTCCGTGAACTCTGTCTCCTCTGTGGCTAATTTTCCTTAAGCAGCTCGCGGGCGATGATGTTGCGCTGGATCTCCGAGGTGCCCTCGTAGATGCGCGTGATGCGCGCGTCGCGGTACATCGTCTCGATGCCCGCCTCGCGCATGTAGCCCATGCCGCCGTGGATCTGCACCGCGCAATCAACAACTCTCGCGAGCGCCTCGGTCGCGAAGAGCTTGGCCGTCGAGGCTTCCAGCGTGCCGCGTTCGCCGCGCGTAAGGGTGTCGATCGCGCGATAGACCATGAGCCGCGAGGCGTCGCGCGCGACCGCCATGTCGGCAAGCATCCACTGGATCCCCTGGTAGTCGGCGATGTGCCGGCCGCCTTGCTCGCGCACTTTCGCGTAGTCGATGCACTTCTCGATCAGCTTGTCCATCATCCCGAGGCAGCGTGCCGAGAGCGTGACGCGCCCCGCGGTGAGGGTCTTCAGCGCCTGCATGTAGCCCATGCCTTCGGGCCCCAGCAGGTTTTCTTCGGGGACCTCGCAGTCGGTGAACGCGAGCGGCGCGGTGCTGGATCCATGCATCCCCATCTTGAGCTCGTTGCGGCCGATGGAAAAGCCGGGAAAGCCGCGCTCGACGATGAACGCCGAAATTCCCTTGATGCCTTGCGCGCGGTCGGTGACGGCCATTACCGTGAACACCTGTGCGGCGCCCGCGTTGGTGATGTAGATCTTTTCGCCGTTCAGCACCCAGCGGCCCCCGCGCTTCACCGCGCTGGCGCGCAGCGCCGCCGGATCGGAGCCCGCCTGCGGTTCGGTCAACGCGAACGCGCCGATCCATTCCCCGCTCGCCATGCGCGGCAGGTACTTGCGCTTCTGCGCTTCATTCCCGAGCGCCACGATGCCGGCGGTGCTGATGCCGGTGTGGTTGCCGATCAGCGTCGCGAAGCCGTAGTTGGTGTGACCGAACTCTTCTTCGACCGCGCACTTGCCGGCAAGGTCGAGCCCCACGCCGCCGTACTCCTCCGGTATGGTGAGCCCGAACAGTCCCATCTCGCGCGCCATGGCCACGAGCTCCGGGGGTATGGAATCGTTCTCCTCGATCCAGCGCGAGCGCGGATCGACCTCCTGCCGGATGAAGCGGCGGATTTCCTCGCACAACTGTTTCACTTCGGGAGTGAGCAGCATGGGTTGTCCTGGATTATGGCCACAGAGAACACGGAAGTCACGGAGAGATTGGAAGGACACATCGGTTTCGGTTTTGCATTCTCCGTGTGCTCTGTGGTCTCTGTGGCTAACATCTTTACTGTGGCTAACATCTTTAATTACGCACCAGCGGCTTGATCAGCGCATCGCCCGCTTTTACCCCTTCTCCTTCGGGAAACACGAACAGCGGATTCACGTCGAGCTCGGCGAGGTCCCGCTCGAGATCCACCGCGAGCGCGGAAAGCCGCACGATCGCCTCGGCAAGCGCTTCGATGTCTGCCGGCCTCCTGCCGCGCGCACCGGCAAGCACCGGATAGCCCTTGATCTCGCGGATCATGTCGAGCGCCACCGAGCGTGTCACGGGCGCGAGGCGAAACGACACATCCTTCAGCACCTCGGCGAAGATGCCGCCCAGCCCGAACATCACCGCGGGCCCGAACAGGCGATCGTTGGTGACGCCAAGGATGGCCTCGAGGCCTTCTTTTACCATCTCCTGTACCAAGACACCTTCAATTCTTGCGCCTTTTTCATAAGCGCGCGCGTTGGAAAGCACCTCTTCATACGCGGCGGCAAGCTCGCCATCCGAAGCTATTCCGAGCCTGATCGCGCGCGCTTCGGTCTTGTGCGGAACGTCCGGCGACTGCACCTTGATCGTCACCGGATAGCCGATGCGCCGCGCCGCCGCAAGCGCCTCTTCCTTATTCGCCGCGAGTTCCTCCCGGGTCACGGGAATGCCGTAGGCCGCGAGCACGCGTTTTGCGGCATACTCCGCGACATCGCCGGTTCGGCCGGTGAGCAGCGTGCGTGTTTCGGGCCGGGCGAGCCTCAGCGCGCTCTCCGCGCGCCGCTCTTCGTCGCGGCGCAGCGCCTCGGCATAGCGCGAGAGCGCGGCGGCCGCGCGCCCGCACCGCACCGGCGATTTGTAATGCGGAATCCGCGCC
>JACQGO010000182.1 GCA_016199485.1 Betaproteobacteria bacterium
GAAAACCAGATAGCTGGCTGCGTGACTACTATCGCAAGGCACGCTTCAATGAGGCCGCGGCACTCGTGCCGCGGAAAACCGAATCGGCAGACGCCGAGACCACGATGAAAGCGGGCTTCAATGAGGCCGCGGCACTCGTGCCGCGGAAAACTTCACGACGGTGAAGGACGTGACGCTCGGCGCGTTGCTTCAATGAGGCCGCGGCACTCGTGCCGCGGAAAACCCGGCGCACGCTCGATGCGCGGCGCCGGCAGAACTTGCTTCAATGAGGCCGCGGCACTCGTGCCGCGGAAAACGATGCAGCGCAATTTCGCTGCGCTCCCCGGCACGCAGCTTCAATGAGGCCGCGGCACTCGTGCCGCGGAAAACCGGCAAGCTCTTCCAAGTTGCCACCACGACGCAGAGGCTTCAATGAGGCCGCGGCACTCGTGCCGCGGAAAACAGGCGCATATTGGCGGTGCCTTGGTGGGATTGGAAGCTTCAATGAGGCCGCGGCACTCGTGCCGCGGAAAACGACAAAGACGCTGGCGATCGTGAGCGCCGTTGATGGCTTCAATGAGGCCGCGGCACTCGTGCCGCGGAAAACCGCAAGAATGGGATAGAGTTTTACATGATGTTCCGGCTTCAATGAGGCCGCGGCACTCGTGCCGCGGAAAACATCGGGTACGTTGCCCCCCGTGCGTTGGCGATGCTGCTTCAATGAGGCCGCGGCACTCGTGCCGCGGAAAACCAGAGGGGAGTAAGGGCAAAGGGAGTAGAAGTTTACGGCTTCAATGAGGCCGCGGCACTCGTGCCGCGGAAAACCGGCGTCGTGCACCTTGCTGATCGTGGTGACCTTGCAGCTTCAATGAGGCCGCGGCACTCGTGCCGCGGAAAACCACGACGGAGAGCGGGTTGACCGGGAGATCGAAGTTGCTTCAATGAGGCCGCGGCACTCGTGCCGCGGAAAACCGCAGGATCACCGCGAGCTATGGCGCGCAGCCAACAGCTTCAATGAGGCCGCGGCACTCGTGCCGCGGAAAACACCTCAACCACCGGAGGCTACCTCATGGCAGCAGTGCTTCAATGAGGCCGCGGCACTCGTGCCGCGGAAAACATGTTATCGAAGTTGGTGTCGGGCAGGCTCAGCGTGCTTCAATGAGGCCGCGGCACTCGTGCCGCGGAAAACTGTCTCTTCGGGAGCCCTTCACGGACGCGGTTTGCGCGACCGTGCTGCGAGCACCCGACGAAAGACGGCAACAGATCATACCAGACAAAGGGCATCCTGCCCTCCCTTCACGCAAATTTCCCAAATTGTTAAAGAGCTTGCCTCGCCGCGAGCGCTCGCGGCATCCTGCTCACCACGCAACTGCTCGCCGCGTCCCGGCGAGTTCAAACGATCACCGCTTCCCTCGCCACCGGCGTAAACGTCTTGCCCAGGCTGCGCACCTGCGGCGACACGTTCTCCGCCGGCCCGATGTCCACGATCAACACGTGATCTTCGTGGTGATTCACCGCTTCGCCCAGCGCCGCCTCGAGCTGCAGCATGCGCGCCCTGCTCAAGCGGCACTGGAACACGGAAAGCTGCAGCCACTCGCCGTAGCCCTTCATGATCCTGAACACCCGCCGCCAGCGCTTGGGCTCCGAGATATCATAGCTTATGACGTAAAGATGTTCCATGCGCTCACCGCGTCACGAAGTTGGGATAGTCCTCGATCTCGCCCGCGAGGTAACGGATCAGCAGCCGCGCCTGCACCTCGAGCAGCCGCCGGTAGCTGATCCGATACCTGAAGATCGAATGCATGACCTCCTGCTGCATCCTGCGCTCGAACGCGGCAATGAAACGCCGCCGCCCGCTTTCGGTCAGATTGCAGCTTCCTGCGGCGCGCACGAAATCCGTCGGCCTCACCTCGCCGTTGTTCACCGCCATCAACACGGCGGAGTCCGCGACGAGCGGACGAAACGGCTCCATCAGGTCCAAGGACAGTGCCGGGCGTCCGAAACGCGGCTGGTGGTAGAACCCCCGGTACGGATCGAGCCCCACCGCCGAGACCGTGATCGTCCATTCGCGCGCGAGCATCGCGTACGCAAATGACAGCAGCGCGTTGATCGGATCCTTCGGCGGCCGCCGGTTCCGGCCCATGAAATCAAAGCTCATTGAAGGATCGGCATCGCTCTTCAACATCGCGCCGAAGTTCTGGAAGTAGCGATTCGCCGCCGCGCCTTCCACTCCGAGCAGTTCGTCGAGCGAGAGGGCACGCTGCGCGTGCGCCGCGTCTTCGCGCAGCGACATGAGAATCTCCCGCGGCGCCTGCTCTGCGCCCTGCCCCGTTGCAACCTCACCGCCCCGCGCTCCGGGTAGATCCTCGGGCTCCGGCGCATCCTCCGTCTCGAAGCCGTTTCCGCCTCGCCAGTTCCTGCGGAGCATCGTCCGGCAGTTCGCGATCTTCGCCGCGACCCAGCCGCGCGCCAGGCGCAGGCACTTCTGCGGATCGAAGCTCGCCTGATACTGGAACGTGCGCGTCTCGACATTGTGGTGGCCGGTGCCGACCGTGTGCCCGACGAACCACCCGCTGTAGGTGTGCCACGTGACCGGGATGTTGCGGCGGAAGCACTCGTGCAGCGCCGGCGCCGAGAGCATCGCGCCCCCGAAAAGAGCAACCTGGGAGACCTCCACCAGCCGCGCCTCCGCGACTTTTTCTTTCTCCACTTCGATCACGAGGACGTCGCCATCCTTGCGGACGTATGCCCTGGGTGACTGCACGTAAAGCGGCAGCGCGTCCTGCAGCGCCGGGAACAGCGGCCGGGGCTCCACGGGCGCGCGGTTGAGAAAGCGCACTTCATCGGGCTGGCAGATCCCGACCAGCGAGCAGCGCGGGCATTTCGGGCTGTCCTCGAGCGGGGGCGGGATATGCCCCGCGAGCGCCACGCCGCGCAGCCCGTGAATCGCGGCGAGCGTCTTCTCCGTGAGCGCATCATCGAAAAGCACCCTCACCCGCTCGCGCGAGCTGGCGAAGTAAATGATCCCGCTGTCGCATTCAAAGCCGTGCTCCTGCAACAGCAGGCCCTGCGCGCAGAGCTGCACCCGCTCGGGATCGTACGCACCCGCCGCGACGTGCGGCCGGCTACCGCGCTTGTAGTCGACGGGAGTGACGTAGCTGCCCTCGCCCTCCACCAGGTCGAGCTTCGCCGTGATGCCGAGTCGCGTAGAGCTCAACGAAACCGACCGCGCGTGTATCATCTCGCCTTCTTCCGGTTCCTCCGGCAACGCCCCGCCTTTCTTGTCGACGCGCTTGTGCTTGATCGCGCCCTCGATGGTATCCGCGCTGTGCGCGAATTCCCCCTGCACCCACTCGAGATAAGCAAGCCGCGGGCAGTAGACATACTCGTTGAGCATGCGCGCGGGGATCTGCGGAGCCTCGGCCGAGAGCTCCGGAAAACTCAGAGGAAGTTCTCGCTGCTCCCCCATTGCAGAATTCCCGGCGTGAATTCCCGGGCGGCGAGCCTGGGGCTTCAGTTTACACGATCGTCGTGTATCAACGTCCGCCGCAACAACCGGAGAATCCTCTCTCTCCGCAGATCACCGCCTTCCATCGCGGGCTTGGA
This sequence comes from Betaproteobacteria bacterium, assembly GCA_016199485.1. GTDB lineage: Bacteria > Pseudomonadota > Gammaproteobacteria > Burkholderiales > SG8-41 > JACQGO01. Next base: position 3,586 of record JACQGO010000182.1, read on the forward strand.
GCATCGGTCCGCCCGCGCTCACATCCGGCGAGACGGCGGCGGTACGGTGATCGCCGCCGGATGCGCCGAGGATGTGGCGCGATCCGGCCCATAGCGTGCCCTTGTCTCCCTCACCGCCCAGACGATTCCCCGTGCGACGCGCTTCCCGATTCCGGGCACCGATGCAAGCTCCCTTTCGTCCGCCAACAACGCGGCCTGGACGCTGCTGAAACGTGCCAGCAGTTGCGCCGCCCGCCGCGGCCCCACTCCGGGCAGCCCCTGGAGGATGTAGCGTTGCAAGGCCGCCTTGCCCTTTGGCCGGTGCCCGCGGCGGGGCAAGGCCCCGCTGGCGACGGCGCGTCCCTGAAGCGCAGCATACAGGAACGTTTGCACCGTGTCCTCGGGCGAACGGGTTCGCAGCACCGGCAGCCCCACGAACAGCGCGATAGTCACGAGTGCTCCCTGCACTGCTTCCCATCGCATACCGCAGCCGTGCAGGTCCTTCGACGTGCCCTCGAGCACAACGGCCGGGCGCATGTTCTTTACCTGGGCGAGTCTCAACGCCTGGCTGAATAAACGGCCCGACTTGATGGACTCCACCAGGTCCGGCAGCGTCTTGCGCTCGAACAAAAGACGGCCGTCCACCAGGTAATCGCCCAGCGGCAGGTGCGCGACCGTGACCTCAAATTCAGCGCGCCGCTGAAGCACCTGCAATACCGGGCCCCGCGCCTCCCGGTCATCGACCCAAATCCGAACCTCCTGCATGCTGTTCGTCCCCGTCCTGTCCGTATAACGCCGAGGAATCCGCCGTGGTGGACCGAGCACGGGTCGCATAACACCTGGAAGTAGACTGCGTACGGAAACCGATTGACCAGCGCCCGCGAACAGCCCGAGGTCGAAGTGGCAGATAAAGCCTAGCGCGAGAGCGGGCGGCGTATCGGTTGGGCGAGCGCTACGCCTGCCTTGGGCAGGGCGGCTTTGAGAGGACCATCCCGGCAGGCAAGCGGCAACCGCAGGCGTATCGCGAGCTCCAGGTAGGTGGCGTCGTAGGCGCTCAGCGCGTAACGCCGTGCGATTTCCGCGAGCACGCCGAGATCAACCAGCTCGCGATCGGTAGCCAGATTCATATCCTTTAGCTCCGTGAAAGCCTGCGCGGCGTCCGACGCCTTGAGCCGGTGTCGCCGCTCGAGCACAACCATCGCGTTGACGAATTCCTGGCGCCAGAGCAGCGGCACATGTATCACCTCGCCGGCCGCCGCGCGCTCAAGGATATTCCATGTGTAGGAGTTCGCCTGGCTCTTCACGAACCAGGCTACGATCACGGAATTGTCAGCCACGAAGGCCATCAATCCCGGCCTTCCTCGATCAACGCCCGGATATTGACGCGGCGAATGTTCAACCGCTCACACAGCGCGCGGATGCGTTTTGCCGCACGGGCCGGTGAACTCTTGCGCGGCGCCTCGGGCGGCACCAATCGGGCGACGGGCTTGCCGCGTTTCGTGATCACCACTTCGCCCCCCGCCTTGACTTGCTCGATGAGCTGGGACAGCTTTGCCTTCGCGTCGTAGATGCCGACATGATCCATAGTCCAGTCTCCATCTGACTAGCTGGTCAGGTACGGGAATGCTACGCCGGACGGCGGCTGTATGCAAACTGGTTTTGGTCCACGCTTAAGACGCGGGCGCGAACCGCCCGGGGCCGAAGTGGCAGGCGAAAGGAGTTTGCCGGCCTGCGCCTCGACAAACTCCTTATGGCCGCCAAGGCGAGCGGGCCGCGGACGGGCGCGACGAAGCGCAGTTCGAGCAGGCGTCCGAGGATGTCGGGCTATGGGCTCCGCGTTTGTGACGACTCAGACCTTACGCCAGTTCTCGAGCCGCAGGCCACTCACACGGCGGCGTGGCCTTGATGCGCCTGAGCGTATTTGCCTCGCCGCGCGCGAAGTCGCTCAGGACGCAGGTGTCGAGAAGATATCTCAAGCGAGCGGGTCTTTGCGCGGGGCGCCAAGCCGCCGGCGCGCGGCCTCAAACGGGCGCACGCCGGGAATTCCCTGAAAGGCGAGCACCTCCGGCGGCCATTTCGCCTTTGCCCCCCGCTCCAGGAGATGGACAAGTGCCTCGCGGATGAGCGCGTTACGCGATGTCCGCCTGGTTCTGGCGAGCCGCTCCAGCCGCTCTCCGGTTTGCTTGTCAATGTAAACGTTGAAGTTCACGGCGCCTCCGGATATAACTGCTCGATATGTTATATCAACTCGGGCTGGGCGGACAAGCGGTTCAGCCCGGCCCTACGCACCGGCGGCGGGAACGAACAGCCCGACCTGCCTGCGGCAGGCAGGGGCCGCGCTTGCGGCGGAAGCGGTGAGGGTGAATTCCTACGCTGCCTCGATCCGCTGATAAGCGCGCAGTTTCGCGATGTCCATCTGCGGCAGCAACGGGAGCTGTTCGATGCGCGCCAACGCGATGATCGGACTCGCGTCAGCAACAACGATCTCAGCCAAATTGAGCGATTTCCTCTTCCAACTCGTCCGGCGAGTAGCGCGCAACCGGAATTCGGCGCGCGCCGAGGTGGTCGATAAATTCGCTCACGGAAACCGCTGCGATCTGCGCCGCCTTGCCCAAGCTTACGGCCTCCTGCTCATAGAGCCGGATCGCAAGCGCCAGAGGCAGGCCGAGTTCGATCAGCTGCTTGTCAACCGGAACGGCGACAAAAAGCGGACGCCCTTCCTTGGTGACAAGGGCGATTTCGCCCTTCTCGACGTCGTGAATGATGCGCGTCGGGTGCTCAGTTACGTCATCGACTGTCAGCGTTTCCATATCTGAACTGTTTCTGAGTAAAACTGGTTTTAATGTACTCCGAACCCGCGTCCACTGCAATGCACAATCAGTCCTCTGGCATATTGAGCTGACCGAAGCCCTGGATGTGCTCGGGCTAAAACTGGTAACCCATCGCGACCCAGTAGCGCCAGTCGTCAACAACCTGCCGGGTTTCGCGGCTGGCCTCCAACACTTCCAGTTGAGCCAGCGGTACCCCGAGCTTTCGCCCGGCGAATTGGATGAGCACGAACATCTCGCGCATGCAGTCGTCTTCGCTCGCCATCGTAAGTACCTCGACTTCCTCGCCCTTTTTCAGCGGAGAGACCGTCCGGAGAAAGACGCAACGTCCCTTGAAGGGAAACTTGAGCTTGCCTTCAAGGTAGTAGTACCAGCCCATCGCGCGTTCTTCCTCCCCGTAGGCGTCCACGACGATCTCGTCCGTGATGCGCTTCTCCCGGGCGCGGTTCAGTTTCGGCTTACGCATCGTCAGCGGGGAAGAACAGCCCGAGGCCGAAGGAATTTGTCGGTCCACGGGCCGCCAAATTCCTTATGGAGGGCTAATTTTACTGTGTTATAAGAAACAAGATATGATGCGTCCATCTTCAACCACCTGGTCAAGGCGAAGATGGACGCGAGAACGCAACGCTTCGAGGAGTACGTATCGTTGATTGCCGAGCAGCTTAAGCACGCAGACCGGGTGGAGCCGTTTCGCGGCTACTGCACCGGACTGCTGCTCCCGGGTGAGCGCAAGAGC
>JACQGO010000201.1 GCA_016199485.1 Betaproteobacteria bacterium
CACGAGCAGCGCGTTGACGTTGATCCCGGCGCCTGATTCGTCGAGCAGCCTGTCGATGCCGAGCAGCGTGAGCGCGAGGTTGAGGATGAAGATCACCGCCACGTTGGTGGCGACGAACAGGAAAATCCGTTTGAGCATGCGCATTACTCCCTACTTAAGAGAATCAAAGCCTTAGATTGCCCGAGGGGGCCGCAAGTTCAGTCGCAGCGGTCCCCGCATACGTTGCCTGGATATATGATCCGCCACGCCAATTTCAAGGGCCGCGGGACGGCGCGTTGCGGGGCACGAACCCCGCAGGCGCCGGACGCCGGGAAACCGCATGTCCTGCCACGACGCGCGCTTTCCTTTGATTATCCCGACTTGATGCATGAGGTGCGCCATTGTACACGCGTTTCGAGGCGATAGCAGCCTGTCGGACTTAGCGTTCCGACAGGCTGCTATATGGATTCATCTGCGCAGCTGCGGCCCGCGCCGCTCCGATGTGAGTCTTACGCGGTCTGCGCCGCCTGTTCCGCCGCGCGCCTGAACTCGAGCATCCGTTCGAGCACGTTCTGCCCGTTCTGGTGCGGCGGCAACACTTCCCACAGCTCCGCCATCGGCATCAGCTCGCGCAGCGCCCACGCCGCCGACGTGGCGTGAGAGGCGTCCGCGCCGGGCAGGATCAGCGCGGGCAGGTTCATCGCCATCAGCTCCTCGCCGGTTGCGCCCGAGGGCATGGTGTCGCTGAAGAGCGCGTCGCGGCTGGCCGCCACGATGCGCAGATACTGCCGCACCTCCTGTTTCACGTATTGCCCGGCGAACCCGGCATCGGCAGCGATCACCGATGCCCACGGTCCGGATTCCGGGTCGAGCCAGAAGTTCTTTTTTTCCGAGGCGGCACGCGCTGCGACCGCGGCAAGCCCGTTGACACGCACGAAGTCCATGTGACGGTTGAACGCTCCCCTTCCCTTCTGCATCCAGCGGTAGCCGCCTACCGGCCAGTGCAACAGGAGCGCGCGGCACATCGCGGGATAGCGCGCGGCGGCCGCGAGCGCGACCGATGCGCCCATGCAGCCGCCGACAAGGTACGCCTGCCCGACCCGCAGGTGATCGAGGAGCAGCTTCGCCTGGCGCGCGTAGGCTTCCCACGTCAGCCGCTCGACGCGTCCGCCGGATGAGCCCGACTCGCGACGGTCGTAGGCGATCACGGTGAAGTGCCGGGAGAGTGCGTTGATCGCGTCCATCTCCTTCCATACCCCGCCCGCGCTCCAGCGCGCGACCGTCGCGTCGAAACCGCCCGGCGCAAACATCAGCAGGTGCGGCCCCGCGCCCTGCACGACGTAGTTCGTTGTTATTCCTTCCAGCGTTGCGAGCGGCATACCGGGTCCCCTTGCGTCACAAATCAGATGATTATGATGCGCCGCGCGCGCTCTTACCACCAGCCCGCGGCGCCCACGATTGCGCCCGCACTTATGGCCGCCGCGATCAAAAGGAGCGGCGACAGGCCGCGACGCTCAGCCCAAGAAACGCCCGCGGCCGCCAGCAGCAAGGCAGGATGAATATCGACGACAGGCCGCGCCAGCGCAAAAAGCGTGAGGCCCAACAAACCAATCGCTGCTGCAGCCGCAAACCGCCCGAAGGCACGAAATCGTCCGGAGCTGTTCAGTCGTGCGACGAGTCGGGCTGCGCCGGCCGCAAGCACCACCGGCACGGCAAAGACCGATACGGTGGCCGCGAGCGCGCCCCATACGCCGGCAACGCGAAAACCCACGAATGCGGCGAGGATGAGCACCGGTCCAGGCGTGGCGTACGCAAACCCTACCCCGATCGCAAACTCCTGGGGCGTCAGCCACCGTGTTTCCGCCACCGTCAATCGCTCGACCAGCGGAAGCGCCGCTCCCCCGCCGCCGAAGGCAATGGCGCCGACCAACAGGAACCGCAGGATAAGCTCAAGCATCCTCGATCCTGCCGCCCAGCAGTGCGCCGAGCAATCCTGCGCCGATGACGACGAACGCGGCGTTGACAAAAATGCCGATGCCGCAGCTCGCCAGCAGAACGAATGTGAGGATTCGCCCCTTGGCCTCGCCGCGGGCCAATTTCCACATTGCGGACGCGAGCAGCCCGATGACCGCGACCTGCAGTCCGGCAAGCGCTCCGTTTATCCATGGCTCGTCGGGCACCGCAGCCAAGGCGGCGGCGGCGGCTGTCATCATCGCCGCGGCCGGGGTCACGAACGCTGCGCCAGCGATCACGGCGCCCGGCCAGCCGCGCAGGCGCCAGCCGAGAAAGGCGACCACCTGCACTCCCGTAGAGCCGGGAAGGAGCTTGGTAAACGCCAGCGCCTGGGCGATGTCGTGCGGCTGCAGCCAGGAACGTTTGTCAACCAGCTCTCGCTGCAGCAGCGCGAGAGTGGCCCCCAAACCACCGAATGCAAACGCCCCCAGGCGCAGCAGCGTCCATCCCAGCGTCAGCAGATTGCAGGTGTTGCGGAACGGCGTGTTTTTCGCTTCCATGGTTGGAGGCGGTCGTGCCAAAGGAGTTTGTCGGATCAAAGTCCGAAAGGCTTGACCCGCAGCCAGAAGGTGACCGGGCCGTCGTTGGTGAGAGCGACCTGCATTTCCGCGCCGAACCGCCCGCACGCGACTTCCGCGTGGCTGCGCCGCGCTTCTCCCACGAGGTAATCGAACAGCCCGCGTCCGAGGTCGGGCGGCGCCGCCGAGGAAAAGCTCGGCCGCATGCCCTTGCCGGTGTCGGCGGCAAGCGTGAACTGCGGCACGAGCATGAGCCCGCCGCCCACGTCGCGTATGCTGAGATTCATCCTGCCCTGCGCGTCCGGGAACACGCGGTAGCCGAGCAGCCGCTCGAGCAGCCGGTCGGCCTCGCGCCGGCCGTCGCCCGCCTCGACGCCGACCAGCACCAGCAGGCCACGGCCGATCGCCGCGATGCGCTCACCGTTTACCGTGATCGCGGCAGATCTCACCCGCTGCAGCAGTCCGATCATGCGCCCGGCTCCTCTTGCAGCACCCTCGCGAGGCGCCGCCCGCGAACCGCCCGGGACACCACACCAGGCGGGATCATCGACAGCCAGAAGTGCGATATCACGGCGTGGATCATGGCAGCGGGGGCAGGTTTTGCGACCGCGCGTATCATAGCAGGCGTGAATCGTACGCGTTCAGGACCCGGTTGGACCCGCCGCAGGTTCCTGCTCGGCACGGCGGCAGCGACAGGCAGCATCGGGGCCGGCACGGCATGGATGCTGTGGCCGGAGGAAGGCATCGTCAACCCGTGCCGCGCCGCTCTGCCACCCGAGCTGGCCGGGCACGATCTTGTCCGGGAAGCATGGCACGGCATCGATCCGGCGCAGGTATGGGATGGCCACGTGCACGTCGCCGGCATCGGAGACTCCGGCAGCGGCATCTGGGTGAATCCCGGGATGCGTAGCCTCTTGCACCCCCTGCAATACGCGCAGCGCCTGTTCTACCTGAATGCCGGATGCGTGCATGACGCGCCGGGGCGCGTCGACGCGTCCTACATCGAGCGCCTGCACGACCTGGTGGACGGCATGCAGCCGGGAGTAAAGCTCCTGCTGTTCGCGTTCGACCGGAATTTCACCGCGGGCGGTGAGCCCGATTTGGAGAACACCGCTTTCTACATACCCGACGAATACGCGCTGCAGCTCGCGCGGCGGCACCCGCGTTACTTCGAGTGGGCGGCATCGGTGCATCCATACCGCGCCGATTACGTCGCGGCGCTGGAATACGCCAGGGAGCATGGCGCGCGCGCGGTCAAATGGCTGCCGGCGGCGATGGGCATCGATCCGGCCTCGCCCCGGTGCGACCCGTTCTATGCCGCTCTGGCGAGGCTCAAACTGCCGCTCATCACGCACGCCGGCATGGAGCAAGCGGTACATGTCGGCGACCGCCAGGGCTACGGCAACCCGCTGCTGCTGCGCCGCGCGCTCGAACACGGCGTGAGAGTGGTGGTCGCGCACTGCGCTTCGCTGGGACAGGACCGCGATCTCGACCGCGGCGTGAACGGCCCGCTGGTGGACAGTTTTACGCTGTTCGCG
>JACQGO010000190.1 GCA_016199485.1 Betaproteobacteria bacterium
TCAGCGCGTCGCAGATCGCGTGCAGCAGCACGTCGGCGTCGGAATGGCCGGCGAGTCCCTTCTCGAACGGTATCTCGACGCCGCCCACCACGAGCCTGCGGCCCGTCACGAGCGCGTGCACGTCAAATCCCTGCCCGATTCGCATACCTGGCTCTCGCTCTCGGCTCCCAGCTTCCAGCTCTTAGCTCTCAGCTCCCAGCTCTCAGCTACAATCCTTTGTCTTGGTGTCTTGATTTCGCCCGCTGTCGCGTCTTTCGGTCGCCGCCTGTGCTTCTGCCTTTCGGCTGACGGCTGATGACTGACGGCTGACTGCTCCGGAGGATCAGCTCGGCGAGCGCGAGGTCGTGCGGATAGGTCACCTTGAGGTTGCGGCTGTCTCCCATCACCAGGCGCGGCTTGAGCCCGAGGTTTTCCACCGCACGCGCCTCGTCCGTCGCCGCTGCTGGATCCAGGGAGCGCAGCGCTTCCAGCAGCACACGGTAGCGGAACATCTGCGGGGTCTGCGCCAGCCACAGGTTGTCGCGCGGCTCGGTCTGCATCACGTACGCGTCGCGGTCGGCGCGCTTGAGCGTGTCGGCGACCGGCATGGCGAGCAATCCCCCGGTCACGTCTTCGGCCAGCTCGGCGAGCAGGCGGCGGAGCTCGGCTTGCCCCAGGCAAGGGCGCGCCGCGTCATGCACCAGCACCCAGTCCGCCGCGGCGATGGCATCGTGCGCGGCGAGCAACCCGTTGAATACGCTCGCCGCGCGGGTCTCGCCGCCGCAATAGAGCGGGACGAGCCTGTCCGCGAACTCCCGCCAGTCAAACTGCGCGAATTGCCGGTCGCCCTGCGACAGCACGACGTACACCTGCCCGATTTCCGCCGCCGCGCACAACGCCTTGACCGAGTGGTAGAGCATCGGCCGGCCGAGCAGCGGCAAATACTGTTTGGGCAGGTCGCCGCCCATGCGGGAGCCGCTGCCGGCGGCTGGAATGAGTGCAAAATACCGGTGCATCTCTAGAGCCCGTAACATAATGAAACGCACGTGCGTGTTTCATTATGTTACGGGCTCTTATTATCGGGTCATCGGTTTCGCACGGGCAAGCACTAAGATGATGTCGTTTCAAAGGAATTCGGGGAACCGGTGTGCGTGAAGACGCGACGATCGCTCCGCGCGCCGGTCTAAACACTATAATGAGCTTGAACCCTTTGCGAACGGCGTGGCAGTCCCCATATACCAGGCGATGGAATACGCAATGACGGAGATCCGTCCCGCGGCGGTGGCGGGCATGTTTTATCCCGCCGCCGCTCGCGACCTCGCGCGTCAGGTGGCGGACATGCTCGAAGCCGCGCAACCCCGGGCCGCCGCGCGGCCGGTGCCGAAAGCCGTCATTGCGCCGCATGCAGGATATACTTACTCCGGCCCGGTAGCGGCGAGCATCTACGCGCGGCTCAGTCCGGCGCGCGGCAGGTTTACGCGGGTGGTGCTGCTCGGCCCGACGCACCGGGTGCCGGTGCGGGGACTGGCGTTGCCCGACACCGCGGGTTTTGCCACACCGCTCGGCGTGGTTCCCATCGACGCTGAAGCTGTGCAGGCCCTCGCCCGCCTGCCCCAGGTCACCGTGAGTAGCGCAGCGCACGCATTGGAGCATTCGCTTGAAGTACACCTTCCCTTCCTGCAACAGATGCTCGACGGCTTTGTGTTGGTGCCGCTCGCAGTGGGCGACGCGAACCCCGAGGAAGTGGCGCAGGTGATCGACGCGCTATGGGGCGGCGACGAGACGCTGATCGTGGTGAGCTCCGACCTCTCGCACTATCTTTCGTACCGCGACGCGCAGGTCCTCGACCAGGCGACCGCGCGGGCGATCCTCGATCTGCGCAGCGATATCACGCACGAGCAGGCGTGCGGCGGCACGCCGGTAAACGGGCTCACGCTGGCCGCGCGATCCCGCGGTATGCAGGTGGAAGTCGTCGATCTGCGCAACTCGGGCGACACCGCCGGCGACAAGCACCGCGTCGTGGGGTACGGCGCTTTCGCATTCATGGAGGCGCGTGGCGATGCTCGATAACCCGACACCGTTCGGGCCGCAGCAGGCCGCCGCGGGGATCGCGTTTCCGCAGGACGCGGGCACCGTGCTGTTGCCGCTCGCGCGCGCGGCGATCGCGCAGGAGCTGGGCCGCATTCACCCGGCGCGCGAAGACGCGCCCTGGCTCAAGGAGCCCGGCGCATGCTTCGTCACCCTGCATCACGACGAGAAGCTGCGCGGCTGCGTCGGCTCGCTCGCTCCCCAGCGCGCCCTCGTGGAGGACGTGAGAGCCAACGCCGTGGCGGCGGCATTTCGCGATCCGCGCTTCACTCCGCTGTCGGCCGAAGAGTTCGATCTGATCGACGTCGAGGTGTCGCTGCTCTCCGCGATCGAGTCGCTCGCCTTCCGCGACGAAGAGGATGCGCTTGCGCTGCTGCGCCCGGCGGTGGACGGGCTGATCCTGGAATACGGCTACCACCGCAGCACGTTCCTGCCCCAGGTGTGGGAAAGCCTGCGCGAGCCGCGCGAGTTCCTCGCCAGCCTCAAGTACAAGGCGGGGCTGCCGCCGGACTTCTGGAACGCGCAGGTCAAGCTCTCGCGCTACACCGTCACCAAGTGGCGCGAATCGGATCTGAAGAGGGTGCCGTAATGCCTGACGGGGGCTATCCGGGCCGCTACTGGCACATGCTCGAGGACGGTCGCATGCAGTGCGACCTGTGCCCGCGCGACTGCCGCCTGCACGAGGGACAGCGCGGCGCGTGCTTCGTGCGCCAGAGGATCGGCGAGCGGATGGTGCTCACGACCTACGGCCGCTCCTCGGGCTTCTGCATCGACCCGATCGAGAAGAAGCCGCTCAACCACTTTTACCCTGGCTCGAGCGTGCTCTCGTTCGGCACTGCGGGTTGCAACCTCGCGTGCAAGTTCTGCCAGAACTGGGACATCTCGAAGTCCCGCGAGATGGACACGCTCGCCGATTCCGCCTCGCCCGAGGCAATCGCCGGGGCTGCCGCCGCGGGCGGCTGCAGGAGCGTGGCGTTCACCTACAACGATCCGGTGATCTTCGCCGAGTACGCGATGGATGCCGCCGACGCGTGCCATGCGCGCGGCATCAAGACCGTGGCGGTCACCGCGGGCTACATGCACGACCGGGCGCGGCGCGAGTTCTACGCCAGGATGGACGCGGCGAACGTGGACTTGAAGGCGTTCACCGACGAGTTCTACTTCAAGCTGTGCGGCGCGCACCTGCAGCCGGTGCTCGACACGCTGGTCTATCTCAGGCGCGAGACCGGCGTCTGGTTCGAGATCACCACGCTCCTGATTCCCGGCAAGAACGACTCGAGCGAGGAGATCACCGCCGAGTGCAAGTGGATCATGAAGGAGCTTGGGCCCGACGTGCCGCTGCATTTCAGCGCGTTTCATCCGGACTACAAGATGATGGACGTGCCGGCGACGCCCACGGCGACCCTCACCCGCGCGCGGAAAATCGCGCTCGAGGAAGGCCTGCACTACGTCTACACCGGAAACGTGCACGATTCCGAGGGCGGCACGACCTATTGCCCCGGCTGCAAGACGCCGCTCATCGTGCGCGACTGGTACCGCATCGACGATTACCGCGTCACGCCCGACGGCCATTGCCCCGGCTGCGGCGCTGCCATCGCGGGCCGCTACGAGCAGTTCGAGCGCGCGTTCGGCCCGCGGCGCATACCGGTGGCGATCAACAGAGCGTTTTAGGCGTCCGATCGTTCGCCATGCCATTCGTAACAAGGCCCCACCAACCCAAGCTGCACTACGAACTGGACGACTTCACCGATCCGTGGCGCAACGCGCCGTATCTCATCCTGCAGCACGGCCACGGCAGGTCGTCGCGGTTCTGGTACAGCTGGGTGCCGTACTTGAGCCGCTACTACAAGGTGGTGCGACCCGACGTGCGCGGGCTGGGACAGTCGTCGGCGGATTTCGATCTCGAGCGCGAGTTCACGCTCGATGCGTGCGTCGGCGATCTGGTCGCGGTGATCGAGCACCTCGGCGCGGAATCGGCGCATTTCTGCGGCGAGTCGATGGGCGGCATGCTCGGCATTGCGCTTGCCGCCGCGCACCCGCAGCGCGTGCGCACCCTGACGCTCGTGGCCACGCCGGTCTACATCAGCGAGCGAACGAAGCAGACCTATGCCCTGGGGCACGCTTCGGAAACCGAGGCGAAGAAAGAAATGGGCATGCAGGCGTGGGTAGCCGCCACCAACCGCACTACACGCTTTCCGCCGGAAGCAGACCCGGCGCTGCTCGCCTGGTACGAGGGGGAGTTCGCCCGCAATCGCCCCGAGGTGCAGCTTGCCATGTCGAAGCTGGCGAACGGCGTCAATGCGGGAGCCTTCCTGCCCCGCATCCAGGCTCCCGTCCTCGGGCTGTATCCGACCTCCGGCCCGATCACCAGCGCCGAGCAGGAGCAGTTGCTCACCGCCAACATCCGGAATCTGCGCATGGTGCACTTGCCTTCGCGCTACCACAAGGTCCAGTTGTTGTTCCCCGCGACCTGTGCACGCCATCTGCTCCACTTCGCCGCGCAGCACGACGGGATCGCCTGCCATGAGAGCTGACCGGGAAGCACTTCGAGCTTCGGATCGCCGTCGCGTCCGGCGCCGTCGTCCGAACCGGCAGGGAACATTCCCGTCTGCGGGAACGCTGCGACCGGCCGTGCCGTAAAGATGTACGGGCGAACGACATGAATCGCACGTTACGCATCATCGCCGGGCTCGCGCTCGCCGCGGTGGCAGTCAGCGCAGCCGCGCAGACTTACCCGCAAAAGCCGATACGGCTCATTATTCCGTTTCCACCCGGGGGGCCGCGCGATGTGCAGGCGCGGCTCATCGGGCCGAAGCTCACCGAGGCGTGGGGCCAGCCGGTCGTCGTGGACAACCGCGCCGGGGCCAACGGGATCATCGGGATCGGGCTGGGAGCCAAGGCCGAGCCCGACGGCTATACGCTGGTGATGATCTCGGCCGGCTTTGCGGCCGCGTCAAGCCTGTATGCGAAACTGCCGTACGACAGTGTGCGCGACTTCGCCCCCGTCGCGCCGCTCACCTCGGGGCCCGGGATCGTCGTGGTGAACCCGTCGCTGCCGGTGCGGTCGATACGCGAGCTGGTCGCCCACGCCCGCAGCCGACCCGGCCAGCTTTTCTTCGGCTCGGCCGGCAACGGCGCCCCCAGCCACCTCGCGGTCGAGCTGTTCAAGACCATGGCCGGAATCGACCTGGTGCACGTCCCGTACAAAGGAATGGCGCCGGCGATCACCGACTTGATCGCAGGACGGCTGCAACTGAGCATTCCGACCATCCCCGGGGGGCTTCCGCACGCGAAGAGCGGGAAAGTGCGCGCGCTGGCAGTGACCGGGGCGCAGCGTTCGGCGGCCGCTCCGGAGCTGCCGACGGTCACAGAGGCCGGTCTGCCCGGCTACCTTGCGACGAACTGGTACGGGCTCGTCGCTCCGGCAAGAACACCGCGACCGGTGGTCGGGAAACTCAATCAGGAGATCGGCCGGATACTGGCGATGCCGGAGGTGAGGGAGCGGCTGACCAACATCGGCATGGAGCCGGAAAGCAACACTCCGGAACAGTTCGCCGAGTTCATCAAGTCGGAAATTGTGAAGTGGGCGAAGGTGGTCAAGGCCGCGGGAGTGCGCCTCGAATGACCCGGGCTCCCTCACTGCCGTAACCCGCCTGCCGCGCGCGGCATCCGTCGTATCGCCGCTGCGAGCGCCGCCGGTATGGCGGTGTTTCGCGATCAAGACCCCGCTTCAAGCTTCACGCCTTGTGATGGGCAACGCCGGTCTCGGCGCGCAGCAACGCGATCACTTCCTGGTCGGACACCTGGGGAAATCTCGCGTAATACTGGCCGACCGCGTAGAAGTCCTCGGGTGCGTCAAGGCAAATCATCTCGTCGGCGAACTCGCGCACTCGCTTCACCGTATCGGGCGGCGCGACCGGCACCGCGCAGACGAGTCTCGCCGGCCGCTTCGCGCGCAGCGCGTGCAGCGCCGCGATCATCGTCGCCCCGGTCGCGAGCCCGTCATCCACCACGATCACGATGCGGCCGGCGGGATCGAGCGGCGGGCGCACCGGGGTGTACTGCGCCCGGCGCTCGCGCAGGATCGCGAGCTGCCGTGCTTTCTCCCGTTCCAGATACTGCGCGCCCGCCCCGGCAGCGGCGGCGTGCGGCGCGACGTAAGCCCAGCCGCTTTCATCTATCGCGCCCACCGCGAACTCAGGGTTTCCCGGCGCGCCGAGCTTGCGCACCAGCACCACATCCACTTCGCCGTCGAGTTCCTCGGCGATGATGCGCGCCATCGGCACCGCGCCGCGCGGCACCGCCAGCACCAGCGGATTCTTGCCGCGGTACTGCGCGAGGCGGGCGGCAAGGCTGCGGGCAGCGTCTTCTCGATCAGTGAACATCATGGCCCCCCCCTGTTGTGCAGAGTTTGCCGCGAAATGACGCGGGCCGTTTTGATCTAGCTCAAAACCGGTCCTGCCGCCATCCCGGCGGAACCCGTCACCGGCAACCCGGTCAAGAGTAACACCGGCGTCGACGCAACGCCTCGCCGCGTTTTCAGGAGGGCGCGGCGATCGCGGGCTTGTCGCTATAATAACGGCCTTTTTCAAAAATCCCGATGCTCACGCCCGAGCAGCTTCCACCTCCGGGGCAGCGCGCGCACATGCCGCTGCTTCACGGCTCATCCGACGCGCTCGCGCTCGCCGAACTGGCGGCGCGTGCGCGCCCGCTCGTGGTGTTCACGGCAACGGCAAGCGACGGCCAGCGGCTCGTCGAGGAGATCCCGTTCTTCGCGCCGCAGGCGCGGGTTTGCCTGTTTCCCGACTGGGAAACCCTGCCCTACGACCAGCTCTCGCCGCACCACGATCTCGTCTCCGAGCGGCTTGCAACGCTCTACCGGCTCATGCACCAGGAGTTCGAGGTCGCGATCGTGCCGGTCACCACCGCGCTCTACCGGCTCGCGCCGCTCGACTACCTCGCCGCGCGCTCGTTTCACTTCAAGCAGGGCGAGAAGCTCGCCGCCGGCGAGCTGCGGCGCCAGCTCGCGATCGCGGGCTACACCCACGTCACGCAGGTGCTGGCGCCCGGCGAGTACAGCTTTCGCGGCGGGCTGATCGATCTTTTCCCGATGGGGAGCGCATTTCCCTACCGCATCGATCTGTTCCACGACGAGATCGAGAGCATACGCGGCTTCGACGTCGACACCCAGCGCTCGATCTACAAAGTGCAGGAAGTCCGGCTGCTCCCGGCGCGCGAGTTCCCGCTCGACGAGGAAGGACAGACGCGTTTCCGCCGCAACTTTCGCGAAAAGTTCGAAGGCGATCCCTCGCGCTCGCGCGTCTACAAGGACGTGAGCCGCGGCGTGCCGACCGCGGGCGTCGAGTACTACCTGCCGTTGTTCTTCGAGCGCACCTCGCTCATCACCGACTACCTGCCGCAGGGCACGACGCTCGTCGTCTATCACGGCATCGCAGAGGCCATTCGCCGATTCTGGCACGACACCCGGGCGCGCCACGAGATGCTGCGCGGCGACCGCGCCAACCCTGTGCTGCCGCCGCACGA
>JACQGO010000194.1 GCA_016199485.1 Betaproteobacteria bacterium
ATATTCTGATGAAAGTTGATATTGGCACATCGTTGCTGGCATTGGCGCTCGCCATCAGCGCGCCGGCGGGGTGGGCGCAGAGCTATCCGGCGAAACCCATACGCATGATCGTCCCGAGCGCGCCCGGCGGCAGCGTCGATACGCTCGCGCGCATCGTGGCACAGAAGATGTCGGCGACCCTGGGCCAGCAGGTCGTGGTCGAAAACCGCGCCGGCTCGGGCGGCGTGGTCGGCAGCGAGCTAGTGGCCAGGGCGGCGCCGGACGGCTACACGCTGCTCATGGCCTACGGCAGCCACGTCATCAACCCCACGCTCTACCCGAGGCTGCCGTACGACACTGTGAAGGATTTCGCCCCGATCACGCAGGTTGCGCTGCAGCCCCAGCTTGTCAACATACATCCCTCGCTGCCGGCCAAGACGGTGAAGGAGCTGATTGCGCTCGCCAAGGCGCGTCCCGGGCAGCTCAACTACGCCTCCGCCGGGAGCGGCAGCGGCGGCCACCTCGCCACGGTGCTGTTCGAGATGATGGGCGGGATCAAGATGACGCACGTGCCGTATAAGGGCTCCGCGCCGGCGATGTTCGATCTGATCGCGGGCAACACGCAGCTCATGATCGTGACGCTGATCACTTCGCTGCCGCACGTGCGCAGCGGCAAGACGCGCGCGATCGCGATCACGAGCCCCAAGCGCTCGCCGGTTTTGCCGAATATTCCGACGGTGGCGGAAACGCTGCCCGGCTACGAGGTCGAAGTGTCGTACTTCCTGCTTGCTCCGGCGGGTGCCCCCGGGGAGATCGTCACGAGGCTGAACTCCGATGCGGCTAAGGCGCTCAGGCAGCCCGATGTGGTCGAGCGGCTCGCCCGTGACGGCGCCGAGCCGGTCGGGAATACCCCGGAACAGACCGCGCGCTACATCGCATCCGAAATCGCCAAGTGGGGCAAGGTCGTCAAGGCCTCCGGCGCGCGCGCAGACTAAAATCGATTACGTTATCGATGCTCAACAACAAGCGGTTCTCACTCGGAAAAGGAGGGGTTATGAGGATTTGCCGTCAGATATCGTTCGCATTGCTCATTGCGGCAGGCACCGCGATGACTGCAGTCGCGCAGACCGAGCTCAAGTTTGGCCACGTGGGAGAGCCGGGATCGCTGTTTGCCAAGTCGGCCGAGGAGTTCGCGAGACGCGCCAACGCCAAGCTCGGGGGCAAGGCCAGAGTGGTGGTGTACGGCTCGAGCCAGCTCGGCGGGGACAGGGAGCTGCTGCAGAAGCTCAAGCTCGGGACGATCGATCTCGCGCTGCCGTCCACCGTGATGTCTTCCGAGGTCGACCTGTTCGGCATCTTCGAAATGCCCTACCTCGTCAAGGACCGCGCGCACATGAGGCGCATCGAGAAGGAAGTGTTCTGGCCGCGGCTCGCGCCCGAAACGGAGAAGAAGGGGCTGAAGGTCGTCGCGGTGTGGGAGAACGGCTACCGCCACATCACCAACAGCAGGCGCCCGATCCGCGTGCCGGCCGACTTGAAGGACATCAAGCTGCGCGTCCCCGAGGGCAAGTGGCGAGTCAAGATGTTCCAGGCTTATGGAGCGAATCCCAGCCCGATGAAATTCTCCGAAGTGTTCACCGCGCTGCAGACCGGGGTGATGGACGGCCAGGAGAATCCTTTCTCGCAGATCTTCAGCGCGAAGTTCCACGAAGTGCAGAAGTTCCTGTCGCTCACGGGGCACGTCTACACGCCGGCCTACGTCGCGGTCGGCGCCAAGAAGTGGCCGACGCTGCCGGCCGGCGTGCGCAAGGTCCTCGAGGACACCGCGAGGGACCTGCAGGCGTTCGTGTATGCGACCGCCGAGAAGGACGAGAACGACCTGCTCGCCAGGATGCGCACCACCGGCATCCAGATCAACGAAGCCGACAAGGCGGCGTTCGTCAAGGCGAGCAAGGCGGTCTACGAGGAGTTCGGCAAGGAAGTCGCCGGCTCCAAGGGGTTGATCGACAGGGCGCTCGCCCTGGCGAAGTAAGCGGTAAAGAGCGGGGAGCAAGAAGTGAGGAGTGACGCCGCTCCCCGCCCAATACCCCTCACCCCTGACTCTTAACTTCTTGCCGAGGTCAAATGACGCTCGCCCGCGTACGCGCGGCCTACGAGAAATTCCTCGAGGCCATCGTGATCGTGCTGATGGCCGTGCTCGCGGCAGAGGTCACCGCCGGCGTGATTTTCCGCAGCCTCGGCAGATCGCTCGTATGGTACGACGAAGTCGCCTCGATCCTGCTTGCCTGGCTCACGTTCTACGGCTCCGCTCTCGCTGCGGCGAAGCGGGCGCACATCGGCTGCCCGGAAGTGGTGGCGATGCTGCCGCCGTTCGCGAGGGTTGTGCTGAGGGCGGCCGCTGACGCGCTGGTGATCGCGTTTTTCGCGCTCGTCGGCTGGACCGGCTATTCGATTCTCGAGGCGCTCGCGACGGACCGCCTGGTGAGCCTGCCCGAGGTTCCCGTCGTCTTCGTGCAGTCGGTAATCCCGGTGAGCGCGCTGCTCATCGTCGTCGCGGAACTGCTGACGTTGCCCGCCGCGATCGCGCAGGCGCGCGGTGAGCGCGCGCCCGGGGCTGCGACGGCAGCCGCAGCCCGCGAGGCCACGCACTGATGGAAATGTTGCTGCTGTTCGTGTGCGTGCTTGCGCTCGTCGTGATCGACGTGCCGATCGCGGTGGCGCTCGGGATCGTCGCGGTCGCTGCGATGGCCACGACCCAGGGGCTCGCCTCGCTCCCGAACCTGCCCGTCGTGCTCTACGCCGGCGCGACCAACTTCCCGCTGATCGCGATCCCGCTTTTCATCCTCGCCGGCGCGATCATGAACGCTTCCGGCATCTCGCGGCGGCTGATCGCGTTTGCCTCCGCGGTGCTGGGATTCATACGCGGCGGGCTCGCGATGGTGTCGATCGGGACCTCGATGTTTTTCGCGGAGATCTCCGGATCCGCGGTCGCAGACGTCTCGGCGCTCGGCTCGATCCTCATCCCGGCGATGAAGGCCAAGGGCTACCCCAAGGCGGTCGCCGCGGCGGTGATGTCCTCCGCGGCGACGCTCGCGGTCATCATCCCGCCCTCGATCCCGATGATCCTCTACGCGGTGATGGCCGAGACCTCCGTCGTGCAGATGTTCGTCGCGGGCATCATCCCCGGGGTGCTCGGAGGGATCGGTCTCATGGGCATGGCCTACCACTTCGCGCGCCGCTACAACCTGCCGGTCGAGGAGTCGCTCAAGTGGGCGCGCGTGAAGCAGACGTTCCGCGAGGCGTTCTGGGCGTTCACGCTGCCGTTGATCATCCTAGGCGCGATCTTCGGCGGGGTGGTGACGGCGACCGAAGGCGCCGCGCTCGCGGTGCTCGCCGCGCTCGTGATCGGGATCGCGATCTACCGCGAGCTCGACTGGGCGCACCTGAAGAGCGCGGTCATCGAAGGCGGCGTGCAGACGGCGGTGGTGATGCTGCTGGTGGCGAGCTCCGCGCTGCTCGGCGTGTACCTCACCGAGATCCAGGCGCCGCAGAAGCTTGCGCGCGCGGTCGCCGAATTCACCACCAACAAGTGGGTGGTGCTCGCGCTGCTGAACCTTTTGTTCCTGCTGCTAGGGATGTTCCTGCACTCGGCGGCGGCGATCATCCTGGTGGTGCCGGTGGTGATGCCGCTGGTGAAGGCAGCCGGCATCGACCCGGTGCACTTCGGGCTGATCGTCACGATCAATCTCGGCATCGGCCAGCAGACGCCGCCGGTCGCAAGCGTGCTGATGGTCGCCTGCTCGATCGCCAGGGCAAGCGTATGGGAAGTCTCCAGGGTGAACATCTACTTCATCGGCGTGCTGTTCGCCGTGCTGATGTTGATCACGTACGTCCCCGTTTCCGGGCTGTTCCTGGTCGAGGTGTTCTACCGGTGAACCGGCGATGAACGACGTCGTACTCGTCTCGCGCGACGGTGAGATCGCGACCGTCACGCTGAACAATCCGGAGAAACTCAACGCGCTTACCAAGGCGATGTGGCGGCGCCTGGGCGAGGCGATGTGCGAGCTCTCGGCCGACGAGACGCCGCGCTGCATCGTTTTGCGCGGCGCAGGCGACAAGGCCTTCGCCGCGGGCGCGGACATCTCCGAGTTTGCGACCGAACGCGCGAACTCCGCCCGGGCCAGGAATTACGGCGAGCTCATCCACGCCACGATGCATGCGGTGGCGCGCTGCCGGCATCCGACGGTGGCGCTCATCAAGGGCGCCTGCGTCGGCGGCGGGCTCGAGATCGCGGCGATGTGCGACGTGCGCATCTGCGGCGAATCGAGCCGCTTCGGGATTCCGGTCAACCGTCTCGGTCTCACCATGGCTTACGGGGAGCTCGCGGGCCTGCTCGCGCTCGTCGGGCGCGCGGTGGCGCTCGAAATCCTGCTCGAGGGCCGGGTGTTCGACGCGCGGGAAGCGTTTGAGAAACGGCTGGTAAACCGCGTGGTCGCCGATCATGAGGTCGAGGAAGAGGCGTACGCCACCGCGTGCCGCATCGCGGAGGGCGCGCCGCTCGTCGCGCGCTGGCACAAGAAGTTCATCGAGCGCCTGACGGTGACGGCGCAGCTTTCGGACGAGGAATGGAACGAGGGATACGCGTGTTTCGACACCGAGGATTACCGCATCGGCGTGAGCGCGTTCCTGGCAAAAACGAGGCCGGGATTCAAGGGACGCTGAAGGTGGCGCTGTGCAGATCCGCCGCCCCGGTGCTCGTGCTCGGCGTGCTCGGTGCGTGGGATACCACGCGGGCAGAGGTAACGCTGCGTGAGGACACCCGGCATTACACGATCCGCGGCGCGACCGCCGCCGAGCTGCGCGGCGAAATGGACGCGAAAGGCCCACGCGGTGGGGACGGGCGGCGCTATGACGGCTACACCCGTTGGTATGTGGCCTGGCGCTACCGGTATCGCACCCAGGGCGGCCAGTGTTTCATCGACCGCGTCGCCACCACGGTCGACGTCACCTTCACCATGCCGCAGTGGGCGAACGAGGGCTCGGGCAGCACCGAGCTGAGGCGCCGCTGGCGGCAATATCTCATGGCGCTGCAGCAGCACGAGAACGGCCACAGGCGGCACGGGGTGGAAGCCGCCGGTGAGATCGACCGCGGGATCGCGGGGCTTGCGCCGCGCGCAAGCTGTGAATCGCTCGGCGCCGCGGCCAACGCGCTCGGGCACCAGGTGATCAGGCAATACAACCAGCGTGATCTTGATTATGACCGCACGACCGATCACGGGCGCACCCAGGGCGCGCGGTTTCCCTGAACGGCCCCTGATGCGGCTTTTCACCCTGCTGCTGTGGTTGCTGCTCGCGCCGGGGCTCGCCAGCGCGGCCGACTACGCCCGCGAGAAGCGCTGGGCCGAGGAGATCGTGCCGGCCATCCTGGTCGGCGACCCGGTTTACCTCGAGCTCAAATCCGGCCACAGGTTCCTTGCGATTTACGCGCTCGGCCCACGGGCCAAAGCCGGGGTGATCGTGGTGCACGGGCTCGGGGTGCATCCCGACTGGGGGCTGATCAACGCGCTGCGCAGCGGGCTCGCGGAGCGGGGTTACACGACGCTCTCGGTGCAGATGCCGGTGCTCGCCGCGGACGCGCGGGGCGAGCAGTATCCGCCGCTTTTCCCCGAAGCGGCAGAACGGTTGCAGAGGGCGGTCGCTTTCCTGCGCGGCAAGGGTTACCGCAAGGTCGCGATCGTCTCGCACAGCATGGGCGCGCGCATGGCCGACTTTTTCCTCGCGCGCGGTCCCGGCGCGCAGGTCGACGCGTGGGTGGCGATCGGCCTCTCCGGGGAATTTCTCGAGCCGGGCAGGCTCAGCCTTCCCGTGCTCGATCTATACGGCGAGAATGATTTCCCGGCGGTGAGGAGCAATGCGGAGCAGCGTGCCCACGCGCTCCGCAGGCTGCGCGGCTCGGCGCAGATCGAGCTCGCCGGCGCGGATCACTTCTTCACCGGCCGCGAAGCGGAACTGGTCAGGCAGGTGAGGCAGTTTCTCGATCAGAAGCTGAAATGACCGCAGCCGGTCACGGCTGGTCGCTTTCGGCGTTCGTTGCGGCGCGATTCAACCGGTCGTTGATCGCCGCCCACTCCGGCGCTGCGGGCGGGCGTTCCACCAGGATTGCATCGCAGGCCGCCTCGTCGAGCCCGCGCAGGTTGGCATAAAGCGCATGCGCATAGCCTGCGGCATCGCGCGGCGCGGTGATCCAAGTGATCCCTTGAAGTACCGGCTGCGACGCTGAAAGCGCGAGCACCGCGACGCGCCTGCCCTGGCGCACGAAGGCGGCGGCGAGCTCTCCGAGCAAATCGCCTTCTATCACCACGAGCGGCGTCTGCGGCGCGTAGTGGCTTGGAAGCGTGCCGGGCGCACGGGCCGCATCCGCGCCCGGCAGCGCCAGCGGACGGCCGAGCGCCCGCTCGAGCTGGGAGGCCGTAATCCAGCCCGGGCGCAGCAGCGCGGGCCGCGCACCGGTAAGATCGACGATCGTCGATTCGAGCCCCACGTCGCTCTCCCCGCCGTCGAGCACGAGTTCGATCTCGCCGCCGAACTCCTTGCGCACGTGCTCGGCGGTGGTGGCGCTCACCCGCCCGAAGCGGTTTGCCGAAGGGGCGGCCACCCCGCCGCCGAACGCGCGCAGCAGCGCCTGCGCCACCGGGTGCGAGGGCACGCGCAGCGCGACCGTGTCCTGGCCGCCGGTCACGACGTCGTGCACCCGCGGCGCGCGGCGCAGGATGATGGTGAGCGGCCCCGGCCAGAACCGGCGCGCGAGCTCTTGCGCCGGCGGCGGAATGTCGCGCGCCCAGTTTGCGACCTGCACCGCATCGGCGACGTGCACGATGAGCGGATGATGCGTCGGGCGCCGCTTCACGGCGAAAACCTTTTTCACCGCCTCGACGTTCGCCGCGTCCGCGCCCAGGCCGTATACCGTCTCGGTGGGAAACGCGACCAGCCCCCCGGCGCGCAGCACTGCCACCGCGCGCTCGATGTCCTGTGACGAAACCATGGGAAACCGCCGATGAACGCGGATAAAGAAAAGGCTTCCGCCTTACAGATGCCTGTGCCGGAGCGCCTGGGAGCCGCAGCCGGAGCGCTTCATGCCACGAGACCGGGCACCCGCATGATCGGGATCATGGTTCTATCGGCGTTTATCGGCGTTCATCTGCGGTTACCAATTGTCTACCCGTGAGCAGCCGCAGCGCTTCCTGGTATTTTTCTGCAGTCCTCGCGAGCACGTCGGCCGGCAATGCCGGGGCCGGGGGCCGTTTGTCCCACGGCTGGGTCTCCAGCCAGTCGCGCACGAACTGCTTGTCGAAGCTGGGCGGGCTGATGCCGACGCGGTACTCGGACGCCGGCCAGAAGCGCGAGGAGTCGGGGGTGAGCGCCTCGTCGATCAGGTGGAGCCTGCCGCTGCCGTCGACGCCGAACTCGAACTTGGTGTCGGCGATGATGATGCCGCGGCTCGCGGCGTATTCGGCGGCTTCGGTATAGAGGCGAATCGCGGTGTCGCGCACGCCCGCCGCGAGCGCCGCGCCGACGATCTTCTCGACCTCGACGAACGGGATGTTCTCGTCGTGCTCGCCGGCGGGAGCCTTGCTCGCCGGCGTGAAGATGGGCTGCGGCAGCCTGTCCGCCTGCCTCAGTCCCGGAGGCAGCTGGATGCCGCAGATCGCCCCGGTCTGCTGGTAGTCCTTCCACCCCGAACCGATGATGTAGCCGCGCACGACTGCCTCGACGAGCAGGGGCCTGAGCTTTTTCACCACCATCGCGCGGCCGGCCACCTGCTCGCGCTCGGCTGCGGTGACCACCGATTCGGGCGCGATGCCGGTCAGATGATTAGGGATGATGCGCGCGAGGCGGTGGAACCAGAACAGGGAGAGCGCGGTGAGGACCCGGCCCTTGCCGGGAATCGGAGTCGGCAGGATCACGTCGAACGCCGAGAGGCGATCGGTCTGGATGACGAGGAGCCTGTCCCCGCCGACCGCGTAGAGGTCGCGCACCTTGCCGCGATGGAGGAACCGGAGGCTGGTCAGCCTCGATTCAAAAAGCGGCGTGTCATTCATGGTCCGGTCGTATCGCCTCGGCGTCTGTTCACGGTTACGAAAGACCGGGCAGTTTGGCGGCCGCCACTGCGTCCGCCTGGGACTTGCGAAACCCTTGCAGGCGTCTTGCCAATTCAGGGTCGTTCAACGCAAGCATCGCCACCGCGAACAGCCCGGCGTTGGCAGCGCCCGCTTCGCCGATCGCGAAGGTCGCGACCGGGATGCCCTTCGGCATCTGCACGATGGACAGCAGCGAATCGAGCCCCAGCAAATGCCCGGAAGGCATCGGCACCCCCAGCACCGGTAGCGTGGTCTTCGCGGCGACCACGCCGGCGAGATGCGCGGCGCCGCCCGCCCCCGCGATGAAGCAGCGCGCGCCCTGCCTGGCGAGCGCCTCGACCCACTCGAGCAGGAGCGCGGGCGCGCGGTGCGCGGAGAGCGCCCGCGCCTCGTAAGCGACCCCGAAGTCCTTGAGCTGGCGGGCGGCGTGCTGCATGACCTCCCAGTCGCTAGTGCTCCCCATGACGATACCCACCAGAGGCCTTTTTTTCATCCGCGCGCTCCCCGAATCCAACCGAGCGGCATATTTTACCCGATGCGCACCGCGCTGCGGCGCTGCGTTGAGCACGCGGTCGCGTGTTGCTAGAATCGGCACCGGTAGCCCGCAAACCTTCACCGCCGCGAAAATGACCGACGACGCTCTAATGCCCGCCCCCGTTTCTCTCCCGCGCTCCGGGCGAGAGGAGGCCCACCATGCAATCGCTTGTCAACCATCCGCGCGGACTTCAGTAAGGCGGGAAACGGCAAACGTCGTATGGAAGTGACCCGCATCCTCGCCCGTTACCTCGTCAACTCGCGTCACGAGGACCTGCCGCCCCCGGTGATACACGAGGCCTCCCGCGCGATATTGAACTGGCTCGGATGTGCGATCGGCAGCTCGCGTCACGAGACGGTCGAGCGCGCGCTCGCCGCATTGCGCGAGTTCTCCGGTCCGCCGCAGGCCGCCGTACTGGGGCGCACCGAGCGCCTCGACATCCTGCATGCGGCGCTCGTAAACGGGATCAGCTCGCACGTGCTCGACTTCGACGACACGCACGCGCGCGCCGTCCACCCCAGCGCGCCGGTGCTGCCTGCGCTGCTTGCATACGCCGAATGGCGCAAGGTGAGCGGCGCAGAGCTTGCGCATGCCTTCGTGCTCGGCGTGGAGGCGGAGATCCGGATCGGCCTGTCGGTATTTCCCGAGCACTATGACGTGGGCTGGCATATCACCGGTACCGCCGGCGTGTTCGGCGCCGCGGCCGCCGCCGGGAAGCTGCTTCGGCTTGACGAGCGGCAGATGGCATGGGCGCTCGGGATCGCCGCGACGCAGTCGGCGGGCCTGCGCGAGATGTTCGGCTCGATGTGCAAGAGCTTCCACCCGGGCCGGGCCGCGCACAACGGGCTCACTGCCGCGCTGCTCGCCGCCAGGAATTTCACCAGCTCGGAACGCGCGATCGAGGCGCCGCGCGGTTTCGCGCACGTGCTGTCCACCAGGTTCGATCCGGCGGTAATCACGCAAGGCCTGGGCGAGCGGTTCGAAATCCTGTCGAACATGTACAAACCCTACGCCTGCGGGCTCGTGGTGCACGCGGCGATCGACGGCTGCATCGAGCTGAAGCGCGAGCACCATCTCGCGCCGCACGAGATCGAGCGCATCGAGCTCGGCGTCAACCCGCTGGTGCTGGAGTTGACCGGCAAGCAGTCACCGCAGACCGGCCTCGAAGGGAAATTCAGCGTGTATCACGCCGCCGCGGTGGCGGTCGTCCACGAGGCGGCGGGCGAGGCACAGTTCAGCGACGAGTGCGTGCGCCACCCCGAAGTCGTCGCCCTGCGCGGCAAGGTGACCGCGCGCGCCGACGGCGCGCTGCGCAAGACCGAGGCGTATGCTACTATCCGCCTCAAAGACGGCCGCACGTTCACGAGGCACGTCGAGCACGCGCTGGGAACGCTCGCGCGCCCGATGAGCGACGCGGACCTCGAAGCGAAATTCCGCGGGCTCGTGAGCGGCATCCTGCCTGAATCGCGCCGCGAGGCGCTGATCCGCATGTGTTGGGCAATTACCACGCTGGATGACGCCGGCGTCGTCGCGCGCGCAGCGGCGGGCGTGGGCACCCCGGCCAGGGACTGAAGCCGCCGGCGAACGCCGACTGACGCACAATGCCGCGCGGACCCTGTTTGCCGGTGGTCCGCGCGCATCCGCGTTCGTCGGCGGTCAAGAAATTTTCGTCGTGATCCACGACCTGGAGGGCAGGCATCGATGGCGAGTAGTGTGGGGATGAGAAAAGGCGACGAGCTCGCCGGCAAGGCGGTGCTGGTGACCGGCGCGGCGCGCAATATCGGTCGCGCGATCGCGCGATCGCTTGCCGCGGGCGGCGCCGCGGTCATGGTGAACGCCAACACTTCCCGCGCCGCGGCCGCGGAGACGGTCGCGATGATCGAAAAGGAGGGAGGGCGCGCGGCGTTACACATCGCCGACGTGACCGATCCCGATGCGGTTGCGCGCATGGTGGACGCGACGGTGCAGCGTTTCGGCCGCATCGACGGTCTCGTCAACAATGCCGCGGTGCGCATGGAGACGCCGTTCGCCGAAATCAAGCTGGAAGACTGGCGGCGCGTCCTCGCGATCGTGCTCGACGGCGCGTTCATCTGCACGCAGGCCTGCCTGCCGCACCTCATTCGCGCCGGCGGCGGCGCGATCGTCAATATCGGCGGCCTTACCGGGCACAAGGGCGCGCTGGGCCGCGCGCACGTGGTCGCCGCCAAGGCGGGGATTGCCGGCATGACGAAGGCGCTCGCGCTCGATCTCGCGGGGCACGGCATCACGGTGAACTGCGTCGTGCCGGGAGTCATTGATACCCGGCGCGGGCTGCCGGGCGCGCCCGAGCGTTCCGCGGAGCGAGCCGCGCTGCCGCCTTTGGGCCGGCGCGGCGAGCCCGCGGAGGTTGCGGCGATGGTGCGCATGCTGTGTGGTCCCGAAGCACGCTTCATCACCGGGCAGTCGATACACGTGAACGGCGGAGGGCTGATGCCATGAAGAAAACCAGCACCGAGATATCTCCTTTGATGAAAAAACTGAGCGGCTACATCGCTCGAGCCCCGCAGAAACCGCTGCCCAAGGCGGTTGTCGAGAAAACCAAGCACCACGTCCTCGACACCGTTGCCGCGATGGTCTCGGGCGCGCGACTGCTGCCCGGCAGGAAGGCGATCTCCTACGTGAAGACGCTGGGCGGCGCCAAGGAGGCCTGCGTCATCGGCTCGAAGCACGTGACCACCGCGGTGAACGCCGCGCTCGCCAACGGCATGCTCGCGCACGCCGACGAGACCGACGACTCGCACGCGCCTTCGCTCACCCATCCGGGCTGCGGCATCGTGCCTGCGGCGCTCGCCATGGCGGAGCGCGAGCGGCGCGGCGGGCAGGCGCTGCTGCGCGCGGTGGCGCTGGGCTACGACATCGGCTGCCGGCTCACCATGGCGCTGCATCCCTATGAGTTTCGCGAGGCCGGCCACTCCACCCACAGCTTCGGCCCGATGTTCGGCGCGGCCGCCGCGGCGGGGGCGCTTGCCGGGATCAACGCCGACCAGGCGCGGTACCTTCTCTCTTACACGGCGCAGCAGGTCTCGGGCGTCTCGTGCTGGATGCGCGATGAGGAACATGTCGAGAAGGCATTCGACTTCGGCGGCATGCCGGCGAGAAATGGCGTCACGGCCGCGACCATGGTCGCCGCCGGATTCACCGCAGTCGAGGACGTTTTCTCCGGGGAGCGTAATTTCTTCGTCGCGTTCGACGAGACGCGCCGCATCGGCAAGGCGCCGGTCCCGGAGACGCTCACCCGGGGCCTCGGCGAAACCTACGAGATCGTGAACACCAACATCAAGCGCTGGTCGGTGGGCTCGCCGATGCAGGCGCCGCTCGATTCGCTGCTCGAGCTGATCCGCGCCCATGGTCTCAGGGCGGACGACGTCGAAAAGGTCGTGGTGCGCGTCTCGCACCAGGGCGCGAACACCACCGACAACCGCGCGATGCCCGACATCTGCATGCAGCACATGTGCGCGGTGATGCTGCTCGACGGCATGGTTACCTTCGCGTCGGCGCATGACGAGAAGCGTATGGCGGACCCGCGTGTGCTCGCGGTGAGAAGCCGCATCGAGCTCCGCGGCGACGACGAGCTTACCCGCGCGATGCCGAGCCGCCAGGGCGTCGTCGAGCTCAAGCTCAAGGACGGGCGCGGGCTGCGGCATCACACCACTGCGGTGCGCGGCACGGCGCAAAACCCGATGACGCGCGCCGAGGTCGACGAGAAGTGCTTCCATCTGATGGCGCCCGTTCTCGGCAAGCGCCGCGCACGGCAGCTCTGCGACGCGGTGTGGGCGATCGAGAAGATCGCCGACATGCGCAAGCTGAGACCGCTTTTGCGGGCGTGAAGCCCCGCGGCAGGCTTCGTTCCGCCGCATGGAACGCGAGCCGGCAGTTGGAAATCGGGCGAGGCACGCAGGTAAAATATGCGATTGTTCCCGATTCGCCCCTCGCCATGAATTTCGAGCCTACCGAGGACCAGAAAGAGCGCTATTTGAAGCGCCTGCTGTCCGGCGAAGGCGTGATCTGCGTCGGCATGACCGAGTCCGAAGCGGGCTCGGCGGTGACCGACCTGCAGACCACCGCGACACCGGATGGCGCGGGTTATCGCATCAACGGTACCAAGGTGTTCACCACCCACGCGCAGTACGCCGATGTGATGCTGGTTTACGTGCGCTTCGGCCCCGGGGTGGGCGGCATCGGCTCGGTGCTCGTCGAGCGGAACGCTCCAGGGGTGAAACAAGGCAGGCCCTCGCGTTTCCTGAACGGCGAGGAGTGGGTGCAGACGTATTTCGACAACACCTGCGTTCCGCCCGAGAACGTGGTGCTCAAGGAGGGCGGCTTCAAGAAGCAGATCGCGGGTTTCAACGTCGAGCGCATCGGCAACACGGCGCGCTCGCTCGCCTTCGGCCGCCACGCCTACGAAACCGCGCGCCAGTGGGCGATGCAGGTGATGGGCGGCATGGGCTACACCGAGGAGACGCTCGTCGAATACTGCTCCAGGAAGACCCGTGGCTGGATGATCGCCGGGGGCTCGATCGAGATCCTCAAGAACCGCATCGCCGAAGGCGTGTTCGGGCGCCAGTTCTCGCAGCGCCCGCCGAAGGCATGAAATCCGCCATATGACGTCTCGACTGTTTGAAGCCCTGTTCGCGCCGAAATCGATCGCGCTGATCGTCAAGGCCGAAGGCGAACGCGTGGTCGCGGTGGACGGCCTACTCGTCTCTCGCGACCATTGATCGCAATACGCGAAGGATACCGAGCCGAGGAGCATCATCATGTTGCTTGCCACCTACGCCGACTACGCGGTCCGCGAACAGACTTCCAGGCTGCGGGCCGAGGTGATCCACCACGCCAAGCGCGCGGTGATCGACTGGTACGCCTCGCTGCTGCCCGGTAGCATCGTCGCGCCGGCGACGCTGCTCGAGCAGGCGCTCGCCGAGGACCTCGACCGCGGGCGCTCGCGGCTCGCCTCGGGCCGGCGGGCAACGCTGCGCGCCGCCGCGCTCATCAACGGCGCGGCCTCGCATTCGGTCGAATTCGACGACATCTACCGCGACGCCGGCTACCATCCGGGCAGCCCGGTGATCTCTGCAGCGCTTGCCGCGGCGCAGGCCGAGGGCCTCTCCGGAGAGCGCTTTCTGCGCGGGGTCATCGTCGGTTACGAGGTCTCGACGCGCATCGGCGAAGCGGTGATGCCCTCGCACTACCAGTACTGGCACACCACCGGCACTGTCGGCAGCTTCGGCGCAGCGGCTGCGGTCGCGACGATTCTCGGCTGCACGCGCGAGCAGTTCATGCACGCGCTCGCCACCGTCGGCACTTTCGCCTCGGGGCTGCAGCAGGCCTTCCGCTCGCAGGCGATGACCAAGCCGCTGCACGGCGGGCACGCCGCCGACGTGGGCGCATTCGCTGCGCTCGCCGCCGCCCGGGGCGTCACCGGCGCGCTCGATATCCTCGAGGGGGAAGTCGGTTTCGGCGCGGCGATGAGCAAGCAGCCGGACTGGGCGAAGGCGGTCAAGGACCTCGGTTCGGATTATCACATCACGCGCGTCACCTTCAAGAACCACGGCTGCTGCGGGCATAATTTTCCCTCGATCGACGGCGTGCTGCATCTCAAGCACGCCCACGCGCTGACGCACAAGGACGTGAAGCGCATCCGCATCGCGACCTACAAGGCGGGGCTCGACATCGTCGACAACTTCAGCCCGCAGGGCGAGTACCAGGCGAAGTTCAGCCTTCCCTATGTCGTCGCCCACGCGTTGGTGCACGGCAGCGTGCGGCTCAACGCGTTCACCCCCGAGCGCCTCAACGACAGCGAGGTACGCGCGCTGATGCGCAAGATCGAGCTTGCTGCCGACCCCGAGCTCTCGAAAGGCTATCCGCAACAACGCGCAGCGCGCATCGAGATCGAGACCAACGACGGGCGCACGCTTGCCCACTTCCAGCCCACGCGCAAGGGCGACCCCGAGCTGCCGCTCACCGACGAAGAGCTCAACGACAAGTATCTCGAGCTCGCCGACCCCGTGCTCGGCGAAGCCGCGGCGCGGGCGCTGCTC
>JACQGO010000208.1 GCA_016199485.1 Betaproteobacteria bacterium
CCGAGCGAGCCGTAGGCGCGCGGCAGGTTCGCCATGAAGCCCTCGAGCGCGCGCCAGGCGCCGCGCCAGCGGGTGAACTGCACCGCCTGCTCGGTCCACGCCGTGACTTCCTCGGAAATGCGCTCCGCCTCGAGGCTGCCGTGGATGAAAGCCCGGCTCGCCTCGCGGTCGTAGTCGTGGAGCCTGCGGCAGGCGAGGACCCAGGCCAGCGCCGCCGCCTCGCCGTGCGGGCGGATCGCGGGCAGCACCTGCTCGAGCTCGCGGCGCGCCACGAGGCTCGAGTCGCGCAACTGGGTCAGCTGCTCGTCGATCGCCTGCTGGCTAGAGGGGGTTCCGCTCATACTGCGTGGACGGTGAACGGTGGACGGTGGACGGGATACCGGACAGCGGAACCGTCTGCGATTGCCGATCACCGATCACTGTTCACCGATCACCGCCGTCAGGCGCCGAAATGCGCCTGCACGATCTCCATCAGCGCGTCGGCAAGCTCTTCGTCGTCGGTGATAGGGTTGACCATCGAGACCTGGCAGGCCGCGACCGGGTCGAGCCCGGCGTTCATCATGCTGGCCGCGTACACCAGCGCGCGCGTGGAGGCCGACTCCTCCAGCCCGTGGTCCTTCAGCAGCCGCGCCTTGCGCCCGGCGGTGACCAGCTGGTGCGCGAGTTCCGGCGAGATGCCCGGCGCCTCGTTCATGATGATCTTGCGCTCGGTCTCCTCGGCGGGGAAATCGAAGTTGAGCGCGATGAAGCGCTGCTTGGTGGAGGGCTTGAGATCCTTCAGCACCGTCTGGTAGCCGGGGTTGTAGGAGATCACCAGCATGAAGTCCTCGTGCGCCTCGATCTCCTGCCCCTTCTTCTCGATCGTGAGCTGTCGCCGGTGGTCGGTGAGCGAATGGATCACCACCGTCGAGTCGGTGCGCGCCTCCACGATTTCGTCGAGGTAGCAGATCGCGCCTTCCTTCACCGCGCGGGTGAGCGGCCCGTCCTGCCACACGGTTTCCGCGCCTTCCAGCAGGAAGCGTCCCACCAGGTCCGAACTGGTCAGGTCCTCGTGGCACGATACGGTGACGAGCGGGCGCTTCAACTGGAAGGCCATGTACTCGAGAAAGCGCGTCTTGCCGCAGCCGGTCGGGCCCTTCAGCATCACCGGCAGCCGTTTCCGGTAGGCGGCCTCGAATACCGCGATCTCGTTGCCCTGCGGCTCGTAATAAGGTGCCACGTCGCCGGGTTGCGGCGCCTGGACGATATCGCGCTCGACCCCACGCAAACGGCTCAACACACTCTTCATCTCACTTTCCACGCTCGCTCAAAACCCGGAAACCGCGGATCAATGCGGACCAACTCACAGTCCTCTATGACCATCCGCATCGGCCCGCGTTCAAAATCCGCTTTAAAATCAGCATCGCCTCAGTTGCATTCTACGGGAATCCGCCGATCAAAGGAAACGCGGCAACCCGTCTCGTCAGGTTCGTGAATTTAGAGGAGTCTTGCTAACGCCTCGTTGCGGTCCCCCGCACTTCGAACTCGATTTCGTCGAGCGCGATTCCGCTCGCGTCGGCGACGCTCAACACGTGTCTCCCCGGTTCGGGCCGCCAGAGCACGACGGATTCCCCCGCCGCACCGGCGGATGCAAGCGGCTCGCCGTTCAGGCGCCAGTGCAGCGCATGCGCCGCGGGACGCGCCACGAAGCGCACGCGCTGGCGCGCAGCGGGAATATCCGGGTCGAGCGCGATTACGCTGCCGTTGCCGGGATAGACGATGCGCGGGCCCTGCGCGGCGGGCGCCTTGACGCTTATCGCAGTCGTATCGGTTCCCGCGAGGAACAGCTCCTGCCGCGGCGCTTCGACGCCGCGCTCGAACGCGATCTTCCCCGCGACCACGCCCGCGGGGCGCCGCGGGGCGCGGCCGGGGTCCGCGCGGTGAAGGTAGTTCATGATGTCGAGCCACAGCGGGGCGGCCCCCGAAACACCCGAGACGTCCCACATCGACGCGCCGGAGAAATTTCCGATCCACACTCCGACCGTGTAGCGCCCCGAGAACCCGACGCACCAGTTGTCGCGCATGTCCTTGCTGGTACCGGTCTTGACCGCGCTCCAGAAGCGCGTGGCGAGCGGATTCTCGAGCCCGAAGGTGACGCTGCGGGCCGCGCGGTCGGACAGGATATCGGCGATGATGTAGGCCGCAGCGGCATCCATGGCGCGCGTGCGCGTTCCCTCGCCGGCGCCGCGTGTGAGCGTGAGCGGGCTCCACACCCCGCCGTTCGCGAGCGTGCGATAGGCGTTCACGAGATCCCACAGCCGCACCTCCGGCGAGCCGAGCGCGAGCGCGTAGCCGTAGTAGTCGCCGTCTTCGGTCACGGTGTCGAACCCGAGCGCCTTCAACCGCGCGACGAAGGCGTCCGCTCCGACCAGCATCAGGGTACGCACCGCGGGCACGTTGAGCGAGCCGGCGAGGCTCGTGCGCGCCGAGACCAACCCCTTGAACTCGCGGTCGTAGTTCTGCGGCACATACAAGCCGGAAGGCGTTACCAGGTTGACCGGGGAGTCGTCGATGAGCGAAGCCGCGGTGAGCAGCCGCTGCTCGAGCGCGACCTCGTAGAGGAAGGGCTTCAGCGTCGAGCCCGCCTGGCGCGGCGCCATCACGCCGTCCACGAAGCGCGCGCTCGCGGAAGCGCCGGAGTTGCCGACATAGGCGAGCACCTCGCCGCTCGCATTGTCCACCACCAGCACCGCGCCGTCGGCGACGTTCTGTTTTTCGAGCAGGTTGAGCTGGTGCTGCAACGCCTCGAGCGCGAAGCGCTGCAGCTCACCGTCGAGGGTACTGTGCGAGCGCTCCATCCCAAGCTTGAGCAGCCTGCGCGCGACGTGCGGTGCAACCGCGGCGCGCGGGGTCATCGCATGGCTGCCCGCGAGGCTCCCGCGCGCGCGCGCGGCGATTGCCTCGCAGCCCGCGTGCGGAGCGATACGGCGCGCGAGCCCGCAGGCGCGCCGCGCCGCCCGCGCCGGATCGGCGGCGGGATTGCGCAAGAGCGCCGTGAGCAGCAGCGCTTCGGCCTCGTCGAGGCCGTCCGCGCGCTTGCCGAACAGCGCGCGAGATGCGGCCGCAATCCCCTGCACCTCGCCGCGGAACGACGCGAGGTTGAGATAGGCTTCGAGGATCTCGTGCTTGCTCCAACGCTGCTCGAGCGCGCGCGCCGCCTCGATCTGCCGCCATTTCTCCGCGAGCGAGCGCTTGCCGGCGCGCGGCCGGTGGGCGGGATCGAGCTGCGCAGCGAGCTGCATCGTGATCGTGCTCGCTCCGCGCGGGGCGGCGGAAAACAGGTTGCGCAGCGCGGCGTGCGCCAACGCAAGCCAATCTACGCCGGCGTGGCTGAAGAACCGCTGGTCCTCCGCCTGCACCGCGATTCTCTGCATCGCCGGCGACACCGCGGCAAGCGGCGTCCACTCCAGCCTGCGGCCGTGCGCATCGACACGCAGCTCGTGAAGGACTTCGCCGTGGCGGTCGAGCAGCACCGCATCGCTCGCGGCGTACGCGGCACGCACCTCCTCGAATGCAGGCAGCGCGAACGCCTGCCCGGCGGTCACCGCGAACACCGCGACGAGCGCATGGCGCGCGAACGGGCTCACGGCTTCACCTCGACCGGCGCGTTCGGGGTCTCGGCGAACATCTCCGGCGCGTACATCGCCTCGACCCGCGTCTCCGGCAGCTCGAACCGGCCCGGATTATTGAGGCGCACCGTGTATTCGAGCACCCAGCGCCCCTTGGGCACGAAGCGGTAGTAGGCGCGAAACGAATCGAAAGTCCGCTCCTCGAACGCAGGCCACACCCAGCCCCGCCTTCTCTCGCCGCGCGCGAGGACGCGCGCATCGCCGCCGAGCCCGGTGCCGAGGATCGCCGCGCCGGCGGGTATCGGATCGCGCACCACGACCCAGGTCATGTCGGACTGCGCTTCGAGGTCGAGCCGCACGCGCAGCACGTCGCCGCGGCTCCATGCGCCTCTGACCTTCTGCTCGACGGGCGTCACGGTGCGCGTCACCTTGTAGCCGGTCGCGAACGGCTGCTTGAGCGGGATCGCGGCGAGACTTTGCACCGTCACCCACGGCCTGCCGCTGCCGGAGTGTCTCACCGAGAGATCGTTCCTGCCGCGCGGCCAGTCGAAGCCGATCTTTCCGCCCCTGGGCTCCGCCTTCCAGTCGAGCTCGCGCCGGCCGCCGCCCAACTCGGCGGCCGTCGTGCCGGCAACCGCCACCGCTTCGAACTTCGCCGAGAACTTCTCGATCGCCAGCACGCCCCACGCGTTCGCCACCGTGGTATTCCAGCGGCCGCGCTGCATGCGGCCGAGCGTGCCACGCACGAGCCGCGGCATGTCCTCGCGCCAGCGCTCGTTGTCGAGCAGCGCGAGCACGGCGCGGTTGGCGTTGACGTCGCCGGAGACGAGTAGCCACCACAGAAAATCGCTGCGCTCGGTCGAGAAGCCCATCGTCGTGCCCTGGAAGTTGAGCCGCGCCCGGATGATGCTCTCGGCTTCCTTGAGCCGCGCCTGCCGGTCGGGGATGCGCCCGGCGCGCGCGAGCAGGCCATACCAGTCGATCACTGCGGAGGTCGGCCATAGATTGGGCTCGAGCGAGATCGACTCGAGCAACCGCGGCTCGAGCTTGGGATTGCCGCGCGAGAGCGCATCGAGCGCCGCGATCTTGCGGATCGCGGTATCGGCGGTGGGAAGCTCCGAATGGCGCACCACGCGCCCTTCGACGAACCCGCGCAGCCCCCGCTCCATGCGCGTGCGCGCCGCCTCGGGAATCTCCCACCGCGCCTCGTGCGCGATTGCCATCACGTAGGCGGTCAGCGTGTCGCTGCCCTCGCGCAGCGCAGGGAAGAACTTGGCGAGCCCGTCGCGGTCGAGATACGAGGGCAGGCTCGCCATCACCGCCTTCCAGCGGTTCTCGTCGCGCAGCGCGACCGCCTGCGACACGAGTTGCTCGAGGCAGGTGTAAGGATAGTAGCTCATGTATTCGCGCACGCCGGCGAGCTCGTCCGCGAGCCGTGCGCGCAACGACACCCTCACGCCGCCGCGTCCGGGGATCGCGTCAGCCGGCATCTCGACCGCGACATCGAGCGGTTTTTCGAGTTGCACGAGCGTCGCCTGGAAAGTGCGCACCGCGACCGCCGGCGTCACCTTCTGCGTGACGCGTATCGCGTCCATCGCCTGCGCTCTCGCCCGGGCCTTGTCGAGCGCCGTCACCTCCCACGAAAGCCCCTCCGCGCCGACCGGCGCGGTGACCTCCCATCCGATCTCGCGCGCCTCGCCCGCCGCGAGCCGCACCGTCTGCGGCGCGAGCAAGCCTGCGACGGGTTTCTGCCCGTTGCCGGCGCGCTGCGTGAGCTTCACCACGATTTCCAGCGCGAGCGCACGATCGGTCGCGTTTCTCACCGTGAAGCCGGCGCGGAACCGGTCGCGCTCGCGCACGAGCGGCGGCAGCCCCGAGAGCAGCATCACGTCCTGCGTCGAGCGCACCACGGACTGGCCGGTGCCGAACAGCCCCGCCTCCCCGTCGGCCACCGCGACGATGCGGAACGCGGTGAGCGAGTCGTTGAGCGGCACGGTGACGCGCGCGGCGCCGTTTTCGTCGAGCGTGACGCGCCCTTGCCAGAAGAGCAGGGTGTCGAACAGCTCGCGCGCGCTCTGGCGTCCTCCGCCCCCGCCCTGCGGCAGCGCCTTGCGCCCGAAATGGCGCTTGCCGACGACGTGCATCTGCGCGGTCGCGGTCTCGACTTCGATGCCGCGCCGCTTCATCATCGCGTCGAGCAGCTTCCAGCTGTCGTTGGGAAGCAGTTCGAGCAGCCCTTCGTCCACCGCGGCGAGCGCAACTTCCGTGCCGCGCGGCGGCACCGAGCCGTCGGCGCGCTTCACCGAAACCGCGACTCGCGCCTTGTCGCGCACCTGGTAGACCTGCCTGTCGGTCGCGACGCTCACCTTGAGCTCGTGCGCGCGCCAGCCGACGTTGATCTCGGCGATCCCGAGCTTGAACGCGGGCTTGCCGAGGTCGATCAGCGCGGTGGGGGCGGCATCGGCGACGCGCCCGCGCAGCGCGAGCACCGAAACAAACACGTTGGGGGCATAATGGCCCCTGATCGGGAGCTTCACCACCGGTGCCTTTCCGGAGAGCGGCGTGACGAAGCTCTCGATTACGCCTTCGCGCTCGACGGTGACCAGCGCGGTCGCCTCGCGGAACGGCATGCGCACCTGGAAGACCGCCGTCTCGCCCGGCTCGTAGCGCTTGCGCTCGGGCAGCACGTCCATGCGGTCGCTGTCCTTGACGTCAAACCACCAGTCCTCCGAGCCCGCGATCCACAGCTCGCGGTTCGCGTACGCCGCGTTACCGGCGCGGTCCTGGCCCTGCGCGCGCAGGATCACGTTACCGGAAACCGGGGCCTTACCTTCGCAGAACACGAGCCCGCGGGCATTGGTGACCCCCTGGCATGCGTCGCCCACGCGCTTCACTTCGTTGAAGGTCTCGTACGCGTAGAATCCCCCGATCAGGCGCTTGCGGTGCGAATAGTGGTGGCGCTGGAAAAGATCGACCTTGACCGCCACCCCCGCGGCAGGCTTGCCTGCGAGGTCGACCGCCATCACCTGGAACCTGAAGTTGTCCTTCGACACCGCCCACGAGTCGGGCTTGATGCCGAGCAGCACGTTCGCCGGCCACAGCGCGACGCGCGCGGAAGAGGCAAGCGTCTCGCCGGCCGCGTCGCGGTACTCGAGCTCGGCCACGATCTCGTGCGGCGTGTCCACTTTCGGCAGATCGCGGATCACCGCGCGCCCGCCGCCTGCGTGATCGAGGTTGAACGACTGCGTGGCGAGCAGCTGCGCGCCTGCCGGCGGCGGCGCCTCGGCTTCCTCGTCCTCGGCGTCGGCCCACAGGTAGTCGCGGTAACGCCACGGATCGGCGCGCGCCTCGCCCGCGCCTTCGCGCACGTTGCCGTTGCCGAATACGAACCCCTCGTAGTCGGGAAACGACACCGTCTTCGGCTGAAGGAGACTTCGCAGCTTCACCGGCGCGTTGCCGGCCCCGCCGCCTGCGAGATAGTTCACCTGGACGTCCACGGTCGCGCTCGCGGCGTTGACGAGCGGCGCGCGCGGCGGTTTCATCACCGCTTTCATCGTCGGCACGCGGAACGCTTCGACGCGGAACGAGCCCGCCAGCCGCTCACGGGGGCGCCTGGTCTTTGCC
This sequence comes from Betaproteobacteria bacterium, assembly GCA_016199485.1. GTDB lineage: Bacteria > Pseudomonadota > Gammaproteobacteria > Burkholderiales > SG8-41 > JACQGO01. The sequence goes on from JACQGO010000208.1 coordinate 7,233, forward strand.
GGCACCGAAAAGCGCTCGAGAACGTAGAGCTGGTAGACGCCCTGCTTCGCGTCCTTCGGTATCGTCCACGTGCTCTCGGCGCTCGCCCGTGCGTCCCACTTGACCGGCAGCTCGTAGCGCTGGTCGCTGCCCAGATGCCGGATCACGATTCTGGGATCGAGCAGGTTCGCTTTCACGAACTCGAAGCCGTCCCGGGTACGCGTGCGCACGAGGTGCTTCATGTGCACCGTTTCGCCGGCGCGCAGCAGCGTGCGGTCGAATACCGTCGTCGCGATGTACGGCCCGTCGTACTCACCCCGCGGCAGCGCGAAGCGCCACGGCGCGATGCCTTCGTTCCAGTCGGAGAACGCGAAGGTCATGTCGCCCGCCGCGCGCGCCCTCACGAAATACTGGCGGTGATAGTTGTTAAGGCAAGGCGGCAGCGTATTGCGCGGAGGCAGCGCTTGCGCGATGCGCGCGATGCCGTGCTGATCGGTCTTGCCCCCCCAGTGGGTCTTGCCGCTGCAGTCGAGCACCTCGACTTCGGCGCCGGCGGCGGGCTTGCCCGAGTCGAGGGCGGTCACCCATACGAGCGAAGACTCGCGCCCGAGCTTCAGGTGCGCCGCGAGGTTCGTGACCAGCGCCGCACTCTGCACGTAGTAGGGCTTCTTCTCGCCGAGCAGCGCGGCGCCCAGTCGCGGGCTCGCCAGCTCGACCACGTAGAAGCCGGCGCGCTTCAACGGTATCCCCACCACTTCGAAGGCCTTCCTGCCGCCGGGCTTGGGCACGACGAAGCGGCGCACCTTCTCGCCCTCGGTGAACACCGATTTCGAGCCGGCGTGGAACTTGATCACGTCGCGCTTCTTCTCCGCGTCGTATTCCCAGACGTTTTCCCCGGCCTGGCGCAGCCTTCGCAGCCACCTCACGATCTCGGCCGCCGAGCCGGTATCGGCCGCGAGCACGCTCGCCTTGACTTCGCCCTTGCCCATGTCCGCCGCTTTCCCCGGCGCGAGGTTCATCATCGCGGCGGCGACACGCGGCTCGACGTTGCGCAGCGTGACCGGCAGCAGCGCCCCGGCTTTGAGCTCGATCACGCCGAAGGGTGCGGCGAACTTCGCGAGCGGCGGGTTCTCGTCGGTGCGCACCGCAAGCGGGAAGCTCTTCGCGTTGGCGAGCGGGCGCCCGGCATCATCCCTGAGCCCCTCGGGGAGATGGACCCAGAACCGGGTCTGTTCCGGGAACGGGCCCGCGAACTCCACCCGCACGACGAAGTCGCCGCGCTCGTCCTCTCCGGAAAAGCGCGGCCGGTGATAGCCGCCGAGCTCCGAGCGCAGCCGCATCTTCTGCGCGTCGGCGCGCGCGATCGGCGCGGTGAATTCGAGCCCCATCGGCAGCACCGGAATGCATTGCGCGTCCTTGTTGACCCGCGTGCAGGAAAAGCGCGCGCGGAACACGCCGCGGGTCTTGTAGGCGAGCCGCTGGTCCTGCTCAGTCGGTATCCCCGGGAGCGAGGCCACGCCGCGCCCCCATACCAGCGTCATGCGGCCCCCGTTCGGCAGGCGCAGCTTGCATTGCAGCGCGACGAGCGGCGAGTCCGCCCCGTCGCGGAGCTTGAGGAACTGCTCCTGCCGCGTGCCGCGCTCCGCCATGCGCGCGGCGAAGACGCGCCCGCCGGCCGTCTTGAACAGCACGTCGAAATAGCGCTCGACGAACTGCCGCCTCTGGTCGAGGATGGCCGCGCGCTCCCCGCCGCTGATCAGTCGCACCCCGATGCGTTCGTTCGCGCCCGCGCTCTCGCAGTAGACGTTCTTCAGGATCGAGGCTTCGCTCGCCGGCGCATCGAGACCGAGGATGAATACCTGCTCCTCGTCGATCGATTCGCTCCCTTCGTACGGCAGCATCTGCAGCACCGCCGGCCCGCCGGTCGAGAACATGAAGCTTCTTTCCGCGGCGACCGGGTTGCCGGCGAGCGTCTTGAGGTTCGTCTTCAGGACAAAGCTGCAGCGCACGCCCGCCGGCAGGTCGTGCTCGAAGTCGTAGATCCAGTTTCTGCCGTCCGCCCAGCGCGCCGTGCCCTGCGCCGGGCATTGGATGTCGAAGGGCTCCACCAGCCGCGGATCGCCGAACGGCACCATCTGGTCGGAAAAGCGCGCGGTGACCTGGCGCACGCCCTTGACGGTGCCCCGCGGCGAGAAGAACTCGACGCGCGCGGTCTCGGCAGCGAAGAGAATTTGCGGTGAGGCGGCGAGCGCAGCGGCCAGCGACCAGCGGAGCAGGATATTCATGGGGGCCTCGTTCTTGTTCTGCGAAAGCGTAGCATTTTACGGTATGCGAAGCCGTGGCTGCGCCCGTGCGTACCTGGCCCGCCCGCGGCGGCAGCAGATCATTGGGGGGCCGCGGGCTCTCCGCTTATCGAGCTTTACGTAACTGCGTTACATTGCTCGACCCTCACCCCCAACCCCTCTCCCGAGAGGAGAGGGGAGCGTCGAGCGAAACCGGATTGTCATCCGGTTTCGTAAGGTTCAATAATGTCTTGTTTCGGTTGAAGAAGGTGGCCTGAGTGGGGCAGAATGTCACGACATCAGTTCATGAAGCGCGCGACCGCCGCTCAATCGACGCGATAGCGAACCACCGTGTTCCCCGACCTCGAACGCCGCCGCGTGGAGCAATTGCTCTCGCACTTCTATGCCCGGCGCATACTGGCGCACGCCAGAGACCAGGTGCGGCTCGGGCACTCGATACGCGGCAATTCGGTCACCGTGTTCGAGTACCAGCGGGGTTTCGACGATCCTTCGGCCTGGATGAAGATTCCCGTCGCCCAGTTTCGATTCGACCCCCGCACGGGTCTCTGGTCGCTTTACTGGCAAGACCGCAATCGGAAGTGGCACGTCTACGAGGATGCTCCGCCGGCCAAGAGCCTCGGAACGCTGCTCGCCGAGGTTGATCGCGATCCCACGTGCATCTTCTGGGGTTGACTTCGACATGGTGGCTCCCGCCGCGGCCGGACACGGCGTCCGCGAACGGCGGTTAAAGCCGGCCCCGCACCGCGCCGGATCGCACGATGCGAATTTGAGATAGATCAATCTTTCCCTGTCCGGCGTGGCGTAAGCTCGTTCGAATTTCGGGGTCACAGATCTCAAACGCCGACAAAGCGGTCGGCCACCGTAAGGGCCGTCCGGCTGCCGGTAACGCAACCCTTGTCCGCCCGCCCAAGCTCGAGAGTCACTACCGTGCCCCAGTCCACCGAGTTGCGGGACCTTACTTCACGGGTTTACCAGGCGCTCGCCCGCGGAGACCAGGCGTTTTTCGACCGTCACGTCTCGCGGCGGGATCACGTTCTCGCGATCGGCACCGATCCCGGCGACTGGTGGGCCGGCCACAGCGCCATCACTCGTGCATTCAAACACCAGTTCGAGGAGCTGGGTGAATTCGAGGTCGTTACAAGTTCGCCGGGAGCCTACAGCAACGGGGACGTGGGCTGGATGGCAGACCGCGTCACGTTCCGCCTCCTCGACGGCACGGATGTTGCAGCGCGGCTCACCGCGGTCTTCCACAAGGAAGACGGCGAGTGGAAGATCGTCCAATGGCATTCCTCGCCCGGGGTCACCGGCGACTCCGTGGAAGGCGGGAGCGCCCCGGAGGGCGCCCTACCACCGGAGCAGGAAAAAAGCGACTCCGACCCGTGGGGGCCGGTCTAGAGCATCACGGGCTGGTCGGGCAGCTCATCGGGATTCACCGACGCGGGCGGGAAGTGCTGCGCAAGCAGCGCGGTCACTTCGCGGATGCCGGCGAGCACGCCCTCCTCGTAACATCGCTCGCGGAACGCGGCTTCCATCCGGCGGCAGATTGCGTCCCATTCCACCTGCTTGACTTTCGCGGCGATGCCGCGGTCGGCGACGATCTCGATCCTGCGGTCGACGAGCTGCACGTAGATCAGCACCCCGCTGTTGTGCCCGGTGTCCCACACGCGGAGCTGCGAGAACATCTCGATCGCACGCCGGCGCGGCGTGCGGCCGTGCAACAGCAGCCAGAGGTTCAGCCCGCCTTCCACGGCGAAGCGGATCTCGCCGTCGTGCAGCTTCTCGGATTCGCGGATCGCCTTCTCGACCGCGGCGAGCGTGCGCTTCGGAAACGCACGGTTGACCACCCACTGCGGCGCGAGCATGTGTCTGACGATCCGTTTGAGACTCATCGCGTCATCCCCTACCAGCTGCTCGAGGCGCCGCCACCGCCGAAATCGCCGCCACCGCCGCTGAAGCCGCCGGAATCGCCGCCCGACCAGCCGCTGTCGCTGGTGGACCATCCGCCACCCGAACCGCCGCCCGCGTGACGGCCGCGCCCCGTCACCCCTCCGAAGAGGCTCAGGATGAAGGCGATCACGCCGACGATGATGCCAGCGAAGAGCACCCCGCCGATCATCCACGCGATGGCACCCGCAACGGCACCGATGATGCCCGAACCGGCGATGCGCCCGAAAACCGCGCGCAACATGGTGCCCACGCCGAATACGAGGATGAACCCCGCGATGAGCAGAAACTCGATGTCCTCGAAATCGGTCCCCGGTTTTCGTTGCGCCTCGGGCTTGGGCGGCGGCAGCGGCTCGCCTTCGATCGTCTTGATGATGCGTTCGACCCCGGCCGCGATGCCGCCGTAGAAATCGCCCTGGCGAAAATAGGGTGCGACGATGTCGCTGCCGATGCGCTTGGCGATTGCGTCGGGAATCGCGCCTTCGAGCCCGCGCCCCACCTCGATGCGCATTTTGCGGTCGTTCCTCGCGATGGTGAAAAGCACGCCGTCGTCGATCCCCTTGCGGCCGAGCTTCCACTGCTCGGCAACGCGTATCGAATACTGCTCGATGGGTTCCGGCTGCGTGGTCGGCACCAGCAGCACCGCGATCTGGCTGCCCTTGCGCGCTTCGAACGCTGCGAGCGTGTGCTCGAGCGCTGCCTTCTGCTGCGCGCTGAGCGCGCCGGTGAGATCGGTGACGCGCGCCTTGAGCGGGGGAACGGGGATCTCGGCATGGACGGGCCACGCGAGCAGCGCGCCGAGGACGAACGCAATCCCCACCGCGCGCGGAAGGGTTGTCCCCAGCCGAGCCGAGAAGGCGACGACGGCCGACGCGCGAAGACGACTCACTTTGGCCGCACCTCCATCCTGGCCTTCCCCTTCAAGACGGGGCAGGGAAGCCGCTCTGCACGAGTGCGAAGCTACTTCGTCTGAGGGGCGGGCGATCCGGCCGGCGCCCCGCCCGTAGCCTGCGGCGCGGGCTTGCCGAAGTCGACCTTGGGCGCCTTGGCGATCGCCTTTTCGTCCTCCACCGTGAACTGCGGCTTCTCCTTGAAGCCGAACAGCATTGCAGTCAGATTGGTGGGAAACTGCACGACCACCGTGTTGTACTCCTGCACCGCCTTGATGTAGCGGTTGCGCGCGACGGCGATGCGGTTTTCGGTGCCCTCGAGCTGCGCCTGCAGGTCGCGGAAGTTCCGGTCGGATTTCAGTTGCGGATAGTTCTCGACGACCACCAGGAGGCGGGAAAGCGCCGAGGACAGCTCGCCCTGCGCCTGCTGGAAGCGCGCGAACGCCCGCGGATCGTTGAGCAGTTCCGGGGTTGCCTGGATCGAGCCCACCTTGGCGCGCGCGCTGGTCACGCCGAGCAGCACCGCCTGCTCCTGTGCGGCAAAACCCTTCACGGTTTCAACCAGGTTGGGAATGAGATCGGTGCGGCGCTGGTACTGGTTGATCACCTCGGCCCACGCCGCCTTGATCTGCTGGTCCCCGGCCTGCATCGTGTTGTAACCGCAGCCCCCGAGCGCGAGCGTCGCGAGCAGCACGAGGAAAGTCGCGAAACGGTTCGTCATCGTCGTCTCCTTCTCGTTGTTCCTAGACGCTTTGTCGGGAAAGGATTCCCGACCTACGATTTATGCAACGAATTTGCGGGACACCACACTAGCTGGATATGGGGAAGTTCTCCCCGGATTGCAAGCGCTTCATGGCATCGACGGCGAAACACAGGTCCACCCACGCCTTCGCCTTGTCCGGCAGGTTGCGCAGGAGATACGCCGGATGGTAGGTGACGATCAGCGGGATGTCGCGGTACTGGTGGAGCCTGCCGCGCAGGCTGGCGATGCTCGCATCGCGCGCCAGCAGGTTCTGCACCGCGACCTTGCCGAGCGCCACGATGAGCCTGGGCCGGATCAGATCGATCTGCCGGTGCAGGTACGGCTCGCACTGGCCCGCCTCGAACGGCTCCGGGTTGCGGTTGCCCGGGGGCCGGCATTTGATGACATTGGCAATGTAGACGTTCTCGCCGCGTTTCAACCCGATCGCGGCGAGCATGTTGTCGAGGAGTTTCCCCGCCTGGCCGACGAACGGTTCGCCCTGCCGGTCTTCGTCCGCGCCGGGGCCTTCGCCGACAAAGAGCCAGTCGGCCTGCTCGTCCCCGACGCCGAACACCGTCTTGGTACGTCCCTTGTGCAGCGGGCATGCGGTGCACGAGGCGACCGCCGCCTTGAGCTCGCGCCAGTCCATGCGCGCGATCGCCGCGCGCCGGTCATCCAGCGGGAGCGGCACCTCCTGGAGCGCCGGCGCCTTTGCCGGGGGCGACGGAGCGGACGCGGGCGCGGCATTCGACGGCGCTGCTGCACCCTCCTCTTGCGGCGACGCGCCTGCGCCGCTGCGCAGCCGCCACACCGGCCATAGGCCGAGCTCCTTCAGAATTTCCTCGCGGCGCGCGCTCATGTCAGCTTCAATTCCATCACGATCGCATCCTCGCGCCCTTCGCCGGCGGGATAATAGCCGCGTCGCAGCGCGATCTCGGAAAACCCGGCGCGCGCGTAAAGCGCGCGCGCCGCGGCGTTCGATGGCCGCACCTCAAGGTAGATCCTGCGCACCGCGTAGTCGCGCGCCAGCTTCATCACGAAGCACAGCAGATCGCGCCCGAGTCCCCGGCGCTGCCAGCCGGCGGCGATGCTCAGGTTCAGCAGGTGCGCCTCTTCGAGCGCGATCATCACCACGCTGTACCCGACGATCATGCCGCCGCACTCCATGATCCAGCAGTGGTAGCCGGCCTCCAGCGAGTCGCTGAAATTGCCGCGCGTCCAGGGGTGCGTGTAGATCTCGCGCTCGATCGCCGCCACGGCGTCGAGATCGGCGGCGGTCATGCGCCGGCAGGCGGGCATCCCGTCGAGCTGCGCGCTCATCGCTCACCCATCTTCAGCGCCACCTTGTCGCGGACATAGAGCGGAGCGGCGTGCTCCGGCTCGACGCTGAGGCCGCTTGCGAACAGCGCCACCGCCAGCCGCGCAATGTCGCGCGCGTGCGGAAAAAGGTCGCTTCTCACCTCTTTCAGCCGGTAGCGCTGCGCGAGCGCTTCCCCGTGCACGGCAAACCCGCTGCCGCAGCCGACCCAGTCGCCCGTGGGCAGCGGCGGCGCATCGCGCGGCGCCATGAGCGCCGGCGCGTGAACCTCGCGCCACGCGCCTCGGTGCTTCTCGTATGCAGCGTGATAAATCCCGCCCATGCGCGCATCGAGACAGCACACCGCGCGGCGCGCACCGCATGCCTCGGCGAGCGCGACGAGTGTTCCGACAGCGGCAACGCGCAGCCCGGCGCCGAACGCGAGGCCTTGCGCGACGCCGCAGGCGATCCGCAAGCCGGTGAAGGAGCCGGGGCCCGCGCCGAAGGCAAGGCCGTCGAGGTCGGCGAGCTTCATCCCGCGCTCCGCAAGCAGCTCATCGACCATCGGCAGCAGGATTTCCGAGTGCGTCTGCCCGGCACGCGAGACACGCGCGGCAACCTCTCCCTCCAGCCACAGCGCAACCGAGCAGTATTCGCCGGAAGCTTCCAGGGCGAGTATCTTCACGCCGCCTCCGCCGCCTTGCTGCAAGCGCCAGTCCTCGTACCGCCGTAGGTCATCGACCGCAGGTGTTCACCGCGTGCGCGTGGCAAAGCCGCATTCTAACCCAACGACCCGCGGCCGGCGCCCGCCCGGCGCAGCGCTTCGCGCCCCGCGCGGAAGAGTCCATGATCTGGCGATAGAGCGGCGAGCGGCCCGGCGTGAACTGGGTCACGATTTGCCGCAGCCGGTCGCAGCCGTTACCATAGGCGCGACGCGCATCTCCTCCGGCGTGTTCCGCCGGGGAAGCGCCCGACAAGCGGAGGACGCGTGAAACAGTTCTTCGAGTTCGTCAGCTCTTTTCTGGTGATCGCGCTCGTGCTGGCCGGTATCGCGGGCCTTTCGTGGGAATTTTTCCGCGCCGACGGGCTTTTCGAGCGCATCATGGGCAGTGTCTGGGAGTTCGAGTTGCGGCAACCGCTGATCGCGATCCCGCTCACGATAGGCGCGATCGTCCTGGGACGGCTGTGGTTCCAGGGCCGCGTGACGCGCGGGGGCAAGAGCTTCTTCCCCACGCTGCTGATGGCGCTGTTGATGGCCGCCGGCGCCTACTACATCGGCTACTATCTCATCATCGGCTCGATCTGAGCCGCGCCCGCCCCACGCGCGCGAAAACATCAGGCGGCCGGTCGCCCGTGACGCCGTTCAATCGACCCGCGCACCCGAGTCTCTTACCGCCCTGGTCCACTTGGGAATTTCGCGCTTGATGAACTCCGAGAACTGTTCCGGGGTATTGCCGACCACGTCGCCGCCCTCGGAAGTGAAGCGCTCGCGTACGTCGGGCAACTGCATGATGCGCACGAGCTCCGCGTGCAGCCTGGCAACGATCTCGCGTGGCGTGCCCGCCGGCACGAGCACCCCGTACCAATTGGTGACCTCGTAGCCGGGAATGCCCGATTCAGCGATCGTCGGCACTTCGGGCATGCCCGGCAGCCGCTTCGCGCTGGTGATCCCGAGCGCCTTCAGCCTCCCCGCCTTGATGAGCGGCAGCGCGGGTGGGATCGAGCTCACGTAGATCGTGATCTGCCCGCCCAGCAGGTCGGTGAGCGCCGGCGAGGCTCCCTTGTAAGGAACGTGCAGCATCCTCACCTTCGCCGCCGTCTTGATCATCTCCGCGGCAAGGTGTCCGGTCGTGCCGTTGCCCGGTGAGCCGAAGGTGACCAGATCGGGCTTGGCGCGCGCCAGCGCGACCAGCTCTTTCACGTTCTTCGCCGGGAACGACGGGTGGGACACCAGGATGAGCGGCGTCGCAATCACCTGGGTGACCGGCGCGAAGTCCCGGAGCGGATCATACGGCAGCTTGCGGTACAGTCCCGGGGCGATCGCCATGTTGGCGAGTTGCCCGAGCACGACGGTGTAGCCGTCCCCCGGCGCTTTGGCGGCGATGCCCAGACCGAGCGTTCCTCCGGAGCCCGGCCGGTTGTCGGCGACGACCTGCTGGCCCCATGCCTCGGCAAGCTTCTGCGCCAGCGCGCGCGAGATGAGATCGGTGCCGCCGCCGGGCGGGAACGGCACGATCCAGCGTATGGGCTTGGCGGGGTAGGTCTGCCCCGCCGCAGGCGGGCTCCCGGTAGCGAGTGCGGCGACGAGCAGCACGACATGCGCCGCGTTCAACGGTTTCATGTTAAGCCTCCTCTCTTCGCAGGTTTCCCGCGCGCGAGCCGGGCGCGCGCTCCGCTTCAGCGCCTGCTCCCGCTCGCGAACACGATGCCGACCGAGGTCAGCTCGTCGATCTCACGCTCCCCGTAGCCCAGGCCGGCCAGGAGCTCGCGCGTATGCTCGCCCGCGAGCGGGATGTCGAGCCGCGCGCCGAGCCGCCTGCCGTCCATTTCGAGCGGCAGCAGCGGGATCCTGGTCCTCGTGCCGTCGAGCAAGGTGATCGCATCCATGCCGCCCGAAGCGTTGAGGTGCGGATCGTCGAACAGGTCTTCGGGCTTCGCGATCGGCGCGAACGGCAGCCCGAGCTCTTCGCACTTTGCCATGAGCTGCGGCTTGGTGAGTCTCCCGAAGATGCCCGCGACGATCGGGATGATGCGGCTGCGTGCTTCCACGCGCTGGGGATTGGTGGCGAGCGCCGGGTCGGCGAGCAGCTCCCGCAGGCCGAAAGCCTTGCAGAAGACCTTCCACTGCGTGTCGGTGACGACGCCGACGAATACCTGCTCGCCGTCCACGGTAGCGAAGATGTCGTAGACCGCCCATGCCCGCACGCGGTCCGGCATCGGCATCACCGGCTTGCGCGTGATCAGCCCTTCCATCATGTGCTGCGCCATGAGGAACACGTTGTTCTCGAACAGCGAGCTCTTCACCTCCTGGCCCCTGCCCGTGGTCTTGCGCTGATACAGCGCCGCCACGACCGCGATCGCTCCGAACATGCCGCCCATGATGTCGTTGACCGAGGCGCCGGCGCGCAGCGGCCGCTCGCGCCCGCCCGTCATGTAGGCGAGCCCGCCCATCATCTGCACCACCTCGTCGAGCGCGGTACGATGCTCGTAGGGGCCGGCGAGAAAGCCCTTGTGCGAGCAGTAGATGAGATCCGGCCTGAGTTTCCTGAGCGCCTGGTAACCGAAGCCGAGTTTCTCCATCGCCCCGGGCCGGAAATTCTCGGTCACCACGTCCGCGCTCTGGATGAGTTTGAGCACGATCTCACGGCCCTGCCGCGTCTTGAGATCGACGGCAAAGCTCTTCTTGTTGCGGTTGTAGGTGGGGAAAAAGCCCGCGCCGGAGGCGACCAGCTTGCGGGTGTGATCGCCTTCCGGCGGCTCGACCTTGATCACCTCGGCGCCGAGGTCGCCGAGGATCAGGCCGCAGGTCGGCCCCATCACCATGTGAACGAACTCGATCACCCGCACGCCTTCGAGCGGCAGGTTTCCGTGTTGCCTCGTCATGGAGTCTTCACCTTCATTCGGCCCGGGCGCCCGAAACCCTGATGACCTTCGCCCACTTCACGATTTCGGCGCGAAACGATGTCGTTGCCGCCCCCCGGTGGGAACGGCGACACGAGACGAATCGGACGGGCGGGATAGTCGCCGCCCGCGGCCGCGGCAAGCGCCGTACCGACACCCGCGCCAAGCACGCACGCGAGGCCGAGGAGCCGGGCCGCCATGCCGATGAAGCCGTGCCGCCGGAACCACAGCGCCGCGGCGGAGGTCTGTGCCCCGTGACTGCGCCGGGCACTCATCTCGATTTTCCGGAGGCCGGCAGCAACCGCCGGCACGCACCGATGATGCGAGTCTTGCGAGCAGATTTTCATTCGTGGCAGGCGACCCCGTCGTGTTGAGCGGCAAAATGCAAGACGTGCGCCGCGCAGGCCGCGGGCTGCGTGCAGTGGAGA
>JACQGO010000186.1 GCA_016199485.1 Betaproteobacteria bacterium
CGCAGGCACGAGCGGGGAAATCAGGTAGATCGCCACCCCGAGCAACAGCACCCCGAAGAAGCGATTCACCGATTCCATCCACGGTCCCGCCTTGGGCAGAAGCGCGCCGGCGGACGCGCCCACCGCGAGCAGCGGTACACCCATGCCGAGCGCCATCGCGAACAGCGCCGCACCACCGAGCACGACATCGCGCGTCTGGCTCACGTAGAGCAACGCCCCCGCGAGCGGGGCGGCGACGCACGGGCCGATGATCACCGCCGAGAGCACGCCCATCGCGAACACGCCGGCGAAGTGTCCTCCGTGCAGCCGGTTGCTCGCCTCGGTGAGCCTGGTCTGCAGCGCCGCCGGCAGCTGCAGCTCGTATAGCCCGAACATCGAGAGCGCAAGCAGCACGAACACCGCGGCAAAGCCGCCGAGCACCCAGGGATTTTGCAGCGTCGCGGAGAGCATCGCGCCCGACAGTCCGGCGGCGACCCCCGCGAGCGCGTACGTCATCGCCATTCCCAGCACGTACGCCAGCGAGAGCACGAATCCGTGGGTCTTGGTGAGATGATGCCCGCGTCCCACGATGATGCCGGAGAGGACGGGCAACATCGGCAGCATGCAGGGGGTGAAGGCGAGCAGCAGGCCGAAGCCGAAGAAGCTCGCAACGAGCAGCCCGAGGTCGCCGCGGAACAGCCCCGCGACGCGCCGCTCCTCGGATCCCGCACCGGCGGCGGGCGCAAACAGTCCTGCCCCGCCGGCGTCCGCTCGCCCGGCCTGCGCGCTTCCTCCCAGCACGACAAATTCCATCGCGCCGGCGCGCACCGCGTCGAACGCGGCGAGATCGAGCCGCGCCTTCTGCTCCTGCGGGGGGTAGCACACTCCGACATCGGCGCAGCCCTGAGAGACGGCGGTGAGCATGATGCGGCTCACCGTATCGGCGCCCGGCTCGAACGGCAGCGCGATGCTCACTTGGTCGCGGTACGTCTCGACCGTGCCGAAAAATTCGTCCTGCTTCATCACGCCAGGGGGCAACTGCACCGCACCGAGCTTGAGCGCCGCGGGCTCCAGAGCGAAGCTGAACTTGTCGCGATACATGTAATAGCCCGGCGCGATGTCGTAGCGCACCTCGATCGCGTTGCTCGCCACCAGGCGCGCCGAAAGACGGAACGCCTTGTCGGGCTCGAGCAGGTCGGGTTCCGCGGCGTGGCTCAGGCCCGCCACAAGAACCGACAGCAACCACAGGAAACGCATGAACTCGAGGCGGGGGAAGGTTATTCGATCGCGATCAGCGTCTCGTCGGTCACCCACTGTAGATAGTCGGGCAGACCACAACTCGCTGGGACAGCGATGATTTCGGGAAGTTCGTAGGGGTGGTGCTTCCTGATCGCGGCCTCGACTTCCTGGTAGAGCGCGGCGCGCGTCTTGATCAGCATTGGCACCTCCTGCGCGGTTTCGACCTCACCCCGCCAGCGGTAGATCGACGTGCACGCCGCAAGCACGTTGACGCACGCCGCGAGCCTCTGCGCGATCAGCTCCCGCGCGAGCTGCACTGCGCCATCGCGCTCGGGAAAATTGGTCAGGATGATGATCGCTTCCTCCATCGGCGCTCCCCTCACCCAAGCTTCATTTCACCTGCTCGTCCGCGGCATCAGGCCGCGTGGCGGCGCGGCGCGCGGCGAACGCTGCCGCGAGCCCGTCCTCCACGGTCGGATAGCGGAGCCTGAGCTTGAGCTCCTGCTTGATGCGCCGGTTCGACAGCCTTCGCGACTCTCCCATGAAGGAGAGCAGGCTGTCGGGAATCCTCGCGCCGGCCTCTGCGCGCGAGACGCGCTGCGGCCGCGGCAGACCGAAACGATCCGCGACCAGGTCGAAGTACTCGCCCATCTTCAGATTCGAATCGTCGGCGGCGTTGTACATGCGGTTGGGATACCCGCGCCGCAGCGCCGCCACCACCATGTGCGCGAGATCCTCGGCGTGGACGTGGTTGGTGTAGGCGTCATCCTCGGGCCTGAGCGCGGGCGTGCCGGCGGCGAGACGCTTGAGCGGCAGACGGTCTTCGGCGTAGATGCCCGGCGCGCGCAGGATCGTGACCGCCACGCCGCTGCGCCGGCCCCATACGCGCAGTTGCCGCTCCGCGTCGGCGCGGCGCTTTGCGCGCGCCGTCTGCGGCCGGGCCGGGCGCGTCTCGGTGACGAGCTCGCCGCCGCAATTACCATACACGCCGGTAGTGCTGATATACACGAGTTGTTGTGGTAGACTCCTCGCCTTCGCCAAAGCCGCGATCAGGTGCGCGGTGCGCATGTCGCGCGTGCCGCGACCGGGCGGCGGCGCGAAATGCACCACGTCATGCGCCAGCCCGGAGATCGCCTCCAGCGTGTCGGGCTGATCAAGGTCTCCGCGCACCGGAACCACCCCGTGCGCGCGCAGCAGCGGAATGCGCTCCGGACTGCGGGAAAGCGCGTAGATGCGGTAACGCCCGCGCAGGAGGGGAATCATGCGCAGCGCCACGTTGCCGCAGCCGACGATGAGCAGGCGTCGCACGGTTTGAGTCATAACGCGATAAGAGTTTAGCCGAAAGCGGGCGGTCGTGCCGACCCCGCGCCGCAAGCGATGCCGTTCCAGGTCACGATCAAGCCGAGCAACCATGTATTCGCCGTGCGCGACGGCGAGACCGTGCTCGAAGCCGCGCTGCGCGAGGGCTTCGTGATCGCCTACGGCTGCCGCAACGGCGCGTGCGGCACGTGCAAGGGCAAACTCCTGGAAGGGCGCGTCGACTACGGCAGATGCCAGGAACACGCGCTGCCGCACGCCGAAAGGCAGGCGGGAATGGCGCTGTTCTGCCAGGCGCGCCCGCTCTCCGATCTCGCGATCGAATGCCGCGAAATCGGTGCGGCCAAGGACATCCCGATCCGCAAGCTGCCCGCGCGGGTGCACAGAATGCGACGCCTCGCGCCCGATGTGATGCTGCTGCATCTGAAGCTGCCGGCGAGCGAGCGGTTGCAGTTCCTCGCCGGCCAGTACATCGACATCCTGCTCAAGGAAGGCCGGCGCAGGAGCTTCTCGATGGCGAGTCCGCCGCACGATGACGCGTTGCTCGAGCTGCACCTGCGCAACTACGGCGGTCGCTTCAGCCGGCATGTGTTCGACCGGATGAAGGAAGGGGACATCCTGCGTTTCGAAGGACCGCTCGGCACGTTCTTCCTGCGCGAGGAAAGCGGCAAACCGGTGGTCTTCGTCGCGGGCGGCACGGGGTTTGCCCCGATCAAGGCGATGATCGAGGACGCTTTTCACAGGGGCGTTGCGCGGGAGCTGACGCTTTACTGGGGTGCGCGTGCGCGCGCCGATCTCTACCTGCACGAGCTGCCGCAGCAATGGCAGCGCGAACACGCGAACTTCCGCTACGTCCCGGTGCTCTCCGAAGCGCTGCCCGCCGACGAGTGGACCGGTCGCAGCGGGCTCGTGCACCGCGCGGTGATGGAGGACATCCCCGATCTCTCCAGCCACCAGGTCTACACGTGCGGCAATCCCGCGATGGTCGAAGCCGCGCACCGCGACTTCACCGCACGCTGCCGGACGCCGGAGGACGAGTTTTTTTCCGACTCGTTCACTCCCGCCGCGACCGATCCCGCGTGATCCGGCTCATCCTATAAGGGCGTCCTGCGGCGGCCGCCGGTCGCCGCGCGCAGTTGCGCCAGCGCGAGCTCCAGGCTTCGCCGGTAGTGGATGCGCGCCTTCTCGGTGTTGCCGAACCGCTCGTGCAACCGCGCGAGCGCAAGGTGGGCGGAATATGTCGGCTCGACCGCGAGGCTCGCCTCGAGATAGCTCTGCGCCTTGCCCCACAGTTCCTGGTGCGCGCAGAGTCTACCGAGCACCAGCAACAGCGCCGCGTCCTGCGGCTGTGCCTTGAGCCAGGCCTCGGCGCGCTCGATCTGCCGCACCGTGCTCTGTCCGCGGCATTCCGCGTAGAGGCTCACGAGCTCGCTGTCCCACTGCTCATCGAGGCTCGCCTCGATGATCTGCTGCGCCCGCTCGCAGCCGCCGAGCGCGATGAAACACTGCGCCGCAGCGGCGGCGATCTTCGTGTCCTTCCTCTCGCGCGCCGTGATCTTCTGCCACGTCGCCTCCAGCGCGTGCAGGTCGAGCGCCTTGCGCTTGAGGTTCTCCGCAAGCGCGGGGCGCCGCAATTGCTCGGCCTGCGTCGCGTCGAACACGCCGCGCTTGTGGAGCTGTGCAATCAGGCTCAAGACCTGCTCCCAGTTGCGCGCGTGCTGCTGGGCTCGCAGCTCGTGCCGCAGCGCGGCGGTGTGCTTCTCGGGCAAGCTCCTCAGCACGTCGAGCGCGTCCTGGAAGCGGCGCTCGTCGAGGAGAAGCTCGGCCTCGGTGATTCTCTTCAAGACCGCCCCGTCAGGCTCCAGCGCCTCCGCCTGCGCAAGGTACGCGTCACGCCGGTCGTAGGCGCGCAGCTCATGCGCCGCGCGCGCGGCAAGCACCGCGGAAAGGCCGGCGTATCCGCCCAGCTCAATCGATCGGGCGGCCGCCTTCTCGGCGCGACCGTATCGCGCCTCGAAAAACTCCCTAAGCGCCGCAAGCAGCGCTTCCTGCGCCTTCTCGCGCCGGCGGCGCTCGCGGTAGCGCCGCACCTGCGCCGGCAGCGTGAGCGCGTGCGAGACCACGCGCACCAGCAGGTAGGTCGCCGCAAACCCGGCGACCAGCAGCAGGATCATGAGGTTGAGCGAGAGCTCGGCGCGGTAGGAGGGCAGCACCACCAGCACGTAGCCGGCCTCGTAGCGCAAGGCGAGGGTGAGCCCCACCGCCAGCGCGATGATCGCGAGCAGCCGGATCAGCCAGCGCATGCGCAGACCCCGGCGCTACCGCGCTCGCTCGCGCGCGAGCTTGGAGCTGCGCACCGCCTCCAGGCTGGCGGTGATGTCCGGGAGCTGGATGCTGATCTTGCCCTCGTGCAGGTTGCGCAACGTGGCGAGCGCGCCCGCCACCGTCCTGTTGCGCGCGTCGTAATAGCGGTTGAGCCACTCGCGCGCGGCCTTGAGATCGGCCCTGAAGCTCGTCTCCTCGCGCGCGAGCAGGGCGAGGCGCGCACCGATCAGCCGCAGCTTCAAGTTCTCGCGCAGAAAATAGGCCTGGCTCGGCGCGAGCAGCGGCTCCTGCGGTTTGTCGGTCCTCTGGACGCGCACGAGCTGCCGCAATTCGAACCACACTTCGCGCGCGAGCCGCGACCAGGTGCTCTCATCGCCGTCTTTCGCCTCGGCGGCGGCTCTTGCCTGCTGCGGCCGCACGTCCATTGCGAGCGGCAGAGTGTCCACCGCGGCGATCAGGTTGTCGAGCCGCACCGCGACGCCGATGACGTCGACGTGGGGCACGGCCTTGAGCCGATCCATGTCGCGGTTGATCGCCTTGCGCAGCGCCGCGAACTGCGGCCGGTTCATGCGCTGCAGGCGCGCATCCGCCGCCGCGAGCGCGATCAGCGCCGCTCTCACGTTGCCGGCGAGCTGCAGCTGCTCGCTCGCGATGAGCAGCGCCTGCTCGATGTCCGCCAGCGCCCACTCGTCGCGGTTGCGCGACAGATCCTGGTAGAGCGCCTCGAGCGCGATCTGCTGGCTTTGTGATTCGGCGAGCTTCGCTTCGAGCACACCGAGTTTCACCTGCGCTTCGCGCGTCGCCTCGCGCACTTCGTCGGCGATGATGCGGCTTTCCCTGGTGCGCGTGTCCGCTTCCGCGAGCCGCCGCGCAAGCTCCTGCTGCAGCGCGCCGGTCTGCTGGCGGCTGTCGTACCACTGCCACGCGAACATCGCGAGCGCCGCCACCGCGACGAGCACGGTGGGGCTCACCCGTCGCCCCGCCGGCCGCGGCGCGGACTCGCCGCGCGCCGCCGGCTTGGGAGCCGGTGCCTGCGCCGGCTCTGCGCTCTCCCCGGCGGCCGCAGGCCCGGGCTCGGTGGCGTTACTCATCGGATGTCGTGAGCGGAGAACCGTGGAGGCGATAGTATGCGAGCATCATTGCGCCGCCGCAACCGAGCGCCCGGGCGGTGATCAGCGCGCTCGCGCGGCCGCAGCGAAGAACTCGACCATCGCTGCAAGCAGCCCTTCGTCCCCGGCGCGCGTGACGATCACGCTCACGAGCCCCAGTTCGCGCGCGGCCCGTGCGATGCGCTCGTGCGGCACGAAGAGCGGCGTCCTCTTGAGCCACGCCTGGCCCAGCTTGCCCACTATGTCGAACAGGTTGCGCAGCCCTTCGCTGCTGGTGATCACGATCGCGTCGAGCTCGCTGCGCGCCCACGCCTTCATGAGCGGCGCGACGTCGAGATTGGGCTTGCCGCGTCGGTAGCACTCCGCGTACTCGACGCGGGCGCCGCGCGAGGCGAGCGTGTCCCCGAGCAGCTCGCGTCCGCCCTCGCCGCGGAAGATCACGACGCGCTTGCCCGCAACGTCCTCGAGTTCCGGCAGCTCGAGCAGCGCCTCGCTGTCGAAGCGGGCCGCCGGCGCGATCACCTCGGCGATGCCATAGCGCCTGAGCTCCCGGCTCGAGCCGCGCCCGACCGCCGCCACCTTCAGCCGCGGCGGCAGCGCCCGCCGCGCGGTGACGAGATTCATCGCCTTGTTGACCGCGGTGGGGCTGATGAACACCGCCAGATCGAACTCATCGAGGCGGTCGATCAGCGCGATCAGCGGGCGCTGGTCCTCGGCATCGAGGATCTCGAGCACGGGAAACGCGATGGGATTGCCGCCCGCGGCGCGGATCAGCGCTACGAGCCCGCCCGCCTGATGCGCGGGGCGCGTCACTACGATGCCCCGCCCCGCGAGCGGTAAATACGCGCTTGACCCGGCCATCGCCGCTACAGGATTCGGAAAAAAAACGCCGATAAACGCAGATTAACGCCGATCATTCGAAAGCGGAAAAACTCCGCGCGGGGTCCTGCACAGAAACATCCGCGTCTATCGGCGTCCATCGGCGGCTAAGCATTTTCCAGGGCGGCGAGGATCGCGTCCGCGCCCTGCGCCCTGAGCCTCTCGGCGAGCCGCAGCCCGAGCGCTTCGGGCTCCTCCGCGGGTCCCGTGAGTTCGGCGGCCGCGCAGCGCGAGCCGTCCGGCGCGCCGACGAAGCCGCGCAGGCGCATGCTCTCCCCGTCGATCTCGGCAAATCCCGCGAGCGGCACGTTGCAACTGCCCGCGAGCGCACGGCTCAGTGCGCGCTCGGCGCGCACGCACAACGCGGTCCGGCGGTGATTGAGCGGCTCCAGGGCAGCGATAAGGTCGCGGCGCCCGGCGCGGCACTCGATGCCGATCGCGCCCTGCCCGACGGCGGGAAGGCTCTCCTCCGGCGAGAGCACCGCGGTGACGCGGTGCGCGAGCCCGAGGCGCTTGAGCCCTGCCACCGCGAGGATCACCGCCGAGTATTGCCCTTCATCGAGCTTGCGCAACCGGGTCGGCACGTTCCCGCGCAACGGCTCGACGGCGAGCGCCGGATGGCGCGCCCTGAGCTGGCTCATGCGGCGCAGGCTGGAGGTGCCCACTCGGCTGCCGGGGGGAAGCGCCGCGACCTCCCGGAAGCGGCCGGAGACGAACGCATCGCGCGCATCTTCGCGCTCGGTCACCGCGGGCAACGTAAAGCCGCGCGGCAGGCTCACCGGCACGTCCTTCATCGAGTGCACGGCGATATCCGCCGCCCCTTGCTCCAGCGCTTCTTCGAGCTCCTTCACGAACAGTCCCTTGCCGCCGATTTTCGCTAGCGAGGCGCCGAGCCGGCGGTCGCCCTCGGTCGTCATGCCGAGGATCTCGATCGCGGCGCGCGGATATAACGCGGCGAGCCGGGACAGGATATGGCGCGCCTGGCACATCGCAAGCGCGGACTTGCGCGTGGCGATCACGATGCGCTGCGGTGCCGGGCTTACGCTGGGGTTGCTCATGATCACTTCAGGCGGAAGAACGCCGGCTAACGGGTCGGGCCTGCGCGGGTTGCCGCAATTCTAGCATGCACGGGCATGGCCGCTGGGGCGCGGCCGGAGTCGATATTCGCCGACGACTTCAGCGCGACTGCGCGGGGTGCGCCGCGTGCCGTGCAATCGCTTCCACCGCGCAGCCTGCGGTCGCCCGCTCCCCATGCTTGGCGCGCGAGGGTGCGAGGTATATGATGAAAAAACTGCATTTCCTTCTCCGAGGGAGGTGCTCGATGAGTAGGCTGCGCCTCGCCGCTGTCTTGTTGCCCGGTCTCTGCACGCTGCTTGCGCCCGGCGCATGGGCCGAAACGCAGGTCTCGTTCTACCTCGGGGCCGCGCATACCCGCGACAGCGATCTCAAGGTGAACCAGCCGTCAACCGGCTCCAACGCCACTTTCGGCGGCGTCAGCTGGGACGACGCCTCCTTCGAGCTGCCGCCCTACTACGGGCTGCGGCTCGATCACTACTTCGCGGCGAGCCCGAGTTGGGGCGTCGGCCTCGAGTTCACCCACTACAAGATCTACGCCGACGTGAACCGCGCTGCGCCGGTCAGCGGCACCTGGCTCGGTGCCCCGGTCAACGCAGTCGCGCCGCTTTCGCAGCGCGTGCAGAAGTTCAACATCACGCACGGCGTCAACTACATCGGCGCCAACGTGTTCTACCGCTGGATGCAGGACAGAAGCGAGCGCTTTCCCCAAGGCAGGCTGCAGCCGTATGTGGGGGGTGGCCCGATCCACTTCATCCTGCACGGCGAGAACGCCATCAACAACCTGGCCAACGAGGAAAAGTACGAGAGCTCAGGGTTCGGCTTCCAGGTCCTCGGCGGCTTGCGCTACAGCCTCACCCGGCGGACGAGCATCTTCGTCGAGATCAAGTACAGCAACGGTACGGCCAAGGTCAACGCCGCAGGCGCGGGACAAGCCGAGACCGACCTGCGCACGTATCACGGGCTCGTGGGCTTGAGCTACAGGTTCTGACGCCGCACGAGACCGGATGCCCCGAGGTCGCCGGGTCGCGGCTCTGCCGGGGGGCTGCGCGCGCAGGCTTATTTGCCCAGCTCACGCACGATGTGCTGCTGGCGGCGGCTTAGCGGGAGCTTCTCCTCGAGCCCGTTCAGCAGCACCGCCCAGCGGCCCTCGCCGCTCACGTCGGCGCGGCGCTCGAAGCCGCGGATCGCGTCCTTCGCCACCAGGCAGTTGCGGTGGATGCGCACGAAGTGTCCCGGATATTCCTGCTCGAGCCTGGTGAGCGATTCCTCGATCAGGTACTCTCGCAGCGCGGTGCGCACCGTCACATACTTGAGCTCCGCCTTGAGGTAGATCACTTCGCCGACCGGGATGAGGTGGATTCTGCCGCGCTCCTGCACGGAAAGATGCGTGCGCGGCTCGGGCTTGAGCTCGCGCAGGATGTCGGGCCGCAGCGGCGCGATCGCGCGCGCCCGGCTGAGCGCCTCGTGGAGGCGGTCCAGCCGGATCGGTTTCAGCAGGTAATCGACCGCGTGCACCTCGAAGGCGCGGATCGCGTAGGCATCATAGGCGGTGGTGAAAATGACGGCGGGCGGATCACCGAGCTTGGCGAGATGCTGCGCGACCTCGATGCCGTCCATCTCGGGCATGCGGATGTCGAGCAGCACCACGTCCGCCTCGCGGCCGCCGAGCAGATCGAGCGCCGCCTTGCCGCTCGCCGCCTCGCCCACGATCTCCAGCGGTACCTTGAGCGCGCAGTCGACAAGCAGATCGCGCAGGCGGTTGCGCGCAGGCGCCTCGTCATCGACGATCACCACCCGCAGCGCCTGGACGTGTGCCGCCATCACTCGGCCTTGCGATACGGCATGACGATGTGGACCTCATAGGTGCTGTTGCTCACCCGCGTGGTGAGGCTCGCTTCCACGTCGAAATGCAGCGCGAGCCGCTCTCCGATGTTGGCGAGCGCCATTCTGTTGCCTGCGTGATGGTCGCTCTCTTTCGCGTACGGATTGCGCAACACCGCGTGCACCTGCTCGCGCGCCACATAGATGTCGATGCTGATCACGCCGGGCTCGAGGCGCGGCTCGATGCCGTGGTAGACGGCGTTTTCGAGCAGCGGCTGCAGGATGAGCGGCGGAATCAGCGCGTCGTGCGGCATCTTGTCGATATGCCACTCGACCTTGAGCCGCTCGCCGAGCCGTAACTGTTCCAGGGCGAGATACTGGCGGCACAGCTCGACCTCACGCTCGAGCGGAGAGAGCTGCCGGTTGTCCGCCATCAGCACGCGGAACAGCCCGGCCATGTCTTCGAGCGCCTCCTCCGCACGCCTCGGGTTCTGGCGTATCAGCGACAGTACCGCGTTGATGCTGTTGAACAGGAAATGCGGCCGGATGCGCGCCTGCAGCGCCTGCAGGCGCGCCACGGTCAACGCCGGCGAAAGCGCGCGCCCGCGCAGATTGAAGTAAACCAGCAGCAGTGCGGTGACGATGAGCGTGAGCAG
>JACQGO010000187.1 GCA_016199485.1 Betaproteobacteria bacterium
CTCCACGACGCGGCGCTTGATCTCGCCCCTGGCTCGCCCGCGGACCGCGAGCGGATAAGCGACGTTCTCGAACACCGTCATGTGCGGCCACACGGCGTAGGACTGGAATACCATGCCGATCGGGCGCCGGTTGGGTGGAACGTGGATGCGCTCCGCGGAGGAGAACACCGTGCTGCCGGCGATCGAGATAGTGCCCGCGTCGGGCCGCTCGAGCCCGGCGACGCACCTCAACGTCGTCGTCTTGCCGCAGCCGCTCGGCCCGAGGAACGTGTAGATCATCCCTTCGGGAATGCCGAGCGACACCCCTTTCAGCGCGAGGACCTGCTGGTTCCCGTCCGCGTACACCTTGCTCAGCGCCGTGATCTCGACGGTGTTTACCGCATCCGCCATGAATTCCTTCCTAGTCCGCGATTCCCATCCTCGCCCCGAGCCTGCGCGCGATGTAAGCCATCACGATCAGCAACAGCACCATCAACACCCCGAGCGCCGAGACATACGTGTACTCCCCGCCGTCCCACAGGTCGAAAGCGAGGATGGAGAGCACTATGCTCTCGGGAGAATACAGCAGGATCGAGCTGGAGAGCTCGCGCAGCGCGACGATGCTGATGTAGATCCAGCCCGCGACGAAGCCCGGCATGAGGAGCGGCAGGATGATCCTGCCGAAAGTCTGGACCCAGCCCGCGCCGCTCGTGAGCGATGCCTCTTCGAGCTCCTTGTTGATCTGTATCATCGTCGCCGAGGCCGCGCGGATGCCGTAGGGCATGAACTTCGTGACATAGGCGATGAGCAGTATCCAGATCGTTCCGTAGATCGGCAGCGGCAGGCTGAGATAGACCCATATCAGGCTCACCCCGAGCACGATTCCCGGCATCGCGATCGGCAGGAAAGCGAGCGTGTCCAGCGCTCCGGCACCGGGAATCCTGCTTTTCACGGTAATCCAGGCGATCACCGAGGTGAGCAGCATGATCAGCGTCGCGGTCGTCACCGAAAGCACGAAGCTGTTCCTGAGCGCGTCCCAGAACATCGGGAAGTTGAGGACGTACTTGTAGTTGCCGAGCGTCACTTTCGCGAGCAGCTCGGCGGACGGGATCCCGTAGAACGGAATGAACGACGCCCACAGCAGGACCAGCGCCGGCAGCACCGCGGCCAGAACGAAGATCAGGAGCCCGCTCGCACAGGTCGCGTATTTCCAGCGGCCGAGGTCGATCACCCGTGGCCGGTAGCCCTTGCCGGTCACCGTCGCAAAGCGTTCTGTCTGCCTCGTGATCCTTCCGTAGACGAAAACGCCCGCCGCGCTGATGACGAGCAGCGTCACCGCATAGGCGCTTGCCAGACCGACGTCCGATGGAAACTGGTGGATCGCGAGGAATATCTTCGTGGTGAACACCGATATCTTCGCCGGCGTGCCCACCAGCGCCGGGACCTCGAACGCCTCGATGCCGCGCACGAACACGATCAGGGAAACGCCGAACGCCGCGGGGCGCATCAGCGGGAAAGTGATGTGCCGGAACGTCGCGAAGGCGCTCGATCCCGAGGTAAGCGCCGCCTCCTCGAGCGAGGTGTCCATGTTGCGCAGCGCCGCGGACATCAGCAGGAACACCAGCGGATAGAGGTGTATCGATTCGACCCAGATCATGCCCCACATCGAATAGATGTTGAACGGCGCCGCGTCGAGGTCGAGAAGACGCTGGAGCCCGAGGTTGATGAGCCCGATCTTGGGGCTGAGCAGCAGGATCCACGCGATCGTGCTGAGCACGCCCGGGATGATGAAGGGGATCAGCGCCATCACCACGAACGCGTGGCGCAGCGGCGTGTTGGTCCTCTCCGCAAGCCACGCGAGATAAGTCCCGATCACGAGCGACATGCCACACGTGCCGAGGCTGAAATAAACCGAATTCAGCAGAAGCCGGTAGAACTCCTTGTCGAGATACGCCTTGGCGTAGTTCTGCAGCGTGAACACGGCGGCGGGGTCGCCCACCCGCGCGCTGCGCACGCTGCCGTAGAGCAGCATCAGCAAAGGCACGCCGGCGAGATAGAGCACGACCAGCACGGCGCCGGCAAGGACGAAGGTCCGGGAAGTGAGGAGCCGTCTCACTTATGTCAGACGCTCTCAGCTCCAGGGCGAATGACGGGCCGCCTCGCGCCCGGCGATCCGCCCGGTGACGAAGCACTCCGAGAGATTGCTGCCGCCCAGATACAGGTGGCCCCAGATGCTGCCGAGCTCGCCGGCCTCGTAGAGCCGTGGTATGGGCTCGCCGAAGCTGTTCAGCACGCGTTGTCGTTCGTCATGTACCGGCCCGCCCTGCGTGTTCGATAAGACCGGCCAGACCTCGCCGACGAGGAAAGGCGGGGTCGCTACGGGCGTCATGCTCACCGGCGGGCGGCCGAAATCGGCGTCCCTGCCCTCCGCGCAGAACCGGTTCCAGCGCTTGATCGTCGCATCGAGCACCGCGGGATCGGACCCGATGATGCGTGCGAGTTCTTCGATCGATGCGGCGCGCCTGAGAACCCCGGTCTCGACCTCACGCAGGTTATCCTGGCTCCAGCGATACGGCTGGCATGCGCCGTCGTTGAAGACCTGATGGCCGAGCGGATAGAGCTTGCGCCCCTCGTCATCGACCACCAGATGGGCCGGCTGGTTCTGGAACCGCAGATTCACCGTATCGAATACATCGAGGGACCGGTGCGAGGTGTCCTGAAGATAAGGCGGATACTCGTTCATGAAGCGCCGCCCCTCGCGGTCCAGAAGAATCCACGACATCTGTGGAAGCACGTCGGAGGTCTTCCATGTGCTCCATTCCCCGCCCGGTGCTCCCGCGTTCGGCGTCCAATCGGGCAGGCGCTTGACCCGGATCGCGAACGGGCAGGCGGGATCGGGGGAGCGGAACCCGTAGCTCGCGTGCAGATTCCACATGTGCCACAGCCCGGCGCCGGCTTCCTGCGCCATGCGGATGCCGTCCCCGGTGTTGGCGCATGTCGCCACGCTTTGCAGAAAACGCATGCGGCAGATCTGTTTCTGCGTCTCGTAGTCCGCCTCGAAACCGCCGCAGGCTAGCACGACCGCTCTTCGCGCGGCCAACGCGAAACGCCTGCCGCCGCTGCTGACCCGCAAACCCCGCACTTCCCCATTGCCGTTGGTGAGGAGCCGCTCGGCTGCGTAATCATAGCGCACCTCGATACCCCGGAATTTGACGTTGTCATGCACGACCTTGAACACCATGACGCCGTCGCGCGCGCCGTGGACGTGGGGATATTCGCTTGCGGCATCGAATCCCGGCACCGATTTCACCAGGACGTATTGGAAGCTCCGGGATCCCGGGAAAGGATAGTTGGCCTGGCGGTCGCGCAGGCCGATCTCCGCGCCGTTGACCCGGGCGAGCCTGCGAAACCAGCTTTCCAGCTCGAGCGTTCCGCGCACGTATTCGCGCAACACGTGATCCGGAGTGGTACCCGCGTTCGTGGCCTTGATGTATTCGAGTGCCCCGTGCTCTTCTTTCGCGCAGCGTATGCCGCCCCCGGCGCAGATCGAGATGCCGCCGGGATGCGGCATCTTTTCGATCAGCAGCACGCGGGCGCCGTGGTCGTGCGCCTCGATCGCGGTTGCGGCCCCTCCGAATCCGAAGCCCACCACGATGACGTCGAAACTTTCCTCGAACGGCCCCTCGTAGACCATCGATCATCGCTTCCCTGACATACGCGCCGGCGCCAAGAAACCCTAACAGGTTGATGCAAAAGCCCGCGACAATGTCTATGACTGTCATTCCCGCGAAAGCGGGAATGACAGACCATTTTGCATCAACCTGCTACGTGAAGAGCTCCGAGAATTCCTTGTTGATTTCGTTGGTCATCTCCGCGATCTTCTTCTCGTCGAACTTCCAGATCTTGAGCGCAGAGACGCCCGGCACATCCGGCGCCGGTTGAGTGCCCTGCCGCAAAATGTGGTACGCCCCCTTCGTAGCCAGAATATCAAGCCCCTTGCCGCCCATGAGAAAGTCCATGAACAATTTCGCCGTCGCGGGATGGGGCGCTTTCGCCATGATCCCCGCATAACCAGGCGCGAGAACCACTCCCTCCTCCGGCCACGCCACTTCGATCGGCGCTCCTTTACGCTTGGCGGCGATCGCCCGGTCCGAGGTTTGCACGGCAACCCCCACCTCGCCGGAAATCAGCCGGGCAATGAGGTCACCGCCCCCGCGGATGACCAGTGGTCGCTGCTGCGCAAGCTTCACCATGAAATCCCTGCCCAGATAGTGCCGCGTCACGGTATACCATTCCCGTCCCTGGTTGGATTGCCTTGCATCCGCTATCCCTATGACACCGTCCTTGAATTCGGGGCGAAGCAAATCCTGATAGCGGCGAGGCCGGATCTGCTTGCCCACCCTTTGCGTATTCGTGGCAAGCGTCATCGTCGCGGCCCGTACCGCTGCGACGTATCCATCGATCTTGTATTCCGGAGGGTAGTATTTGTACTCCGGCGAGTCATACTTCAGAATCTTGCCCTCTTCCACCCATTTGGGCCAGACGGTGCCGGCGGTAAATATGACATCGCCCAGCACTCTCCCTGCGCGATACTCCGTTTCTATGCGCTCAAAAAGAGCGGGGCCCCCGGCGCGGACGAGCTTCGATTCCTTCACGAACGGATATTGCTTCCGGAACGCCGCCAACAACTCGGTGTTCAGCGCCAATGCAGCACCGCTGTAAAGCATGAAGCCGTTCTCTGCCTTCGCTTCCGAGATCGTGTCCGCCTTCGCCGCTGAGGACAAGAGCGGACACAGGAACCCCGCCCCTACGCCCGCCATCGATCCAAGAAATTGTCGTCTCTTCGCGCTGTAAATTTGGCTCTTCATGACTCCTCCTCTTCTTTGCCGTTTGCCCGGGCGACGAGAGTTCAAACGCAAACATCCC